>JBKJRO010000088.1:0-25543 GCA_046594555.1 Solirubrobacteraceae bacterium
GCCCGCGTCGCTGCTCGTGCCGCGGGTCTAGGCCGCCCGCCGAGCCCGCGGAACGACTGGATCCGGGTCCCGGGCCGCTACTCGTCCCCGCGGCGCGCGAGCAGCGCCCGCACACCGGCGAGGGCCGCCCGCGAGCGCCGGCCCTCGTGGCCGGCGACGAGCGACTGCAGCGGCTCGTCGGCGGCGCCGTACCAGTACTTGTAGGGGTCGGAACCGCGGGTGAAGTCGAAGCTGGCCCGGCCCGCGTCGATGCTCTCGCGGATGCCCGCGCCGATCGCGATCTTCCCCACGCCGAGTCGCGCGAACTCCGGGTCGAAGCCCCCCAGGTACCAGTAGAACGCGCGCTCGTCCTGGAAGTTGAGGTACACACCGGCGATCGCGTCATCGTGCACGAACTCCCAGAGCGTGGCGGTTCCCGCCGGCACCATCGCACACGCCGCCTCGGTCATGAAGCGGTTGAAGAAGTCCCGCTCGTGCTCGGGGTTGATGTCCCGCGCGGCGGCATTCCAGCGCCGGCTGCGCAGGTCCCGCCAGCGCTCCATCGTCGCCCGGATGTCGTCCGGCTCGGTGACGATGCGGCGCTGGACCTCGCCGCCGTCAAGCTTGCGCAGGTGCTTGCGCAGGTTGCTGCGGTGCTTGGCAGGCAGCGCTGACAGGTAGGCGTCGAAGCTGTCCGGCAGCGCGATCCGCGGGCTCGCGACGGCACGCCGGTGCAGCACGCGCAGCCCACCCGCTGCGAGCGCGTCCGCCGTCGGCGAGCCCGGTTCCAGGCAGTTGACGATGCAGAGGTCCCAGGCTCGCCGGCGCCGGCGCAGTTCGAGCGCGGCGGCCGTCGCGACGGCCGCGCGGTCGGCCTCGGCTGCAAGCACGTCCCAGTAGTCGCCGGGCTCCTTGCCGAGCATCCCGAGGACCCGCGCGCCCCAGCGGCGCTGCAGGACCAGCGGCATGAGCCCGCGGACCTCGCCGGCCTCGGCGACGCGCACGATCCAGACGTCGCCGCGGGACTCCCAGTGGGCGAGCCAGGCCGCCGCCCACTCCGCGCTCAGGAACGGCGTCGCACGGGGATCCAGGCGCGCGAGGCGCGTCCAGTCCTCACGGACGTCGGCGAAGCCGTCGGCGTCGAGAACGTCGACCTGCACCGGCGTGGCTGCTACCGGCGGCGGCGAGTGCCGCCGAAGATCGCGCCGATCCCGCCGGCGACGACGAAGCCCGCGACCGCCGCTCCGATCAGGACCTGCTGGCGATTGCGCTGGAAGTGGCGGCGCCAGTCGGCGACGCCGACGATCTCGCCGCGCAGACCGCTGAGCGACCGCGCGAGTTCCATCCGGTTGGCATCGAGCGAGGCCTGGATCTCCTGCTGGCTGCGCGGGCTCACGAGCGCTGGTCCTCCGGCTTGATGATGACGTCGCGGACGTCCGTCGCGAGCGCGTCGCGCTCCTGCGTGACGACGGCCTGGATCTGCCGGCCGTGCGCGATCGCCTCGGTCGGCATCGGGTTCTGCGCCTTCTTCAGGACCTTCGAGGCGACGATGCCGGCGATCACGGCGAAGATCAGCAGGACGAGCGCCTCGACGAAGAAGCCGGCGTAGGCGTGGTCGTCGAACAGCGTGTCGGCAAGCAGCCAGGCGATGCCCTCGATGATCAGGAACAGCGCAGCGAGGACGAAGATCCCGGCGGCGGCGGCGATGCCGGCGCCGCGGCCCGCGTGCTTGGCCTTGGTCGTGACCTCGAGCTTGGCCAGCTCGATCTCATCGCGGATCAGCGCCTGGGCGGTGGCTGTGACCTGCTGGATCGCGGCGGCCATCGCCGTCTCCTGCGTGGGCTCAACGGGCATGGCGGCGCCCCAGCAGCTTGGCGAGGATCATGCCGCCGAGAAACGCGCCGCCGATCAGCAGTTCCGGGCGCTGCTCGCCCGCGGCGGCGGGCATCGCAGCCGCGGCCTGCGGTGCGGGCGCAGGCTCGGCCGCCGGCGTGGCGACGTGCTCGATCGGCTCGGCCACGACCGTCTCGGTGACGGCGTCGGCGGCTTCGGCGAGCGGTTCGGTCGGGTCGGTGGTCATTCCGGCGGATCCTCTCCGTAGACCTGTCGATACAGCAGCCGCGCCACGCGCACGGAGGCGATGCTGGCGAGCGCGCCGATCGCGGCGAGCATGCCGGACCAGACGAGGCGTTTGACGAGATCGTTGTCCATCGGCGCTGAGGCTATCGCAGCCCGGCGCGGGTCAACGGGACGGCACGGCGGATTGCTCCAGCCCGCCGCAGATGGTCTCGATGATGAACGTCGTCGCCTGCGGGTAGTCCTCGGCGCCGCTCGGAAGCAGGTCGAAGATCCAGCCGGTCAGCACCTGCTCGATCGCCCCGTAGAACGCCATCGCGGCGAACTGCGGGGTGACGTCGCTCTTGAACTCGCCGTCGGCCTGGGCCTTGGCAACGATGTCCGCGATCAGCGCGTAGGCCTCGGCGATCTTGCCCAGGTGGCGGCGCCCGAACGAGTTCGCCGCGCGCGTGACCTCGACGATGATGACCTTCATCAGGTCCGGGTCGTGGCGGTAGGACTCGACGATGAACGTGGCGATCGCGCGGAGCTTCTCGCGCGCCGCGAGGTCGCCCGCGTCGACTTCCCGGATCGCATCCAGCATGACGTCCCAGCGCTCCAGGAAGAGCGTGTCGAGGATCTCGTCCTTCGAGCGGAAGTAGTGGTAGACGAGGCCGTAGGCGACGCCCGCCTCGTCGGCGATGTCCGGTACGCGGCAGGCGTGGAAGCCCTGGCGGGCGAACGTTCGGATCGCCGCGTCGAGGATCTGGCGGCGCTTCTCGATGGCGCCCTGCGGGTTGCGCGAGGCCATCAGGCGGGGATCCCGTCGTGCAGCCGGCCGTAGGCCTGCGGGCGGCGACCCGCCAGCGCGGGCAGGCGGCGGCGGATGTCGTCCTGGCGGGTGATGTCGAGGTCGGCGGTGATCGCGGTCGCTGCGTCGGGGGCCTGGGCCAGCACGACGCCCCAGGGGTCGATGATCATCGACCGTCCGCCGGACCGAAGCCCGGGTGCGTGCTCGCCGATCTGGTTGGCGGCGACGACGAAGCACTGGTTCTCGATCGCGCGCGCCCGCAGCAGGACCTCCCAGTGGTCGCGCGTCGTCGCGAGGGTGAACGCCGCCGGCACGAGCAGGACGCGGGCGCCCTCGATCGCGAGGATCCGGAACAACTCGGGGAAGCGCAGGTCGTAACAGATGCTCAGGCCCAGGCTCGTGCCGTCCGCCGCCGCAGACAGCACGGGCGTGTCGCCGGGCGCCTCGTGCTCGGACTCGCGGTAGACGGTGCCGTCGACCTCGACGTCGAACAGGTGGATCTTGCGGTAGGTCGCGCGGATCCCGCCGTCCGGGCCGATGTGCAGCGACGTGTTGCGCAGCGGCGGGTCGCCGCCGACGCGCTCGGAGACCGATCCGGCGACGAGGTCGAGCCCGAGTTCGCGTGCGACCTCGCGGGCCCAGGTGATCGCGGGCCCGTCGATCGGCTCGGCCCCGGCCAGCAGATCCTCGCCGCGGCCGAGCAGGCTCCACTTCTCGGGCAGCAGCACGAGCGTCGCGCCGTCGGCCGCGGCCGCGCGCACGAGGCTGTCGGCTGCGGCGAGATTGGCGGCCGTGTCCGGCGTGGCGGTGAGCTGGATGGCGGCGGCGCGCACGGGTGCGGGACCTGTCGGTGATCGTCGTTGACTCACGAGTCAACCGGAAGGGTGAGAATAGCCCGCGTGACCACGATCCTGCCCGTCCGCGGCACCGGCGCCGCGCGCCCCTCGGGGCTCCGGCTGCCCCCCGGCCGCATGCCGCTGCTGCGCGGCGGCCGCCCGCTGAAGCGCTGGCGGTACGTCGGCGTCTACGGATCCGAGCTGATGCTGTGCGCGGCGACGGTGCGCATCGGCGGCATCCCCCAGGCGTTCTGGGCCGTCCTCGATCGTGCGAGCGGCGAGCTGCATGGGCGCACGGTGTTCACGCCGCGACTGGTGTCCGTCGGAGACGGGCGCCTGTCGGTGCGCGGGCGCGGCGTGGAGATCGACCTGCTGCTGGAGCCCGCGGGCGACCCGGTCGAGGTCGTCAGCCCGCACGGCGGGCAGTACATCTGGACGCGCAAGGACCCGGTGCGCGCGACCGGCAGCGTCGTCGTCGGCGACCGGCGCTGGTCGCTCGACGCTGCCGGGCTGATCGACGCCTCGGCCGGGTACCACGCCCGGGAGACCGTCTGGCGCTGGTCTGCCGGCGTCGGCACGGACGTCGCCGGCCGCGCGATCGCGTGGAACCTCGTGACCGGCGTGCACGACGCACCCGTCGCGAGCGAGCGGACCGTGTGGATCGACGGCGTGGCCCACGAGGTCGGCCCCGTCGCCTTCCCGGGCGATCTCGACGGCATCGACTTCGCCGAGGAGGACGCGGCGCTGCGGTTCACGGCCGAGGCCGAGCGGGCGCAGTCCGACGACCTGAAGCTCTTCCGCAGCGACTACCGCCAGCCGTTCGGCACGTTCACCGGCACGCTGCCGGGCGGCGTCGAGCTGGCCGACGGCTTCGGCGTCATGGAGTGGCACGACGTGCGGTGGTAGGGGTCCCCGCTCGCGGCGATTCGAACGGCGGGCAACCGAGGGGAAACGGGACCGCAGTTTCGCGGCGGACTCGCGCGCTACCGGACGTGAAGGTGGGAGTTTGTCCGTCTGTGCCGGACAAACTCCCAGGCAGCGCGCCCCGACAACCAGCCGCGGCCACCCACGCCCGCGGACGACCGCGAGACGCTTCGCGCCCTACTCCTCCAGCCATGCGATGACCGCCCGCACGCGGCGGTGGTCATCGCCGCTGCTCGGCCCGACGTCATGGGACGATGGTGACGACCGGCATCGCGGTCCACCATATGGCGACCCGGCCTCTTGCGGGGTGGGGTCATCCCCGGTGCCGCTGGCGCTCGAGCTCGAGCCGCAGCAGCTTCGCGTGCATCGCTCCGATCAGCTCGCGCAGCGGATCCGAGCCCGACGCGATGATCTCCGCGGCGCGCTCGACGCTGACCTCGCCCGCCAGCCGGTCGAGCATCGTGCGGACCTCCTCGGCGACGAGCGGTGCGAGCGCCTCCTGGTAGCGCAGCGTGTCGAAGACGGTGAACCCGAGGCGCTCGTCGTAGCCCCCGGCGCGGAAGCCCGCGATCGACTCGATGATCAGCAGGTCGTCGTGGTCGTACCCGGCGCGCGTCGGCGTCAGCACCCCCAGCTCCGCCAGGCGGTCGAGCACGTTGGCCGGCACCGAGACGCGCGCGAGCACCTCCTTGCGCGGCGTGCGCGTGCCGCTGCCCGACGCCAGCGCGTGCTCGAGGATCCGGTCCTGGACCTCGACCAGCGCGGCCGCCTCCTGCGGCCCGCGCTCCATCACCTCGCCGATCAGGCGCAGCGGCATGAACCGCTCCTCCTGGAGCCGCTTGACCAGCCGGATCCGATCGACGAAGTCCGGCGGGTACCAGGCCATGTTGCGCGACGTGCGCACGATGCCCGACTCGTCGCCGAGCACGCCCTCGCGCAGGTAGTGCTTGATCGTGCCGGCGCTGACACCCGAGCGCTCGGCCAGCTCCGCCATCTTCAGGAGGCCGTCGGCCGGCTCCTCGTGGGTCTGCGTGCTCATGTCAGGAACGACCCGCGCGCGCCGGACGCCAGGCCGCCCGCCGCGCCGGACTCCAGCAGGGCGGCGACCTCCTCCTGCGTGTAGCCCGCCGCCAGCAGCACCGCCTCGGTGTGCTCGCCCAGGCCCGGACCGGGCAGCCGGTTCGTGTCGGCCGGCGTGCGCGAGAGCTTCACCGGCGCGCCCAGCAGGCGCACCTGGCGCTCGGCGCCCGGCTGGTCGAGCGGGACGACCATCTCGCGGGCGCGGACGAGCTCGGATTCCAGCACCTCGTCGAGGTCCAGCACCGGCTCCAGGCAGCAGTCGTGCTCGCCCGCGAACGCCGCCCACTCGGCGCGCGTGCGCTCCATGAAGACGCCCTGGACCGCGACGTGCGCCTCGCTGCCGACCTGGTCGAACTGGTGCTCGATCAGGTCCTCGCGCCCGACGCCGCGGCACCACGCCTGGAAGAACTTCGGCTCAAGCGCGCCGAGCGTGACCCAGCCGTCGGCGCACTGGTACGGGCGGTAGCAGACGAACATGCCCGCCAGCGGGAGCTGCCCGCGGCGCGGCACCTCGCCGTCAGCGAGGAAGGTGGCCGCGACCATCGCGAGCCACGAGAGCGCGCCGTCGGCCATCGACACGTCCACGAGCTGCCCCTCCCCGGAGCGGTCGCGCTCGCGCAGCGCGGCGAGGATCCCGAACGCGGCCAGCAGCGCCCCGCCGCCGACGTCGGCGATCTGCCCGGCGGCCTGCACCGGCGGACCGTCGGCCTCGCCGGTCAGCCCGAGCAGGCCGACGAGCCCCAGGTAGTTCATGTCGTGCCCCGAGCGGTCCTTCAGCGGGCCGTCCTGCCCGTAGCCCGTGATCGCGCAGTAGACGATGCCCGGGTTGACCTGCTGCATCCGCGCGTAGCCGACGCCAAGGCGATCGAGGACCCCCGGGCGGAACGACTCGAGCACGACGTCGGCGCCCGCGACCAGGCGCTGCTGCGCCCGCGACCAGGCGCAGCAGCGCCTCGCGGCCCGCCTCGTCCTTCAGGTTCAGGCGGATCGACGTCTTGTTGCGGTTGAGACCCAGGAACAGCGCGCCCTTGGCCGACTCCTCCGCACCCTCGTAGTACGGCGGCGACCAGCGCGCGTAGTCCCCCATGCCGAGGTCCTCGACCTTGACCACCGCGGCGCCGAAGTCGGCCAGCAGCAGCGAGCAGAACGGTCCCGGCAGGAGCCGGGAGAGGTCGAGCACGCGGATCCCCTCGAGCGGCAGGCTCATCGCACCACCCCCAGGATCTGGCGGGCTTCGGCGACCGTCGCCGGCCGGCGGCCGAGGTCCTCGGTCAGCTCGCGCGCCTTGGCGACCAGCTCGCCGTTGGAGCGGGCCATGTCGCCGCTGGGCAGGTACAGGTTGTCCTCCAGCCCGACGCGGATCGACCCGCCGAGCGTCAGCGCCGCGCCGATCAGCATCCACTGCTTGCGCGAGATGCCGACGACGCCCCAGTGCGAGCCCTCGGGGATGTTGTCCGCCATCGCGGCGAGGTTGCGCGCCGTCGGCGGGATGCCGCCGGTGACGCCCATCACGCAGTCCACGTGCAGCGGCTGCTTCAGGATCCCCATGTCGATCAGCGGCTCGAGGCTGCCGATGTGGCCGATGTCGAAGCACTCGTGCTCGGGCTTGATGCCGAGGTCGTTCATCGCCTGCAGCAGCTCGATGATCTCGCTGAACGGGTTCTGGAAGACCATGTCGAACACGAACTGCTTGCGCGAGCGCGAGTACTTGGCGTAGTTCAGCGAGCCCATGTTCAGCGCCGCAACGTCCGGCCGCAGCTCGCGCAGGTAGGCGACGCGCTTCTCCACCGGGACGCCGATCGTGCCGGTCGAGTAGTTGATGATCACGTCGTCAACGGCCTCGTTGATCGCCTCGGTGATCGCGCGGAAGTCCTCGATCTCGTAGGACGGCGTGCCGTCCGGGGTGCGGGCGTGGATGTGGATCATCACGCCGCCCTCGTCCACGATCCGCCGCGCCTCGGCGGCGTACTCCTCCGGGGTGTACGGGATCGCGGGGCACTGCTCGCGGTTCGCGAGCGCGCCGCTGATCGCGCAGGTGATGACGACGGGCCGGTCGAGGTCGGGCAAGGGGGATTCGCCTCGTAGGTAGTGGGACGTAGCACTTCCCACTCTTGCGGAATCCCGCGGCGCGCGCAAGCGGCCCTCCCGGGCGTCGACGCGCGGCCGACTCCCGACCTGCGGGCGAAGTAGATTCCGCCGGTGACCGATCCCACGCAGTTCGAGCAGATCACCTACGACGTCGCGGATCACATCGCGACGATCACCCTGAACCGGCCGGAGAAGCTCAACGCCTTCACCGCGCAGATGTGCATGGAGCTGATCGCGGCCTTCGACGCGACCGACGCCGACGACGCCGTCCGCGCGGTCATCGTGACCGGCGCCGGCCGCGGCTTCTGCGCGGGCGCCGACCTGTCCGAGGGCGGGGCGTCGTTCAGCTACGCGCAGGACGAGCAGCACACCCACCGCGACGGCGGCGGGCTCGTGACGCTGCGGATGTTCGAGTCGCTGAAGCCGATCATCGGGGCGATCAACGGCCCGGCGGTCGGGATCGGCGCGACGATGACGCTGCCGATGGACGTGCGCCTGGCATCGACCCACTCACGGTTCGGCTTCGTCTTCGCCCGGCGCGGCATCCTGCCCGAGGCCGCCTCGGCCTGGTTCCTGCCGAAGATCGTCGGCATCAGCCAGGCGCTGGAGTGGACGCTGACCGGGCGGGTGTTCGATGCCGACGAGGCGCTCGCCGGCGGCCTGGTGCGCAGCACGCACGCGCCGGACTTCCTGCTGACGGCCGCGAACGCGCTGGCGGCGGAGATCGCCGAGAACACGGCACCCGTGTCGGTCGCGCTGACGCGGCAGATGCTGTGGCGCCTGTCGGCCGCCGACCACCCGATGGCCGCGCACCGCGTGGACTCGCCCGGCATCGCCTCGCGCGGCGCCTCGCAGGACGCCGTCGAAGGCGTCATGGCCTTCCTCGAGAAGCGCCCGGCGAACTTCCCGCTGACGGTCAGCAACGACATGCCGAGCTTCTTCCCGTGGTGGGAGCAGCAGGAGTTCTGAGGAACGCCGCGGTGCAGCAGGGGTCTCGCGGACGTCGCGCGCCTGAGCTCTCCGCGGACTGCGTCGCACGGCCCCGCCGCCGTACAGTCTCGGCGATGGACGGCACCTCGGTCACCGCGACTGACGGCTACAGCGATCCGGCGCGGTCTGCGGGCCAGTACCGGGCCACGGCACGGCCGACGATCCAGGACCGCGGGACCGGGCCCCAGAACCGGCTGTCGTCGGAGTTGCCGCGGTTGTCACCCATCATGAAGTAGCTGCCCGCGGGCACCGTGAACGACCCGAGGTCGCATGCGGGCTCGGCACAGGGCACCGCGTATGGCTCGTGGACGGCCCGGCCGTTGCGGATGACGTGCCCGCCACGGACCTCGATCGTGTCCCCCGGCCCGGCGACGACGCGCTTGACGAACGTCGTCGCAGCCCGCTCGGGCGTCGGCGTCGAGCACGGCCGGTGCGAGTCCGGCCCGCTGTAGTTCGGCCCCTCGCCGGCGACGCCGCAGCGGTCGTCCTCCGCGCCCTGCGGGGGCGTGAAGACCGTGATCTGCCCGACCTGCGGATCGGTCCCGATGCGGTGCGCGAACCGGTTGACCAGGATCCGGTCCCCGACGTGCAGCGTCGGGAACATCGACGGGGACGGAATCCGGTACGGCTTCACCGCATACGCCTGGATCGCCAGCGCGAAGAACAGCGCCGTCGCGACCAGCGCGACCAGCTCGACCACGCCGTTGCGCTGCCGTCCCTCAACCACCGGCCGTCCGAGCACGCGTCGCAGCATGCGCCAACGGTAGCCCCCCGAGCCAGACCCGCGAGCCGATCAGAGCGTGCCGCCACCCGCGCCGGCCGAGGGCGCCGGGCAAGCTCAGACCGGCACGACCCCCGACCGCTTCCACGGCCGCTCCACACGCTTGCCCTCCGCCATCTCGAGCCCGCGGCAGATGACCTGCCGCGTCTCGCGCGGGTCGATGACGTCGTCGATCATGCCGTTCCGCGCGGCGATGTAGACGTCGATGATGCCGCGGTAGGCCTGCACCAGCTCGGCCTTCTTGGCGACCGGGTCGTCCGCCTCGTCGACCTGCTTGCGCATGACGATCTCGACCGCGCCCTCGGCGCCCATGACGCTGATCTCCGCGCTCGGCCAGGCGACGATCAGGTCGGGCTCGTAGGCGCGGCCGTTCATCACGTAGTACCCGGCGCCGTAGGCCTTGCGCGTGATGACGGTGATCTTCGGGACCGTCGCGTTGCTGACGGCGTAGAGCATCTTCGCGCCGTGGCGGATGATGCCCGCCTCCTCGACCTTCGTACCGACCATGAATCCGGGCACGTCCATCAGGAAGACGAGCGGGATGCCGTAGGCGTTGCAGAGGTTCACAAACCGCGCGGCCTTGTCGGCGGAGTCGTTGTCGAGGATGCCGCCGAGGTGCCTGGGCTGGTTGGCGACGATGCCCGCCGGGCGCCCGCCGAACCGCGCGAAGCAGGTGATGATCGTCTTGGCGAACTGCGGCTTCATGTCGAAGTGCACGCCGTCGTCGACGATGCGGCTGATCACCTCGTACATGTCGTACGGCTTGCGATTGGACTCCGGCAGGACGTCGAGCAGGCCCTCGTCGGCGCGGTCGATCGGGTCGTCCGTCGCGACGATCGGCGCCGGCTGCTCGCAGTTGCTCGGCATGTACGACAGGTACTGCCGGATCCGCTCGATGCACTCCTCGTCGGAGCCCACCTCGAGGTCGCCGACGCCCGACTTCCGGCAGTGCACGCGCGAGCCGCCGAGCTCCTCCTGCGTGACGTCCTCGCCGATCGCGGCGCGAACCAGGTGCGGCCCGGCGAGCGCCATCGACCCGCGGCCCTTGACCATCGGCACGAAGTCCGCCAGGCCCGGGATGTACGCGGTCCCCGCGGCGCACGGCCCCATCAGCGCCGCGACCTGCGGGATGACGCCGCTCATCACGACCTCCTCGCGGAAGAGGTGGCCGGAGCCGGCGAACAGCGACCCGACGGCCTCCTGGATGCGCGCGCCCGCGGAGTCCAGCAGCCAGACGAACGGCATCCGCTTGGTCAGCGCCAGCTCCCGCAGCCGTGTGACCTTGATCTCCCCCGTCATGCCCATCGAGCCGGCCATCACGGTGAAGTCGTAGGCGCAGATCGCGACGAGGCGGCCGTCGACCTTGCCGTACCCGGTGATGACGCCGTCGGCCGGCGCGTCACGCCCCTCGAGCGCCCGCACGGAGTAGTGGATGCCGGCGTGGATGCCGAGCTCGGTGAACGTGCCCGGATCGACCAGCAGGTCGATCCGCTCGCGCGCGGTGAGCTTGTCGGCGTCGTGCTGGCGGTCGATCTTCTCCTGCCCCCCGCCGCGGCGCGCGACGGCACGGCGCTCGTGCAGCTCCTCCACGAGCGGGCGCAGGATGCTGGGCTGGGCGTCGGCCTGGGAGTCGCTCATCAGGGGCGCAACGCTACCGCCGCCTGCACGGCGGGCGCGATGACCTGCGCCGCGGCGGCATCGGGGCAGCCCGCGACCTCGATCCCGACGATCGTCGCGACCTGGGCCACGTCGGCGAGCAGCTTCGCCAGGAGCTCGCCGCTGAAGCCGCCCGGCGCGGGGTGCGCCAGCCCGGCGACGACGGACGGATCGAGCACGTCGACGTCCAGGTGGACGAAGACCTCGCGCCCGGCGAGCGCGTCGGCGAGCCTGCTCGGCCGCTCGATCCGCGAGACGTGGTGGCTCTCGAGCAACTCGAGTTCGCCGGGATCGACGTCGCGCACGCCGCACATGACGATCCGCGACGGGTCCAGCCCGGCACCGAACCCGGTCTCCCAGACGCCGCAGGCGCCTGCCAGGCACATGCCGCCCAGGAAGCCGGACGGCGTCGTGTGCGGCGAGTTGAAGTCGGCATGGGCGTCGAGCCACAGCACGAACGCGTTCGGCCGCCACTTGAGCACGGCTCCGAGCGTCGTGACGCAGATCGAGCAGGCGCCCGCGGTGAGGATCGGGATCCGCCCGTCGTGCAGCGCGTCGTCGATCTGGCCGCCGGCCTCCAGCAGGCAGCCGCGGGCGTCGCGCAGGTCCGCGTCATAGTCGCCCGCGCGGGGCTCGCCGGGCGACCCGATGATCCGCGCCGTCGTCCCCAGGCGCGCGGCGATCGCCTCGGCCGCGGCGCGCGCACCCTCGGCGCGATAGCTCTCGCGATCCGAGGTGCGGGGCAGCAGCGCGACGACCTTGGCCGTCAGCGCCCCGTCCACTCGGGCTCCCGCTTCTCGAAGAACGCCTTGACGCCCTCCTGGATGTCGTCGGTCGCGAACGCCAGCGTCAGCGACGAGCGCAGGAAGTCCAGCGCGTCCATCAGCGCCATGTCCTGCTGGCGCCACATCGCGTCCTTGCCCAGGCGCATCAGCACCGGCGACTTCTTCGCCAGGCGCGTCGCCCAGTCGTCCACCGCGGCCTCGAACTCCGCGTCGGGGACGACCTTGTTGACGATGCCCAGGCGCTCGGCCTCGTGCGCGTCGATCCGGTCGCCCAGGAGCAGCAGCTCGCTGGCCTTCTTGCGCGGGACGTTGCGGTAGATCAGCGCCATGATCATGAACGGGAAGACGCCGACGTTGATCTCCGGCGTGCCGAACGTGGCGCTCTCCTTGGCGACGATCAGGTCGCACGCCAGCGCGACGCCGAGCGCACCCGCCAGGACATGCCCGCCGGCGGCGCAGATCGTCGGCTTGCCAAGCGTCCCGATCAGCTCGAACAGCTCCGGGAACCGCTCGGTCCCCTGGTGCTTGTGGATCAGCGGCACGTCGGCCGCGAAGCCGGCGAGGTTGCCGCCGGCGGAGAAGACCGTCGCGTGCGAGCTGGCAAGCACGACGGCGCGGACCGCGTCGTCGGCGCGCGCCGCGGTCAAGGCGGCGAGCAGGTCGTCGAGCAGCTCGTTCGACAGCGCGTTGCGCGTATCGGGCTGGTCGAGGGTGATGGTCGCCACGCCGTCGGCGCGGACCTCGTAGCGGACGGCGGAGGACATGGGCGGCAAGGCTACGGGCTGGGCGGCGCCCGCGGCGTGCGGGCCGCCCGAGCGGCGCCGGGTACGATCGCGCCATGGTCGGCGACGATCTGCTGGCGCTGCTCGGCGACCGCATCCCGCGCGACCACGCGCACCAGACGCTGGCCGGCGAGCTGGCCGCGACCTGGTACCGCCGCGCCGCCGACGAGCGCGGCGGCGGCCTGCGCGTCGTGGACCTGGGCTGCGGCACGGGCGACTCGGTGGACCTGTTCCTCGCCATCGACCCGCAGGTGGACTGGCTCGGCATCGACATCGAGGACTCGCCGGAGGTCCGCGAGCGCCGGCGCGACGACGCGGCGTTCGCGACGTTCGATGGGATCGCGCTGCCCGTGCCCGACGCGAGCGTCGACCTCGTCTACTGCCACCAGGTCCTGGAGCACGTCCACGATCCGGGCCCGCTGCTCGCCGACGCCGCTCGGGTGCTGCGCCCCGGCGGGGTGCTCGTCGGCTCGACCTCGCAGCTGGAGCCGTTCCACTCGCTGAGCACCTTCGGCTACACCGCGCACGGCCTGACGCTGCTGCTGGAGCGGGTCGGGCTGCAGACCGCGGAGCTGCGCCCCGGGATCGACGGCCTGACGCTGACGCTGCGGCGCGGGCTCGGCGCCCCCGCGTTCTTCAACCGCTTCTGGGTCCACCCCTCGCCGCTGAACCGCCTGATCGACGTCGTCGCCCGCGCGCGGCGCGCCGACGCCGGCTGGACCAACGCCGCCAAGCTGGTCTTCTGCGGGCAGTTCGCCTTCGCCGCCGTGCGCCCGCGCGCCTGACGAGGACATGGCGGCAAGTAGGCAGTTCTACTGTTTACTTTTGCCCGCCGCGGCGATACGGTCCGCACACCCCGGAACCACCAAGGAGCACCGCACCCCATGGCCGCCAGCTCGTCCGTCCTCAAGCCCGACTTCGAGGCCAAGCGCAAGCACTTCATCTTCACCGACGAGCACGAGCAGCTCCGCGAGTCGATCACCGCGTTCGTGAAGAAGGAGCTCGCGCCCCACGCCGACGAGTGGGAGGAGACGACGTTCCCGGACTCCGTCTTCCACCGCATGGGCGAGCTCGGCTTCCTCGGCCTCGACAAGCCCGAGGAGTACGGCGGCCAGGGCGGCGACTACTACACGTCGCTCGTGCTGGCCGAGTCGCTCGTCCACGCGCGCTCGGGCGGCCTGGCGATGGGCGTCGCCGTCCACACCGACATGGCGATGCCGCCGATCCTCGCGTTCGGCAGCGAGGAGCAGAAGCAGGAGTGGGTCGTCCCCGCCATCGCCGGCGAGAAGATCCTGTGCCTGGGCATCACCGAGCCCGACGCCGGCTCCGACGTGTCGGGCGTCAAGACCCGCGCGGTCAAGGACGGCAGCGACTACGTCATCAACGGCTCCAAGACCTACATCACCAACGGCCACCGCGCCGACGTGATCGTCCTGGTGACGAAGACCGACGCCGACGCCGGCTACGACGGCTTCACGCTGTTCCTGGTCCCGATGGACGCGCCGGGCGTGATCCGCGAGAAGAAGCTCGAGAAGCTGGGCATGCACTCCAGCGACACGGCGCTGCTGGCCTTCCAGGACGTGCGCGTGCCCGACACCGCCGTGCTGGGCCAGCTCGGCAAGGGCTTCTACCACATCATGTGGGAGCTCCAGGGCGAGCGGCTGATCGGCGCCGCGGGCTGCGTGGCGGGCGCCCAACAGTGCATGGAGATGACGCTGCAGTACGCGCTCGAGCGCACCGCGTTCGGCCGCCAGATCGGCAAGTTCCAGGCGATCCGCCACAAGTTCGCCGAGATGGCGACGAAGATCGAGGCCGCCCGCCAGCTCAACTACATGACGGCCTGGCGCTTCCAGAACGGCGAGTACCCCGTGCGTGAGATCTCGATGGCGAAGCTGTTCGCCGCACGCGTCGCCGTCGAGGTCGCCGACGAGTGCATCCAGATCCACGGTGGTGCCGGGTACATGAAGGAGTACGGCGTCGAGCGCGTCTGGCGCGACATGCGCCTGAACCGGATCGGCGCCGGCACCGACGAGATCATGCTCGACGTCATCGGCCGCTCGTACGGGCTGTAGGCCGGTCGTCATGGGCGCCGCCGCCGACCACGTCCGGTCCTACTACGCGGCGCTCAACACCGGCGATGCGGAGCTCGTCGCCGGCCACTTCACGCCTGACGCGACGCACTGGTACACGCGGCGCCCGCCCTCGGTGGGCGCCGCGCAGATCGGCGAGCACACCGCGCTCGCCGTCGGCGGGCTCGGCGCGGTCTGGACGATCGAGCACCTCGTCGAGAGCCCGGACGAGGTCGTGATCGAGTGGTCGATGGCGTGGACGCACCCCAGGACCGGCGAGCGCTGCCTGGACCGCGGGGCCGAGTTCCTGGCGCTGCGGGGCGGCCGCATCAGCGAGGTGCGCGCGTACTACTCGCGCGACGGCGACCTGGAGGGATTCGACCACGCCGGGCGCGGGCACACGACGCTGGCGTAGCGGCGCCGGCCCACGCGGGCGTGACCTCGCGCAGGTGTCCCATCCTGCACCCGCGCACCGGGGCCCAAACGGGACACCTCGGACGCGCCCGCGCATGCCGCCTCCATGCTCGGACGTTCGCCCAGGCGAGTGACCTGCCGCGGTCGGTCCGAACGAGGGCAACCGGACGCGCATCGCGGGCCGGCTCGCGACAGCGACGCCGCCGCCCGCGTGGCGATAGCGTCCGCGCATGGCTGACACCCCGGACTTCGCCCAGACCATCACCGCCGGGTACGCCGCCGAGGGACCCGCGCTGGACCTCGGGCGCGGCGTGCACGACGGGCAGGTGCACCAGGACGCCAAGGTCCAGGTGCCGCTCGCGATGATCAACCGCCACGGCCTGATCGCCGGCGCGACCGGCACCGGCAAGACGAAGACGCTGCAGGGCATCGCCGAGCAGCTCTCCGCCCACGGCGTCCCGGTCTTCGTCGCCGACGTCAAGGGCGACCTCTCCGGCCTGATGCACGCGGGCGCGACGGGCACGCCGGCCGAGAAGCGCGACGCCGAACTGGGCATCCCGTTCGAGCCGGCGGCCTTCCCGGTCGAGTTCTTCTCGATCGGCGGCATCGGCCCGGGCGTCCCGATCCGCGCCACGGTCAGCGACGTCGGCCCGCAGCTGATGGCGAAGGTGCTCGGCGCGAACGAGACCCAGGAGTCCAGCCTCGCGCTGGTCTTCCACTACGCCGACGCCAAGGGCCTGCCGCTGCTGGATCTCTCCGACCTCCGCGCGCTGCTCGCGTTCCTCGAGTCCGACGCGGGCACGGCGGAGCTGGAGGGCATCGGTGGCCTGGCGAAGGCGACCGTCGGCGTGCTGCTGCGCTCGATCACCGGGCTGGAGGACGGCGGCGGCACCGACTTCTTCGGCGAGCCCGGCCTGGACATCGCCGACATGCTGCGCATGGCGCCCGACGGCCGCGGGGTCATCAGCTGCCTCGAGCTGCCCGCCGTGCAGGACAAGCCGAAGCTCTTCTCCACCGTCCTGATGTGGCTGCTGGCCGAGCTGTTCGAGACGCTGCCCGAGGAGGGCGACGTCGACAAGCCCAAGCTCGTCTTCTTCTTCGACGAGGCGCACCTGCTGTTCGACGGGGCCTCGAAGGCGTTCGTCGACTCGGTGACGCAGACGGTCCGCCTGATCCGCTCCAAGGGTGTCGGCGTGTTCTTCATCACGCAGACCCCGAAGGACATCCCCGCTGACGTGCTCGGCCAGCTCGGCAACCGCGTGCAGCATGCGCTGCGCGCGTTCACGCCCGACGACCAGCAGGCGCTGAACCAGACGGTCAAGACGTTCCCGAAGTCCGAGTTCTACGACGTCGAGGCGCTGCTGACGAGCATGGGCATCGGCGAGGCCGCCGTGACGGTGCTGGACGACCACGGCGTCCCCACGCCGCTCGTCCACTGCAAGCTGCCCGGCCCGCGCTCGCGGATGGACCCGGCCGACGACGTGGACGGGACCGCCAAGGCCTCCCCCCTGTTCGCCAAGTACGGGACGCGGATCGACAGCGAGAGCGCCCGTGAGGTGCTGTCCGCGCGCCTGGCGACGGCGACGGCGGCGGCCGAACAGGCGTCGACGGACGCCGCCGCCCAGAAGGCGGCCGCCGAGGCGGCCAAGGCCAGGCCGGCGCCCAAGCCGCCCGCGAGCACGGCCGGCGGGGTCGGCGACTTCCTCAGCAGCCGCCAGGGCAAGCAGCTCCAGAAGGAGGTCCTGCGCGGGGTGTTCGGGCTCCTGAAGAAGAAGTTCTGATGGCGACGGCGGCAAAGGGCATCCCCGCGCCGCCCGCCGCGCGCGCGATCGCGCCCCCGTTCGCCCAGGAGCACGAGGACCTGCGCGCGACGCTGCGGCGCTTCGTCGAGGCCGAGCTGTACCCGCACGCGGACGAGTGGGAGCGCGCGCGCTGGTTCCCCGATGAGCTGTTCCCGCGGATGGGCGCGCTCGGGTTCCTGGGCCTGAAGTACGAGGAGGCATACGGCGGGCAGGGCGGCGGCTACCTCCACGACGCGATCCTCGCCGAGGAGCTCGCGCGCTGCGGGTCGGCGGGCGTCGCGGCCGGGCTCGGCGCACACATCACGATCGCCACGCCGCCGGTCTGGAAGTTCGGGACCGAGGACCAGAAGCAGCGCTATCTGGTCCCGTCGATCGCCGGGACGAAGATCGCGGCGCTCGGCATCACCGAGCCCGGCGCCGGATCCGACGTCGCCGGCCTGCGCACGCACGCCAAGGCGGTCGACGGCGGCTGGCTGCTGAACGGCAGCAAGACGTACATCACCAACGGCGTGCGCGCTGACTACGTCGTGATGGCGGTGAAGACCACGCCCGAGGGCGGGCACGGCGGCATCTCCTTCTTCCTCGTCGACACGGACCAGGCCGGGTACACGACGAGCAAGCTCGAGAAGCTCGGCTGGCATGCGTCCGACACGGGGCTGATCGCGCTCGACGACGTGTTCGTGCCGAGCGAGAACCTGCTCGGCGACCTGCACGGCGGCTTCAAGCTGATCATGGCCAACTTCCAGTGGGAGCGGCTGTCGATGGCGCTCGGCGCGGTCGCGGGCGCGGAGTTCGTCGTCGAGCGCACGCTGCGCTACGCCCTGGAGCGCACGGCGTTCGGGCGGCCGATCGGCAGCTTCCAGGCGATCCGTCACAAGTTCGCCGAGATGGCGACGACGATCGAGGCGGGCCGCGCGCTGACGTACCACGCGCTGCGCCTGTTCGTCGAGGGGCAGAACGCGATCCAGGAGGTGACGATGGCCAAGCTCGCCACCCAGCGCGCCGCCTTCGACGTCGCCGACACCTGCCTGCAGATCCACGGCGGCGCCGGCTACATGGTCGAGTACGGCATCGAGCGCGCCGCGCGCGACGCCCGGCTGGGCCCGATCGGCGGGGGCACGGACGAGATCATGAAGGAGATCCTGGGCCGGACGATGGGGCTGTAGCCCCAGCGGTGCTCAGGCCGCGTCGCTCGCCCGCGTCGAGCGGAAGCGGCGCAGGCGCAGGGCGTTGAAGACGACCGAGACGCTGGAGAACGCCATCGCCGCGCCGGCGATGATCGGGTTCAGGTAGCCCATCGCGGCGAGCGGGAGCGCGGCGATGTTGTAGCCGAACGCCCAGCCGAGGTTCTGCTTGATCGTGCGCAGCGTCGCGCGGCTGAGGCGGATCGCGTCGCCGGCGGCGCGCAGGTCGCCGCTGACGAGCGTCAGGTCGCTGGCTTCGATGGCGACGTCGGTGCCGGTCCCGATGGCCAGCCCGAGGTCGGCCTGCGCGAGCGCGGGAGCGTCGTTGACGCCGTCGCCGGCCATCGCGACGACGCGGCCCTCGTCCTGCAGCCGCCGCACGACCGCCACCTTGTCCGCGGGCAGCACGTCGGCGATGACCTCGTCGATGCCCACCTCGGCGGCGACGGCGCGGGCCGCCATCTCGTTGTCGCCCGTCAGCAGGACCGGGCGCAGGCCGAGGTCGCGCAGCTGCGCGATGGCCTCGGCGGACGTCGGCTTGACGGTGTCGGCGACGACGAGGACGGCGCGCGCGCGGCCATCCCACGCGGCCGCGACGGCGGTCCGGCCCTGGGCCTGCGCGGCGAGCCGCGCGGCATCGAGCTCGGGGGCGAGGGCCAGCGACCGGTCCGCCAGCAGCGACGGGCGGCCGGCCACGAGGGCATGGCCCTCGACGACGCCCTCGACGCCGAGTCCCTCGCGGTTCGTGAAGCCCTCGACGGCCGGCAGCGGACCGGTCTCGCTCTCCGCGGCCCGCGCGATCGCCTGGGCGATCGGGTGCTCGGACGCGCGCTCCAGCGCGCCGACGAGCCTCAGCGCCTCGTCGCGCCGCGTGCCCTCGGCCACGACCACGTCGATGAGGCTCATCTTCCCGGTGGTCACCGTGCCCGTCTTGTCGAGCACGATCGTGTCGACCCTGCGGGTGGACTCCAGGACCTCGGGGCCCTTGATCAGCAGGCCGAGCTGGGCGCCGCGACCCGTGCCGACCATCAGCGCCGTCGGCGTCGCCAGACCCAGCGCGCACGGGCAGGCGATGATCAGCACGGAGACGGCGGCGGTGAACGCGAAGCCCGCGCCCTCGCCGGCGAGCAGCCAGTAGGCGAGCGTCGCGAGCGCGAGACCGATGACGATCGGGACGAAGATGCCGGACACGCGGTCGGCCAGCCGCTGCACGGGAGCCTTGCCGGTCTGCGCCTCGGTGACGAGCCTGGCGATCTGCGCGAGGGCGGTGTCCGCGCCGACGCGGGTCGCGCGGACGACCAGCCGGCCGCCGGCGTTGACGGTGGCGCCGGCGACCTCGGACCCGGGCGCGACCTCCACGGGCACCGACTCGCCGGTGAGCATGCTCATGTCGACCGCCGAGCTGCCTTCCTCGACGACGCCGTCGGTGGCGACCTTCTCGCCGGGGCGCACGACGAACAGCTGCCCGGCGGCGAGCTGGTCGACGGGGATGCGCCGCTCCTGACCGCCGGCGTCGAGCACGCTCACGTCCTTCGCGCCCAGCTCCAGCAGGGCCTTCAGAGCGGCGCCGGCGTTGCGCCTGGCGCGCGCCTCGAAGTAGCGGCCGAGCAGGATCAGCGTGGTGACGGCGGACGCGACCTCGAGGTAGATCGCGTCGGCCCCGGCCCCGCGCGCGGGGATCAGCTCGAACGGCATGCGCATGCCCGGCATGCCTGCGTCGCCGAGGAACAGCGCGTAGACCGACCACAGCCAGGCCGCGAGGACGCCGACCGAGATCAGCGTGTCCATCGTCGCGGTGCCGTGCCGGGCGTTCACCCACGCCGCGCTGTGGAACGGCCGGGCGCCCCAGATCACGACCGGGCTGGCGAGCGTGAGGCTCAGCCACTGCCAGTTGTCGAACTGCAGCGCCGGGATCGTCGCCATCAGCAGGACGGGCAGCGTCAGGGCCGCGGAGATGGTGAGGCGCTGGCGCAGCGCCGCGGTCTCGTCGCCGGAGGGCTCGGGATGCTCGTGAGCGCCGTGGTGCTCACCGGGCGCCGGCGGGAGCGCCGCGTCGTACCCGGCGGCCTGCACCGCGCCGAGCAGGTCCTCCGGTGCCGCGGCGCCGGGGTCGTAGTCCACGGCGGCCTTCTCGGTCGCGAAGTTCACGGTCGCGGTCACGCCGTCGAGCTTGTTGAGCCTGCGCTCGATGCGGTTGGCGCACGAGGCGCACGTCATCCCGGTGATCGGGAGGTCGACGTGCGCGGTCTGCTGGGCGGTGCTCATGGCATCACGCGATGTCGTAGCCGGCCTCGTCGATGGCGGCGCGGACGGCGCCGTCATCGAGGCCCGCGCCCGCCACGCTGACGCGCCGGGCGTCGAGATCGACGTCGACGCTCGTCACGCCGGCGACCTTCTCGACCTCGGCGGTGATCGCCGCGCGGCAGTGGCCGCAGCTGACGCCGGGCACCGAGTAGACGAGCGGGCTGCTGGTGGGGGTCATATGTGCAGCATACCCTATAGGGGTATCTTTCGGATACCCGTAGGGGGTACACTCCCACCATGGCCACGCAGATCACCGCCCCGGCCCGCGGCTACACCGCGACCAAGGACCAGCTCGGCAGGCGCCTGCGGCGCATCGAGGGCCAGGTCCGCGGCATCGAGAAGATGGTGGACGAGGACCGCTACTGCATCGACGTCCTCACGCAGATCTCCGCGGTCCAGGCCGCCCTCGACAAGGTCGCGCTCGGCCTGCTGGACACCCACACCCGCCACTGCGTCATCGACGGTCGCGGCCCGGGCACGCCCGAGGCGCTGACCGACGAGGTCATGTCCGCCGTCGCGCGCCTCATGCGCCGGGGCTAGCGCCGTCAGCGACTAGCATCCGCCGCCCACACCCCGGAACAGGAGACGGCATGGGAGTTCTCGACGGCAAGGTGGCCATCGTCACCGGATCGGCCCGCGGCATCGGCCGCGCCACGGCCGAACTGCTCAGCGAGCACGGAGCGAACGTCGTGATCAACGACCTCGACGCCGACGTCGCCAAGCAGACCGCGCACGAGATCGCGGGCGACACGGCGGTCTACGCCGGCGACCTGACGCAGCCCGGCGCGCCCGACGCGCTCGTCCAGACCGCGATCGACGCCTGGGGCCGGATCGACATCATCGTCAACAACGCCGGGTACACCCTCGACGCGCCGATCCACAAGATGAGCGACGACTGGTTCCAGAAGATGCTGGACATCCACGTCGTCGCGCCGTTCCGCGTGATCCGCGCCGCCGCTCCGCACCTGCGCGAGCCCGCGAAGGCCGAGAAGGAGCGCGGCGAGGAGGTCTTCCGCAAGGTCATCAACGTCTCATCCGTCTCCGGCACGATGGGCAACGCGGGCCAGGCAAACTACGCGGCGGGCAAGAACGCCGTCGTCGGCCTGACCAAGACGCTGGCCAAGGAATGGGGCCAGTTCAAGGTCAACTGCAACGCCGTCGCCTTCGGGTACATCGAGACGCGCCTGACGGCCTCCAAGGACGACGCCAACGTCATCGAGATCGACGGCGAGAAGGTCCAGCTCGGCATTCCGGACCAGCTCCGCGGGATGGCGTCGATGCTGATCCCGCTCGGTCGCCCCGGCACGCCGCAGGAGGCCGCCGGCGGCGTGTTCTTCCTCGCCTCGCCGTGGTCGAACTACGTGCACGGGCAGGTGCTCAACGTGACGGGCGGGCAGTTCACGGGGATGACCACTTGAGCGTCACGATCGCGTCCGCCGGCGAGGCGGACCTCGACGACCTGCTGCCGTTGCTGCGCGGGTACTGCGACTTCTACGAGGTCGCCCCCACCGACGACGCGCTGCTGACGATGTGCCGCGCGCTGATCGCCGACCCCGACCGCGAGGGCGTCCAGCTGCTCGCGCGTGACGCCGGCGGCAGGGCCGTCGGGTTCGCGACGATCTTCTGGTGCTGGCAGACGCTCGACACCGGTCGGATCGGCGTGATGAACGACCTGTTCGTGCACGAGGACGCGCGCGGGACCGGCCTGGCGGACGAGCTGATCCGGGCCTGCGCGGCCCTGGCACACGAGCACGGCGCCGGCAACCTGACGTGGGAGACCGCGCGCGACAATCGCCGCGCGCAGAAGGTCTACGACCGCGTCGGCGGGAAGGCGTCGATGTGGATCAGCTACGAGCTGCCGACGGCGCCGAGCTCCAGCGCGCAGCCGGAGAAGTAGTCGCCCGCCGGCGAGGCGAGGAACGCGAGCAGGCCGGCCACGGCCGCGTCCGGCGTGCCGTCGCCGGGCAGGACCGCGACGACGCGGATGCCGTGGCGGGCCCATTCGATCGAGGTCGTGCGCGCCAGGTTGTCGAGCGCAGCGCGGGCGGCTGCGGCGTGCTCGCCGTCGCCCGGGCGCGGCGCGAGCAGCACGGCCTTGCCGAAGCCGTCGGGGATGAAGGCCGCGTTGGCCGTCGCGCGCAGCGCGCTCCACGCTCCGTCCACGCAGGCCGAGAGGCCGTCGAGGCCCGCCCCGCCCGCGCGCATCAGCGCGCCGCCGTCGACGACGAGGATCGTGACGCCGCCGAGCGTGGAGGCCGCGGCGGCGGTGGCGTCCTCGTCGCGCAGGTCGGCGTCGAGCGCCGCGACGTGGGCGCCCAGCGCGGCGCAGGCGGCCGCGACGTGCGCCGCCCCGCCCGCCACCACGAGCCGGGTGTGCTCGAGCACGTCGTCGCGCAGCAGGGGTCGATCGGGCATCGGGCGCGCAGGGTAACCGCAACCTTCCCGCCCGGGAGTGGTTCCCTGTAGTGCGCATGTCCCTCGGCCGACGACTTCCCCTGCCCGCGACGCTGCTGGCGCTCGCCCTGCTGCCCGCGCTGCCCGCGCAGGCGCGCGACGTGCTCGTCGCGGCACGGTCCGGCGGCCTCGTGCTGGTGGATCAGACGTCGAGCGCCGTGCACGGCCACGTCGGCCTGGGCGGGCCGGCGCTGGCCGTCGCCGTCGCCCCCGACGGCTCGACCGGCTACGTCGCCGAGGGTCCGCGCGTCACCGCCGTGACGCTCGGCACGCGCGCGCCGGCGTGGTCCGTCACGCTGCCCGGCGACCCCTACGCCCTCGCGGTCACCGCGGACGGGACCCGCGTCGTCGCCGGGCGTGCGGCAGCCGTCGACGTCGTCACGACCGGCGCGCCGGCGCCCGCGCTGGCCGCCAGCATCCCGATCGGCACGCGTGCGGCGCCGCGGTCGATCGCGATCTCGCCCGACGGCCTCTGGGCGGTCGCGCTCGCCGACGACCGGCGCGTCGCCGTCATCGACCTGACGCTGCTGCGCGTGCAGGGCTACATCAAGCTGAAGGGCGCGCACGGCGTGGCCGCGGGCGCCGCGGGCGTCTGGGTCGCGACCGCCGGCGCGACCGGCGGACGGCTGGTGCGCATCGACCCGGCCTTCCTGAAGATCACGCGGGTCATCCGCGTCGGCGCCGGGCTCGGCGGCGGCGTCGCGCTGACGCAGACCGGCGCCCGTGCGCTCGTCACGGCGGACGGCCCGGCGTCGGTGGCGGCGGTGGTCGACCTCGCGGCCGGCCGCGTGCTGGCCCGCATCCACGTCGGGTCGGGCCCGGGCGCACCGGGCGTCTCGCCTGACGGCACCCGCCTGTACGTCGCCGATCGCGGCAGCCGCACCCTGTCGGTCCTCAGCGCGCTGAGCCTGCGCCGCCTGCGCCGCACGCCGATCGCCGGGATCCCGAGCGGCGTCGCCGTGCAGCCGGGGCTCGCGTTGCTCACCGGCACCGACGGCGCCGACCGCCTGATCGGGACGCGCGGGCCGGACCTGATCCAGGGACTCGGCGGCCCGGACGTCCTCAGCGGCAACCGCGGCGCCGACCAGCTGTTCGGCGGCCCGGGCGACGACACGCTCGACGGCGGCACCGACGACGACCTGCTGGACGGTGGCGAGGGGACCGACCGCCTGTCCGCGAAGGCCGGCAACGACCGGCTGCTCGGCGGCCCGGACAACGACGCGCTGAACGGCGGCACCGGCAACGACACGCTCGACGGCGGGGACGGCCCGGACTACCTCGACGGCGGTGACGGGGACGACACGATCCTCGGCGGACTCGGCGACGACAAGATCATCGAGACACAGCTGGGCAACGACAAGCTGCTCGACGGCGGCCCCGGCGACGACACGGTCAGCGGCGGGCGCGGAACGGACCGCATCACCGGCGGCGAGGGCCGCGACACGCTGCTCGGCGGCCCCGGCGGCGACACGGTCGACGGCCAGACGGGCGACGACGTCATCGACGGCGGCACGGCCGGAGACCTCATCTACGGCCGCGAGGGCGACGACGTGCTCCGCGGTGACGCCGGCCGCGACAGGATCTCGGGCTCGTACGGCGACGACGAGATCGACGGTGGGTCGGGCGACGACTACCTGAGCGGGTCCTACGGCGCCGACACGATCACCGGCGGGCCGGGCCACGACACGATCGACGCCGGCACCGGCAACGACGAGGTGCACGTCGCCGACGGCGACGCCGACGCCGTCGACTGCGGCCCGGGCAGGGACACGGTCTACGTCGAGGACGACGCGCCGACCCGCGACACGCTGAAGAGCTGCGAGAAGGTCGTCCAGGCGCCGCCGGAGCCGGCGACCGACGCGCCGCCGTCGACGAACGTCGTCCCCGGCACGGCGCTGGCCGATCTGCTCACGGGGACGGACGGCAACGACTCGATCTTCGGCGCCGACGGCGACGACTACGTCGACGGCGAGAACGGCGACGACACGCTGCACGGCGGCCGGGGCGACGACTCCATGCACGGGCGGGGGGGCGACGACGTGATCCTCGGCAACGAGGGCGACGACGCGATCACCGGCGACCGCGGCCGCGACACGATCTACGGCGAGGCCGGCAACGACACGCTGTTCGGCAACCTCGACGACGACGCCATCGACGGCGGCGAAGGCGACGACCGCATCAACGTGGTGGGCGGCGGCCACGACGTCGTCTCCTGCGGGCCGGGGGCCGACGTCGTCTTCGCCGACGTCTCGGACACGATCGCCCCCGACTGCGAGGACGTGCGGTACTAGCACCGCCGGCCGTGGCTGAACACGCTGCCGACGCGACCGCGCTAGGCGAGCTCGCCCGGGGGCGGCTCGTCGACGAGGCGCAGGCGGTAGAGCACGTGAGCCAGCCCCGCGTGCACGACATGGGTCTCCTCGCGGACGAAGCCGAGCTTGGTCATCACGCGCCGCGAGGCGAAGTTCGCCGGCAGCGCGAAGGCCACGAGCTCGTCGACGTCGAGCACGCGTCGGGCGTGGGCGACGACCGCGGCCCCGAGCTCGGAG
>JBKJRO010000053.1:0-6267 GCA_046594555.1 Solirubrobacteraceae bacterium
GCTCAGTTCGTGGAAGGCCGGGGTCAGCTGCGTGATCAACGGATCGGTCCGATCGATGAACCCATGCAACGTCGCCAACAACCGCCGCGACTCACGCTGGAACGTCGGGAACGCCACCCAGACATCAGCAAACTCCCGATCACGCCTACCGATCGTCGAGAACACCGTGTTCGAACCACGGATCAAACTCGTCAACTGCCCATTCCGCGCACTCAACGACGCGAACACCTGACCCGTCCCGCTCACCAGCTGCGACAACTGCGGCGCCTGATCATTCAGGATCCTCAACAACTCCGTCGCCTGCTCCTCCAACGGCGCGAACTGCGCAATCGTGTCCGAGATGTCCTTCCCACGACCAGCCCCCGCAAGCGCCTGCTCCTGCATCCACACCTGGAACGCCCGCCGGACCTTCGGCTGGAACGCCTGCATGATGTCGTCGAGCTCGACGCTCGGCGAGATGCTCGCCCGGCGTAGGTGCCCGCCGTCGGGCAGCAGGCGCGTGGCCGGGTCGCCGGGCGTCAGCTCGACGTACGTCTCGCCGAGGAGCGTCTTGGTCCGCAGCCGCAGTCGCGTGTCGTTCGGGATCGGCGCGTAGCGCCGATCGATTTCCAGCACGACGTCGGACACGCCGGTCCTGCTGTTGGTCCTGATCGACTTGACCCGGCCGACTCGAACGCCGGAGATGCGCACGTCCGCCTCCTGCGCGAGTTGTCCCGCCTGCCGGAACTCTGCGGTGACCCGGTACCCCTTGGCCCGCAGCGGCGTCGACCCGCCGAACACCACCCACAGGTACAGCAGCAGCGCGAAGCAGGAGAGCGCGAAGAGGACCATCGTCATGATCCGCCCAACGCTCGGCGCCTGCTTCTGCACTAGGGCATCTCTGTCCTGGGCAACGTCTTCGTCACGGCGCTCCAACCGTAGCCGCCGCGGCGGTCGGCGTCGCCGTACCGCCTGCGGCCGCGGGGGTCTTGGCGACCGCCGCGGCTGCGGCGGTGGTGCCCCTGTTCTGCTCGGCGAATTCCTTCGGGCAGGTCGCCTGGAAGTTCGGTGCGCCGATCAACTCGGCGATCGTCCCCAGCACCGGGTTGTTCTTGCCGATCTTCTCGAACGCGAGCAGGCCGATGCAGCCGTTGAAGACGATGCCGCGGCGCGTCGGGCCGTTGGCATCCTGCGCGCCGAACATCGAGGCGGTCGAGTGGTTGGCCCACGTCAGCCAGTAGAGGAAACCCTCCTGCTTGCCCGGCGGGTTGTAGGCGAGGCCGTTGAACAGCTGGTTGAGGATCTGGAAGCTCGTGTCGAGCTTCGGCAGCGTGACCTTCAGCTCGCTCGCCGTCTTGGCGAGGGTCTTGACCGGCGCCCGCGCCTGAATCGTGAACGGGCGGATCTGGTCGCGGATCGGCGCCGTCGTGCCCTTCGCGAAGCTCTGGAAGCCCTTCAGCGCGGGCGCCAGCCCGACGGCGGTGGGCTGGAGCTTGCCGAGCGTCGGCCCGAGCTGTGCCGTCAGCGTGTTCGTCGAATCCACGGCGCGGTTCAGGCTGTCCAGCGTGGCCGGCGCCAGCGCCACCGTCTCGCGCAGCGCCTGCTGCTGGCGCGCGAACACCTTGAACACCCGGTCCGACGAGCCGACGAAGCGCGCCAGCTGCGTGTCGCGCCGGCCGAGTTCGGCGGCGAGCAACTGGAAGTTGTGAATCGAGCGCGCGGTGTTGGCCGAGCGCTTGTCGAGCTCGACGCCGATCTTCTTCAGATCCCTGGCGAGCGGGTCGAAGCGCTTGAACCACGCGGCGAGGTTCGCGGCGTTGCCGTCGAGGCCCTGGCCGGCGCCCGCGAGCAGCAGCTGCAGGTAGCCGCGCGTGTCGGTGTCGAGGCCGGCGAAGAACTCGTCGGGGTTGACGTTCGGCTGCGTGTTGGCCACCGGGACGACGCCCGACCCGTCATCCGCAAGCGTGCCGGCGCTCTTGTTGCCCGGGTCGAGCTCCAGAACCATGTCGTTGAGGCCGGTCTTCGGCCGCGACAGGATCGTCGCGTCCTTGTAGATCGGCGTGTACTTGCGGCGGACCTTCATCGTGATCCGCGCGCGGCCGTCCTTCAGCGTCACGTTGCCGATCTCGCCGATCGGCACGCCGGCGACGAGCACCGTCTGGCCCTGCCCGGCGGTGAACGCCTGCGCGGTGGACATCTCGGCCTGGTAGTCGACGAAGTCGCTGCCGATGACGGGCACCCAGTTCGGCAGGTAGAACCGCTGATTGGACAGGATGAACGCGCCGACGGCGAACGCGACGATCGACAGCGCGACGATCGCCACGAAGTCCATGAGGTGCTTGCGGATCGTGGTCTTCATCAGGGTGCGGGAGCGGCGTCGGAGGGGCCGGTCGGCGTCGCCGCGAAGTCCGGGAGCGCCTGCTTGTAGCAGTCGGCCTTGAAGTTGTACGGCGGCTTGGTCGTCCAGGCCGGCTTCGTGTTGAGCGGCTTGCCGATCGAGTTGCCGTGGAACACGATCTTGGTCCCGTCGGTCTCCTTGCCCAGCGTGCCGCCGCGCAGCTCCATCGGGTACTGCCCACCGCCGGTCTGGAAGCGCACGTACGAGCCGTTGCCGTCGAAGTTCTGGCCCTCGCTCGACAGGCCGACGACCGAGTACCAGAACTCCTTGTAGTTCTCCTTGCCCGTGGAGAACTGGCCGTCGTTGAGCTTCACGTCACCGGACGGCAGGATCACCTTGCTGAAGCACTTCGCGAGCTTGTCGCCCTGCTGGAGCAGCGAGATGTTGGTCTGCGTCACGCTCGCCAGGTCGGCGGTTGCGGGCTGCAGGTCCTTCACCAGGCCGCCCAGCTCGGGCTCGGAGACCAGGGCGCGCACCTGCGGGATCCACGGGGTGACGGCATCGATGGTCGGCTGCGTCTGCTCGACGCCGGGGATCAGCTCGAGCGTGAAGCGGCGGATGTTCGGGAAGGCGGCGTTCGCTTGCCCGAGTGCCACGTAGCTGTCCTTGAGCGTCGGGCCGAGCTTCTGGACCGTGGACTGCAGCGCCGACGACTCGCTCGCGAGCGCGCCCATGGTGGTGTTGAAGTTCTCGACCAGCGAGATGAGCTGGTCCTGCTGGCTGTGCAGCTGCGTCCCCACGCCGCCGAGGCCGCGGACGAGGTTCGTCAGGTCGTCCTTCCCGGTGCCGAGGAGGGCCTGCTGCTGGATCGCGGAACTGCGCAGCGCGGGCTCGCCGTAGGTGATCGCGTCGTTCAGCGCCTGGGCGGCGGTGAGTCCGCGCACGACCGGAGACTGGTCGGCGTCCTGCGCCGCCGTCGGCTTGGCGGTGAGCGAACTGCCCAGCTCCTGCAGCGTCCGCTGGAGGTCCTTGCGCGTGTCGCGCTGCAGCGAGGTGAACACCTGGTCGATCTGGACCGGGTCGGCAGTCTGCGAGACCTTGATCGTGTCGCCGTCGGCGATCGTCGGCGACGACGGCGTGCCGGGCCGCATGTCGATGAAGAAGTTGCCCTCGAGGAAGATGCGCGGGCGGATCTTCAGCCGCGCGTCCTTGTGGATCGGCAGCGCGTCCTTCTTGACCTCCATCGTCACGAGGGCGTTCGTCGTGCCCTTGACGCCCTCGACCTTGGTGACGCTGCCGACGTTGACGCCGGCGATGCGCACCGGCGACTTGATCCGGACCGAGTTGGCCGACGGAAACTCGGCCTTGAAGGTGAACGGCTGCGCGAACGGGTTCCACTTGGTGAACCCGATGTACGACACGGCGAGGATGCCGATGACCGTCAGGACGCCGACCCAGAAGGGGTCGCGCCCGCGCCGGTCCTTGCGGCTCACGCGCGGCGCGTCGGCCTTGGAGCGTCGCAGCGCCATCTACTGACTCGCCTTCTTGGGAGCTGTGCTCTCGTGGAGCGTCGTCGGCGCCAGCCCGGGGACGTTGCCGATGACGGCCTTGCCCTTGGTGAAGGTCTCGTTCGCCGCTTCGCAGGTGCGCGGCTGGCCGGGCGCCGCCGTGAGCGGGTACGGGTTCGAGTGCAGGAAGTTGCGCGGATCGCTGCCGGCCGGGCCGCCGTTGGCCGGTGCCGTCGACGGGCTGCCCTCGTTGTTCGGCGCCGGCGTCAGCGACCCGGGCGCGATCACGATCGAGAAGCGCTGCACGGTGCCGGTGTCGCCGCCGTAGCTCAGGACGCTCGCGGCATTGCGGAAGAAGATGCCGAGGTAGTTGCAGACCGTCTGCGCCGGCGTGATGTAGCGGATCGTCGGCGCCAGGATGTCGACCGTCGAGGTCAGGTCCGCGACCCCGAGCTTCGTCAGCGGGTCGGTGCTGAACTTCTCCAGCGCCCGGAACGTGTCCGAGACCTGGGCGTTGAACGCCGGCGAGTTGCGCAGGACCGGCGTGCCGATGCGCTCGGTCGCCGCCAGGTCGGGCGCCGCGTTGGCGAGCGCGTTCGCGCCCGGCTGCAGTTCGGTGAACATCGCCGCGGTGCGGTTCAGGAACGGCGTGATGCGCGGCAGTTCGCCGATCGCTGCATCCAGCGTCGCGGGCCCCTCGGAGATCGTCTCCTGCAGGTACGGCCGCGCGACCAGCGCCCAGGCGCGGAACGTCTGGTCGAGGCCGACGAACAGCTGCGCGTTCTGCTCGGCCACCGGCGCCGTGGCGCCGGCAGCCTGCGCCAGGCCGTTGAAGAACCCGCGCAGGTCGGTCCTGTCGCTCCCGAGGTTCTTGAACACCGGGATGAACACGTCGAGCAGCGGGTTGAGGTCGCGGATCGCGAAGTTCAGGTCGGCGCCGCGGCCCGCCAGGCCGTTGCCGAAGTTCGTCAGGTTGCCCTGCGACGCGCGCCGTGTCGCGTCGTCGAACATGTTGAAGAACTGGTCGATCTCGACGGGCTTGGGATGCGCCTGCGACAGGCTGACCGTCGTGCCCTGGCTCCAGCCCTCCTGAGACGACCCGCGCGTCAGCTGGACGTACTTCAGGCCCAGCGCGGACCGTGGCCGGACGATGATCGTGGTGTCCACCGGCAGCGGCTTGACGGTGGTGTCGAGCTTCAGGTCGAGCACCGCGACGACCGTGCCGTTCTTGAGCGTCCGCGGCGTGATGGCCGAGACCGTGCCGACGCGCGTGCCGCCGACGCGCACGTCGTTGCCCCTCACCAGGCCTGCTGCGTTGGGCACCGCGACGCGAACGTCGTAAGTCGGGATGAAAGGCAGGCCGGTGTTGGCGTTGTAGGCCAGGAACACCGCGACGACGACGACGAGCGTCGTCGCCGCGCCGATCAGCACGGGGTTTGCTGCGATTGAGGTATTTCCGCGTCTGCGCCTGAACATCAGCCGAGCAGGTAGTCGAGGAGAGATTGGACGGCGCGCTCGTCACGCGAGCCGGTGCCGGAGCCGGCCGCCGATGCGGAGCTGGGCTTCGCCGTGCCCTTGTCACCGGGCAGCAGCGCGTCGGGCAGGCGGATCGGCGCCGATGCGCCGGGGCGCGTGCTGCCGCCGCGCGGTGCCGACGTGGCGGACGTCGCGCTGGACGGGCCGGAGGCGGTCGCCGCACCTGGCGCGGAGCTCGAAGCAGCGGGCGCCGTGACCGCGCCCTTGTCCTTGTTGAACTTCGCCGTGCAGCTGACGTTGTTGACCTCGACGTAGGTCTGACAGGTGCCGAGCACGAGGCGCGCGCGCAGGTAGTGGCCGAACTCGTCGTAGCCGTTCATCGATCCCGCGAACAGGTAGATGAAGTCCGAGAGCCGCTCGACGCCGCCCTTGTCGCGGACCGAGACGAGCAGCTCGCCGAGGTTCTTGGTCAGCGGCACGGCGCTCTTGCCGAGCGTGCCGAGGTCCTGGACCAGCGGCAGCGACTTCTCGAGCGCGGGTCCCGCGACGTCGGTCGTCTCGCCGAGCGATACGAGCGACGCGGTGGAGGCATCGCTGAACTCCGGTGTGCCCTGGACGAAGGTGTTGAGCGCGGGCGCCGCGCGGCCGAGGTCCTCGATCACCGGCGTGAAGGCGTCGGAGAACTCCCCGAGCTTGTCCATCGTCGGCCCGAGCTCACGCAGGAAGGCCGGGAACCGGCGCAGGTTCTCCTCGAAGTCGGCGCTGCGCTCCGCCGTCGCCGCGGCGGTCTCACCAGAGGACCTGATGAAGCCGGCGAAACGGTCCCTGTCGCGTGCCAGCGGCCTCAGCACCTCATCGCCGTTCTCGGCAAGCGCTACGAGCGTCTCGTTCTGATCGCCGAGCAGCTTGAGAACGTCGTCGAGCGCCTTCAGCGCCGGGTCGGTCTTCTTCAGGGCCGACTGGAGC
>JBKJRO010000096.1:0-21218 GCA_046594555.1 Solirubrobacteraceae bacterium
TGCAGGTAGCGCATCGTCGTGCGCGAGTCGGCGTGCCCCATCCACGCCTGTACCTGGACGATGCTCGCGCGGTTGATCGCCAGCGAGCCGAACGTGTGGCGCAGGTCGTGGAACCGCAGCGCCCGCACGCCGGCCAGGTCGCACGCTCCGACGAAGCGCCGCCTCAGCGCCGACGCGTCAAGGTGACCGCCAAGTTCACCGGCGAACACCGGATCTTCAGCGCCGATGAGATAGCCGCGCTGCCCGAGCCGGGCGAGGACCTCGGCGAGTTCGCGCACCATCGGCACCGCCCTCCCCCGCCCGCTCTTGGTCGTCGTCACCTGGCCGTGCGAGTAGCTGCCCTCGACGCGGATCGAGCGCTTGACGAAGTCGACATCGCGCCAGCGCAGCGCGACGATCTCGCCGCGACGCAGGCCGGCGAACGCCGCCGTGACGAAGATCGCGGCGTCCTGCTCGGACGCAGCCATGCGCCCGATCGCATAGACCTCCTCGGGCGAGTAGAAGTCGTAGCTCGCCGCGTCGTAGCTCAGCTTGACCTTGTCGACGTCCGCCACCGGGTTCCGTGTTAACTCATAGATCTTGCGGGCGCGCTCGAAGATGCTGTGCAGCAGCGCGAGGAGCTTGGCCGCCTGGCGGCGCTGGCCGGTCCGTCCCAGGAAGTCGGCCTTCCAGCGCTCGATCCTCGCGGTCGAGAGCTGCTCGATCCTCAGGTGGCCGAACGCCGGGATGAGATGCCGGCGCAGACACGAGCGGCGGTCGACGAGCGTCGAGGGCTTCCAGGCGCGCTCGTACTCGCCCCAGCGCAGCCATTCCTCGGCGGCCTGCTCGAACATCACGCCGGTCCGGATGACCTCCAGGACGCCTCGGCGCGCGTCGGTCAGGATCGCCTCGAGCGCCGCGTGGGCGCTACGGCGGTCGTAGAAGCCCGGCGGCGGCGAGCCCTTGCCCGGCCAGTCCGGACCGAGCTTGCGCTCTATCTGGCGCTCGCCGCTCGGTGCCGACCCGTCGGGTACCCGGTACTTGGCGTACCAGACTGCTCCGCGCCGCCTCGCGACGCGGCGAACGTGACCACTGACGGTCGGGATGCGGGCGGTCGAGTACATCTCGTTGCAACGTAGTCGCGCGAGCCGACCTTCGACCCCCCGACAACGTCTCCCGAACGGTCTCCCGAAACAGCCTCACGGAACCCCGTCTCGACCCGCCGGTACTGGGCGAAACACGCCCAAACGCAGGCAACTTGACCTCACCCGGAGCCGTTGCCATGCAGAAGGTCGAGAGTTCGAGTCTCTTCAGCCGCTTGTCCGAAACCCCCGCTCCGGCGGGGGTTTTGCGTTCCGGGCGGCGGTCGGGCCCGTCAGCCCCGCGGGACCGAGAGGCTCAGGCGCTGCGCCGGGACCGCGGATCCAGCGCGGCCGGCCGGGATGCGCACGCGCAGCGCCGACGTCCCGCGCGGCACCCGCAGCGTGAGCACGACGGCACGACGTTCTTCGCGCCGGCCCGTCAGCGCACGCCGACGAGGTCGACGACGAACACCAGCGTCTCGTCCGGGCCGATCACGCCGCCCGCGCCGCGCTTGCCATAGGCCAGCATCGGCGGGATCGTGATCCTGCGGCGGCCGCCGACCTGCATGCCGGCGACGCCCTGGTCCCAGCCGGCGATGACCTCGCCCTTGCCGAGGCCGAACTTGAACGTGTCGCCGCGGTCCCAGCTGGCGTCGAACTGCTTGCCGGTCGCCCAGGACACGCCGACGTAGTGGACCTCGACGATCCGGCCGGCAGCGGCCTCGTCGCCCTCGCCGACGATCAGGTCCTCCAGCTCCAGCTGGTACGACGGATCCTGGCCGGCGGGGACGGTGACTTCGGGCTTCTCGATGGACATGCCGCGGCACTCTACGCAGGAATGCAGGGCATTGACCGGATGCGCCCGCGCCGGCAGAACTGCCATCGTCCGCGTGAGATGGCCACCGCTCTGCTGCACGACGACCTGCCGTCGCCGGCGCCCGATGGCGCGCCGGCGCCGCCGGCGGCGCTCGTCGCGCTGGCCGCCCGCTTCGACCCCGAGGTGTTCTCCGTGCGCCGCCGCGCCCGGATCCGGCTCGCCGGGCCCGGCATCGGCGCATGGGACGTGCACCTGCGCGACGACGTCGCCACGCTCCGGCGCGCGGACACCCGCCACCGACCGGACGCGCTGATCGAGGCCGACGGGCCGACGTGGCTGGACCTGGCGCGCGACATCGGCGACGGCATGACGGCGTTCCGAGCCGGCCGCCTGTCCGTCCGCCATGACCTGCACCTGGGCGTCGGGTTCCTCGCCGCGACCGCCCCGCGCCGCGGCGCGCAGGAACTGCGGTTCGCCGACGTCGCGACGCGCATGGGCTCGATCTCGACGATGCAGGCCGGCGCCGGGCCGCCCGTCGTGCTGCTGCACGGCCTCGGCGCGACGAAGGCCTCGTTCCTCCCGACGATCGGCGCGCTCGCCGGCAGCCACCGCGTGATCGCGATCGACTTCCCCGGCTTCGGCGACTCCGACAAGCCGCTCGCCGCCGGGTATGACGCCCCGTTCTTCGCCCGCAGCGTCGTCGCGCTGCTCGACGCGCTGGACCTGGAGCGCGCCTCGCTGATCGGCAACAGCATGGGCGGGCGGGTCGCGCTGGAGGCCGGGCTCGCCCACCCCGGCCGCGTCGATCGCCTCGCCCTGCTCGCCCCGTCACTGGCCTGGCTGCGCGACCGCCCGTTCGCGCCGCTGCTGCGCGTCGTACGGCCGGAACTCGGCCTGCTGCAGCTCGCGCCCCGCAACGTCGTCGAGCCGCTCGTGCGCCGCATCGTCCCGGGCGCGGAGACGGGCTGGACCGCCGCCGGCGTCGATGAGTTCCTGCGCTCGTTCCTGGAGCCGCGCGGGCGCGCCGCGTTCTACGCCGCCGCCCGCGCGATCTACCTCGACGAGCCGCACGGAGCGGACGGCTTCTGGACCCGCCTCCCCGGCCTGCAGGCGCCGAGCATGTTCGTCTGGGGCCGCCACGACCAGCTCGTGCCGTTCGCCTTCTCGCGGCACGTCCGCGAGGCCCTCCCGTCGGCGCGCCACCTGGAGCTCGACTGCGGGCACGTGCCGCAGTTCGAGCGCCCGATGCTCGTCCACGACGCGATCTCGAGCTTCCTCAGCTGATCAGCGGCAGCGCGCGGACCCGGCGTCGCGCACGGCGCCGTCGATCGTGTGGAAGCCCCAGGTCCAGCCGCGCGCGCGCAACGTCAGTGCGAGCACGCCGAAGCGGTACTGCACCAGACGCCGCGAGCCGGGTTCGCGGCGGATCACCGGGTAGCTGCTCCTGCCGCCCGTCCCGACGACGAACGACGCGATGCCCGCCGGGTCGACGGCGCCGGCAGCGGTCCGCCGGTCGAACCGCTCGTAGTCGTGGTCGTGGCCCTCGAGGACGAGGTCGGCCCCGGCCTCCTGCAGCGTCGCCCAGATCGGCGCCAGCGCCGGCGAGTCGCCGTGGATGCCCGAGGAGAAGCGCGGGTGATGCCAGAACGCCAGGACGCACGAGCGGGGATGGGCGGCGAGGTCCTTGCGCAGCCAGTCCTGCTGCATCGTCCCGTCCGTGCAGCCGACGACCGTGCAGTTCGAGTTGAGCGCGTAGACCCTCCAGGCGCCCAGGTCGAAGGCGTACCAGCCGCTCTGCGCCTTGCCCGCACGCGAGCCGAAATGGTCGTAGTACGGAGCCGCCCTGGGCGTGCCGTACTCGTGGTTCCCCGCGGCCGGGTGCAACGGGAACGGCAGCCTGCCCCACGTCGCGTCGAACGCCGCCCACTCGTCGGCGGCGCCGGAGTCGTACTGCAGGTCTCCGGGCAGCAGCGCGGCCGCCGGGCGCAGCCGCGCCGCAAGCTTGGCCGTCGCCGCCTGCCGGCACTCCTGCGGCGAGGCCTTGACCCGTGGCCCACAGGCGATGTCCGCCACTGCCACGACGCGGACCGCCGCGGCCGGCCGCTTCGACACCGCGGCGTCCGTCGTCCCGCCCTCACCGCACGCGGCCAGGCCCACGAGCACGGCAGCGGCCAGGGCCAGGGCGATGCGGGTCATGCGGAGTCCAGCGTCTGGTTGACCAGCGCGTCCGCGTCGGCGTTCTGCGCCCGCGGGACGCTGCGGACCGTCCAGCGGTCGAACGCCGCCAGCGCCTGCAGCGACTCGGCGTGCAGCGGCTTCATGTCGGCATGCTTGACCTTGTACTGCCCGTTGACCTGCTTGGCGACCAGCTCGGAGTCGTTGACGACCTCGACCTCGCTCGCGCCGAGTTCGGCCGCGCGGCGCACGCCCAGCAGCAGCCCGCGGTACTCGGCGACGTTGTTCGTGGCGATCCCGATCGCCTCACCCAGGCGATCGACGACATCGCCCTCGGGGGTGGAGACCACCGCGCCGGCCGCGGCGGGTCCGGGGTTGCCTCGTGAGCCGCCGTCGACGTGGACGACGAGCTTCACGCTGCCGGAGGCAGGTCGTCCCCGCCCTCGAACAGCGACGGCAGGTCGCCCATGACGCGGGCGCGGCGCCGGCCGCGGAACAGGGACTCGTCGGCCGTCGGCGGCCCGCCCGGCGGGCGGCCCGAGCGGCGGCGGTCGATGATGACCTCGACGTTGGGGTCGTCGGCGTAGTACGCGACGAGCTTCTCGTACATCTCGTCGGCGAGCTCCTCTGGCACCACGCTGTAGATCACGACCGGTCCGCCTCGTTCCTGGGAATCGGCAACTCCGGCAATGCTAGCGGCGGGCCCGGGCGCCCACGTGCCCGATGCTCGTTTTCTAGGCGAACTGATCCGGCGCGACGGCGGCGTGCAGCGCGCCGAACTCGTCCGCGACGGCGTTCGGCAGCCGGTCCTGCGGGTCCAGCTCGTCCAGCTCGGTCCCGCGCTCCACCATCCGCACGCCCGCGGCCTCGTCGGCCAGGTCGACCTCGAACTGGTACCAGCTGAGCTCCCACGCGATGAACGCCCAGACGATGCTGCCCTCGGTCGGCGACGGGCGTACGCTGACCAGCGGCGCGCCGAGCGAGCGGGCGACGCCGGCGATCGTCCGCGGGTGCTGGCTGGCGTTGAAGAGCTCGATGCCGCGCACGACCTTCATGTCCGCGTTGGTCGGGATCGCGTGGACGAAGCGGTCCTCGCGGTACAGCAGCGGCTCGGACGTCGCGGTCGTGCGACGCGGGGGCGCGGGCGGCGCCATGTCCGGCGGCGGAACCTCGTACTCGTAGACCGGCGGGTCGTCGCCGTGGTCCATCAGGCCCTCGGCCTCCTGGGGCACGAGCAGCTCGGCCTGCTCGTCACGGCCGCGGCGACGCCAGCGGGCCGCGATCGTCGATGCGGCGGTACCGCGGCGCATCCAGCCGTTCGCGACGGTCGAGGCGCTGTCGGCACCCTCGCGGATCCAGCCGTCGGCGACGGCGCGCTGGGTGCACAGCTCGCAGACCATGCAGCGCTCGCCCGCGTGCAGGAACACGTCGGGACGCTCCCCGCGCAGCAGCGTGCGCCCGCACACCCCGCACGGCGTGGGCGTGTGCATCGTGGAGATCTGGCGCGGAGCGGACACGACCCCGCCGACGGTAGCACCGGCGAGCGGCCGCGACCGCCCTCCGGACGCTCCGTCAGTCCCTAGGCGTGCGCGGTCTCGAGCGCGTCGCCGGCGATCTTCCCGGCCAGGTTCGCCGGCACCTCCTGGTGGCGCAGCAGCTCCATGACGAAGTCGCCGCGGCCGCCGGTGATGGACCGCAGGTCCGGCGCGTAGCTGAGCATCTCCGCCATCGGCACCTCAGCCTTGATCTCGGTCATGCCGCCGGCCCCCTGCTCCATGCCGAGGGGATGCCCGCGCCGCGAGTTCAGGTCGCCGATCACGTCGCCGACGTGCTCCTCCGGGATGGTCAGCCGCACGAGCATCATCGGCTCCAGCAGCACCGACCCTGCATGCGCCAGCGCCTCCTTCATCGCGATCGAGCCGGCCGTCTTGAACGCCATCTCCGAGCTGTCCACCGAGTGGTAGCTGCCGTCCACCAGCCGCACCCGGACGCCCCTGACCGGGTAGCCCGCAACGGCGCCATGGCGCAGCGCCTCGACGCAGCCCTTCTCCACCGCCGGGATGAACGCGTTGGGGATGACGCCGCCCTTGATCTGGTCGACGAACTCGAACCGCTCCTCGCACGGCTCGATGATGATGCGGCAGTCACCGAACTGGCCGCGGCCGCCGGACTGCTTCTTGTGGCGACCGTGCGCGCGGGCCTCGCGGCGGATCGTCTCCTGGTAGGGCACGCGCGGCGGCTTGAGCGTCACCTCGGCGCCGAAGCGGGACTTCAGCCGGTCCACGATCACCTCGACGTGGATCTGCGACAGCCCGGCGACGATCTGCTCGCCCGTCTCGGGGTCGCGGTGCAGATCGATCGTCGGGTCCTCCTCCTGCAGGCGGCGCAGGGCGGTGAACACCTTGTCCTCACCGCCCTTGGACTTGGGCTCGATCGCGAACGCCATCACCGGCTGGGGCAGCTCGAGCGCCGGCATGCGGATCGGCTCGTCGCGATCGGCCAGCCAGTCGCCGGCCCGCGTCTCCTTGAGCTTGGCGACGGCGCCGATGTCGCCCGGGCCGAAGCCGTCGGCGGGCGAGCCGTCCTTGCCCGCGAACACGAGCAGCTGCCCGATCCGCTCCTTGGCGTGCGCGCGGGTGTTCAGCACGTGACTGTCGGGCCGCATCACGCCCTGGTAGACGCGGAAGAAGTTGATCCGGCCCGCGAACGGGTCGGCCTTCGTCTTGAAGACGTAGGCGAACAAGGGCTTGGCCTCGTCCGGGTCGAGCGTCACCTCGGGCAGCTCCAGCGCGCCGTGCTTCACCGTCGACGGCAGGTCCTCGACGATCGCGTCGAGCATCCGGTTGGTGCCCAGGTTGCGCGTCGCGACACCGCACACGACCGGGAAGATCCCGCCGTGGTTCGTGCCCTCCTTCAGGGCGGTGACGATCTCCTCGTGGGTGATCTCGTCGCCCTCCAGGTAGCGCTCCATCAGCGCCTCGGACACCTCGGCGACCTCGTCCATCAGCTTCTCGCGGTACTCCTGTGCGATGGCGAGCAGATCGTCGGGGATCGGGATCTCGGTGCAGTTGTCGCGGGCGGTGCCCGTGTACTCGTAGGCCTTCATGTCGATCAGGTCGACGATGCCGCGGACGTCGTGCTCGGCGCCGATCGGGATCTCGGTCGCGACGACGTGCTGACCGAAGGCGCCCTTGAGCTGCTCCAGCGTGCGGAAGAAGTCGGCCCGCTCGCGGTCGAGCATGTTCACGAAGATCATGCGGGCGAGGTCGAGCTCCTCCGCGCGCTCCCACAGGCGCTTCGTGGAGACCTCGACGCCGATCACGGCGTTGACGACGAACACGGCCGACTCGCAGACGCGCAGCGCGCCCAGGGCGTCGGCGACGAAGCTCGGCTCGCCGGGCGTGTCGAGGAGGTTGATCTTGCGCTCGTCCCACTCGAACGAGCTGAGGTGCGCACTGATCGACATCTGCCGCGCCTGCTCGTCGGGATCCGTGTCGGAGCTGGTGCTCCCCTCGATGACCGATCCGAGGCGGGTCGTGGCGCCGGCCTGGTAGAGGAGCGCCTCGTGCAACGAGGTCTTCCCACTACCCCTATGGCCGACAAGGGCGACGTTGCGGATGCGGTCGGCCTTGTGCATGCCGTTCTCCTTTCGTCGAGGAACCAGGTGCCGCGACACTAACCGCAGCAGGCCAGTGATTCCAGACCCCGCACGCGAGACGGCGAGGACACCGCCAGGCGCGCCGAGGCCCGCTCAGGCCTCGCTCAGCCGGCCGCGGAGGCGCAGAACCGCCTTCGTGTGCAGCTGCGAGACGCGCGACTCGGTGACGCCGAGGACCTCGCCGATCTCGCGGAGCGTCAGGTTCTCGTAGTAGTAGAGGGCGATCACGAGCTTCTCGCGCTCGGGCAGGCGGGAGATCGCATCGGCGACGCGATCACGCAGCTCGCCCTGATCGACGATCGCCGAAGGGTCGGGAGCGTTCTCGTCGCGCAGCGTGTCGAGCAGCGACACCTGGTCGCCGCTGGAGTCGCCGACATTCCACATCTCGTCCAGCGCCGCGATCGACGAGTTGGAGATCTGCAGCAGCGCGTCCTGGAAGTCCTGGACCTCGATCCCCAGCTCGGCGGCCATCTCCTCGTCGCTCGGCGCGCGCTGCAGCTGGTGCTCGAGCTTCTGGTTGGCCCGCTCGAACTCGCGGGCGCGCGCGCGGACCGATCTCGGGACCCAGTCGAGCGAGCGCAGCTCGTCGATGATCGCGCCCTTGATCCGGGTGATCGCGTAGGTCTCGAACTTGATCGCGCGCTCGGGCTCGAAGCGCTCGATCGCGTTGATCAGGCCGCCGAGGCCGTAGGAGACCAGGTCTGCCTCATCGACGTGCGAGGGCAGACCGGAGGCCATGCGGCCGGCGACGTACTTCACGAGCGGCGAGTAGGCCATGACGAGGCGTTCGCGGGCGTGCGGATCGCCGGAACCCTTGTACCGGCTCCACATGTCCCGCAGCTCGATGGCCTTGACGTTCGCCTCCATGAAATGTCCCCTGCTCAGGCCCGCGGATGGCTGTTCTGGTACGCCGACCGCAGACGCGCCGACTCTACCCGAGTGTAGATCTGCGTCGTCGAGATGCTGCTGTGGCCCAGAAGCTCCTGGATCGCGCGCAGGTCCGCCCCGCCGTCGAGCAGGTGCGTGGCGAACGAGTGGCGCAGGGCGTGCGGGTTGATGCCGCCCTGGATCGTCGCCGCCCGCGCCCACACCGTCAGGCGCCGGCGAACGTCCGAGGTCTGCAGCCGCCGGCCGGACTTGCTGAGGAACAGCGCCTGCTCGCCGTCGATCGCGACCAGCCCCCCGCGGCCGCGCTCGAGGTAGCTCGTCAGCGCACGCAGCGCGTGCTCGCCGACGGGGACGATGCGGGTCTTGCCGCCCTTGCCCTCGACGCGGACCTCCTCGCGGTCGAAGGCCACCGCGCCGAGGTTCAGGTTCACGAGTTCCTCGGCGCGCAGCCCGCTGGCGTAGGCGAGTTCGAACATCGCGCGATCGCGCAGCTCCAGCGGCGTCGACGCCGGGATCCGGTCGAGCAGCTCCGCCAGCTCGTCGGCGCGCAGCACGCGCGGCAGCTTGCTGGCCTTCTTCGGTGCAGCGACCAGCTCGGCCGGGTTCTGCGCGACGACGCCGTGCTCGCGCAGCGCGCGGAAGCAGGCACGCAGCGAGGCGAGCTTGCGCGCGACCGTCGTCGGCGCCTGCCCGTCGGACGATCGCCGGGCCGCCCAGCGGCGGATGTCACGCGGGCCGACGGCCTGGGGCTCAAGGCTCGCGGCGGTCGCCCAGGTGGCGAACTGCTCGAGGTCGGTGCCGTACGCGCGCCGCGTCTTCTCGGCGCAGCTGCGCCGGCGCAGGTCGTCGTCGACGAGGCGCAGCGCCGAGCGCCAGGCCTCGCTGATCGCCGCGACCGTATCCTGCGGCGCGATGGCGGTCTTCTTCATCGACACGGCCACCGGTCAGGTCGCCACCCATCGCCAGCTCGTGGCGGCTGGGGTGTCCTCGCCCGGTGACGTCCCGCCGCGGCCGTGGCTGCGGGTCCAGGGAACGAACGACGCGACGACGCTCTGGTACGCGGTGATGCGGCGGAAGGAGCGGGGCGTCTTCATCGGCAGCCTCGTTCTTCGCCACGGCGAGCACCATGCCCTGCTCCTGAGCCAGGGCTGGGAGGAGGTCGACGTCGACGAGATCCGCGCCGCCTACCCGGACGCGCCGGCCTCGCCGCCCGAAGAGCGCTACTGACCCGCGAGCCCGGCGACGGGCTCGGGCGGGTCCTGGTCCTCGCGCCAGCGGCCCTCGCTCGCGAACCGCCCGCGCTCCTCGTCGGTCGGCCAGACGCCGTTCACGGAGTAGTAGTCGCGGGCCGCCGCCTCGACGTCGCGCTCGCTGTCGCCGCGCGCGCCGATGCGGAAGAACCAGTTGGCGGCGAAGATCGCCAGGCCCGCGCCGATGATGCCGCCGGCGCCCTCGGCCGCCGTCCTCGAGTGGTCGGCGGTCATCAGGGCGATGCCGCCGATCACGACGACCGCCGGGACCACGTAGCGGACGACGATGAGCAGCGCCGACGGGCGCTTGCTCGGCGGTGCGGGATCGGACGCCATGTCCTCAAGGTAGCGCCGTCGGCGCCGGTTCAGGCGATGTGGACGGGCGTCCCGACGCGCACGCGCGAGAACAGCTCGATCACGTCGGGGATCCGCATCCGCACGCAGCCGTGCGACGCGGCGCTGCCCAGCGATCCGTACTCGCTCGGGTCCACCCCGTGGATGCCGGCGCCGCCGAAGATGCCCATCCAGCGGGCCTTGATCGGGTCCGCCGGGCCGGGCGGGATGACCTTGCCGCGCAGCTTGCCCGCCCACGGGCTGTCCGGCACGTGCCAGGACGGGTTGATCTGCTTGTCCTGGATCGCGTACAGCCCCGCGGGCGTCTCCAGCCCCTGGCGGCCGACGGCGATCTTGTACGTCTTGACCAGCTGGAGGTTCTTGAACAGGCGCAGGCGGAATCCGGCGCGGTCGACCGTGATCAGCGTCGGGTACCTGCCCCCCAGCTCGGCCGTCGTGATCTTCGGCGTGATGTGCTTCAGGTGCAGGTTGAACAGGTGCTCCTTGTGCGGGGAGACCAGCGCCGTGCGGATCCGGCGGTGCAGGCCGGTGGCGTGGATCGTCAGGCCGTCCCGTGAAGGCGAGGGCGAGATCGAGCCGCGGCCGAATTCGACGCTCGCGTCGCGCGGGGCGCGCTCGATCTGCCGGCGCACGCGGTCGAGCAGGCGCACGATGGCGTGGTCGCTGAACATCACGTCGGCGCCGACCCGCTTGCGCTTCTCGGCGCCGGTGACGCGATCGACCGTGCGACCGAGGAAGTTGCCCTGGCGGCTGTGCGCGATCGCGGCCTCGACGCTGCCGTCGACGTCGACGGCGACCTTCGACTCGCGCGCGCCGAGCTGCCAGCTGCGGGTGCCGTGCCGGAGCACGATCGGCGAGCTCAGCTGGTCGACGAGCTCGCGCTGGAGCTTGGCGCGGGCCGCGTCGCGGTCCAGGCCGCCGACGCCGATGCCGCCGACGGTGACGCCCTTGGCGATCGTGTCGCTGTGCGCGCGATCGATGCCCCACGCGACCCCGGCCGCGAGCAGCAGCAGGGTGAGCGCGCTCGCGATGACGATGATGGCTGGGCGGCGCACAGGATCGATCGGGGCGGAGAGAGCCTCGGCCGCCGAGGATAGGTGAGGACCCCCACCGCTTTCCAGCCCTGCAACGGTGCTCGCGCCGCGCTCAGGCGGCGCGAGCCAGCCAGGGCGCCAGGGCCGCGGCCAGCTCGGGCCAGGCGTCGGCGGCGACGATGCCCGGCTCGCGGGCCAGCACGGCGCGGTTCCACGGGTGGGCGATCGTCGCGCCGGCGATGCCCTCCTCCAGCGCCCGCTGCAGGTTGACCGGGCTGTCGTCGATCAGCAGGTCGATGCCGATCTCGCGGCAGCGCGTGATCTTGTCGAACGAGCAGTAGAGCTCGTCGTGGCGCAGGCCGACGGCGTCGAGCCAGGCGACTGTCGCGTCGTGCGAGTCCGGGTGGCGGTGGCTCGTGATGTGGATGAAGTGCCCGTCCGCGTGCCAGGCGTTGACGGTCTCGACCGCCTGGTCGTACGGCACCCCCGTGGCGATGATGTGCGGCTGGTGGGTGTGGACGACGCAGGCGTGCGCCTGCTCGGGCTCGAGGCGGGTGATGCCCCAGCTCGTCTGCCCCGAGTACGGCAGGTCGACGCCGTGGAGCTCCTGGGCCGCCGCGCGGAACTGGTCCCAGTAGTGGTGCAGCGTCGAGTCGATGTCGATCGCGATCCGCATCGGCATCTACTCGTCGACGAGCGTGACCGCGCCCTCGGAGGCGCTGCCCACGAGCGCGGCGTACTTCGCCAGCACGCCGGTGCGGTCCGGGTTCGGCGGCGCGGTGTACGCGGCGACGCGCGTGGCGATCTCCGCGTCCGACAGCGCGACGTCGATGCGCCGGGCGTCGACGTCGATCGTCACCTCGTCACCGTCGTGGACGGCGGCGATCGGGCCGCCGCGGAACGCCTCGGGCGCGATGTGCCCGCCGAGGAAGCCGTAGGTGGCGCCGGAGAAGCGCCCGTCGGTGAGCAGCGCGACCTGGTCGCCGAGCCCGGCGCCGTTGATCGCGGCGGTGACCGCGAGCATCTCGCGCATGCCCGGTCCGCCGGCCGGGCCCTCGTTGCGGATGATGACGACGTCGCCCGGCTCGATCGTGCCGGCGGTGACGGCGGCCATCGCGGCCTCCTCGCACTCGAACACGCGTGCCGGGCCGACGTGCTTGCGGCGCTCGTGGCCGACGAGCTTCACGACGCAGCCGTCCGGCGCGAGGTTGCCGCGCAGGATCGCCAGGCCGCCGCTGGACTTGATCGGCTCGTCGAGCGCGCGAACGACGCGCTGGCCCTCGGTCTCGGTCGCTTCGCGGGCATGCTCACCGACGGTCTTGCCGGTGACGGTCGGCGCGGATTCGTGCAGCAGCCCGGCGTCCAGCAGGCGCCGAGCGACGAGCGGGACGCCGCCCGCTTCGAACAGGTCCACGGCGACGTACTGCCCGCCGGGCTTGAGGTCGCACAGCAGCGGCGTCCGCTCGCTGATCCGGTCGAAGTCGTCGATCGTCAGCGGCACGCCGGCCTCGCGGGCCAGCGCCAACAGGTGCAGCACGGCGTTCGTCGAGCCGCCGCTCATCGCGACCACGGCGATCGCGTTCTCCAGCGACTCGCGGGTGATGATGTCGCTCGGCTTGAGGCCGCGCTTGAGGATGTCCACCACCAGCTCGCCGGTCTCGAACGCGACCTGCCCCTTGCTGGCGTGCTGCGCGGGGACCATCGACGAGCCCATCGGCGAGATGCCGAGCACCTCGTAGGCCATCGCCATCGTGTTCGCGGTGAACTGGCCGCCGCAGGCGCCGAAGCCGGGGCTGGCGACGCCCTCCAGCTCATGCAGCTCCTCGTCGCTCATCTTGCCCGTGGCGTGCGCGCCGACCGCCTCGAAGACGTCCTGGATCGTCACGTCGTGACCGTGGAAGCGGCCGGGCGGGATCGAGCCGCCGTAGAGCATCACGCTCGGCACGTCCACGCGGGCGAGTGCCATGACCGTGCCGGGGATCGTCTTGTCGCAGCCCGACAGCGCGACGACGCCGTCGAACAGGTGGCCGCGGGCGACCAGCTCGATCGAGTCGGCGATGACCTCGCGGCTGACCAGCGACGTCTTCATCCCGCTCGTGCCCATCGTGATGCCGTCGGAGATGGCGATCGTGTTGAGTTCCATCGGCGTGCAGCCGGCGGCGCGGATGCCCTCCTTGACCTTCGCGGCGAGCGCGCGCAGGTGGAAGTTGCACGGCATCGTCTCGATCCATGTCGAGGCGACGCCGATGATCGGCTTGCTCAGCGCCTCGTCATCGAACCCGATGCCCTTGAGGTAGGCGCGGGCGGGTGCGCGTTCGGGACCCTCGGTGAGGGCGGCGCTCTTGTGCTTGAGATGGCTGAGTTCGCTCACGCCTGGCAGCGTACCTGCGCGCGGCGGCTCAGCCGGTGGCGTCCCGCGAGGGCGCGCCGTCGGAGATGCGCTCGGCCGCCGCGGCCGCGCGCTCCCAGCGCCCGAGCCGGATCAGGTCGCGCAGCACCCGCGCCGGATCGAGCTGACGGCCGGCCTGATGCATGTTCGCCTGGTCGATCAGCCCGCGCTCGTCCCCGGTCAGCGCCAGCCACTTCGCCAGCACGTCGTCGGAGTCGGGCAGGCGCGGGCTGCCGTACGGGCGGGTCTCGTCCGGGAACGTGACGCAGTACTCGCTGAGCAGCTCGCCGGTCTGCGGGAGGTAGGCGATCAGCGGCCCGTGCGGATAAATGAGGTACGCGTACGGCGCGCCGGCACGGGTGCCCCCTGTGCCGCCTTCGCCGGGACCACTGGCGAGCGATCCCCAGACGCGCAGGAAGCCCAGGTCGCGGTACATCTCCCAATCCTCGCGGGGAACGCACGAGCGCAGCAGGCGCCGCGCGCGCTGCTCCGCGCGGCGCTCGCGCCCGGGGTCGTAGCCGTGGGCGGCGCCGGCATCCGCGACCGGCCCGGGTCGCGATCGCCGTGCCCGAACCGCCGGAACGACCAGCTCCCACGCCAGCGCGGCGATGACGATCAGGGTCGCTGTGAGTGCGAGCGCCATCGGCCGGCCCGGTGCCCGTCAGCCGCCGGCGGCGCGCGGGAAGAAGATCACGCGATCGGCGTCGCGCGGGACGTCGGCGAAGTCGCGGACCATCCGCGCCTCGCGGCGCCCGCCGGGCGCCACGACGGGCACGGCGGCCCACATGCCCAGGTCCAGCTGGCGGCGGAACTCGGCCACGAGCTGCTCCTCGTCCTCGCGCACCTCGATGTCGCCCTCGGCGAGGATGACCTCGCCATGTCCCGGCTTCATGCGTAACAGCCTCATCGCGCCACCGAGTATCGCACCGGTGACCGAGTGACGTGAGCCTCAGCGCTCGTCGGCGAGTCCGAGGACGTTCACCGGCCCAGGACCGTGCCCGACGGATCGCAGCCCGTCGCGGACGGCCTCCCCGGCCACCCGTCGCGCGATCGCGGCCGCCTCGGCGAGCGTCGCCCCGCGCGCGAGGTGGGCGGCGAGCGTCGCGGCGTGCGTGCAGCCCGAGCCGTGCGCGGCGCCGTCGGGATACCGCGGCCCCGCGATCTCGAGCAGCGCCTCGCCGTCGAAGACGACGTCGACCGCCTCCGCGCGGTGGCCACCGGTCACGATCACCGCTCCGGGGCCGAGCGCGTGCACCGCCCGCGCCAGGGCCTCGCCGTCGAGGTCCGGCGCCTGCGCGAGCGCGCGAGCCTCCGGGACGTTGGGCGTCGCCACGGTGACGCGCGGGAGGATGACCTCGCGCAGCGCGGCTTCCGCACCCGGCTCGAGCAGCCGGCCACCGGACTCGGAGACCATCACCGGATCGAGCACCACGGGCGTGCCGCCGGGCAGCAGGTCCAGGACGTCGGCGACCGCCAGCACCGTGGATCGGGCTCCGAGCATGCCGATCTTCACGGCGTCGATGCGGATGTCGTCCAGGACCGCCCGCGCCTGCGCGACGATCATCGCAGCAGATACCGGCTCCACGGCCGTCACGGCAACGGTGTTCTGCGCCGTGATCGCCGTGACCACGGTCGCGCCGTGGACGCCGGCCCGTGCGAAGGCCTTCAGGTCCGCCTGGATGCCCGCACCCCCGCCCGAATCCGAGCCGGCGATCGTCAGGCACACCGGGATACCGCTCGTCGCCATCGCGATCGAGCATAGGCGCAGCGTTCATGGGCGCACCCGCACATAGCGGCCGGCCAGATCCCGGCGCACGTGGCCCAGGAGCTCCAGCTCGCTCAGACCGGCCAGCACCGCGCCGACCGGCCGCGACCCGCCGGCGAGCGCCGCGATCGTGTCCGTGCCCGCATCGATCGCGTCGAGCAGGCCGGCGAGCGGCGGCGCGAGGCCGCCCGGCGCCGGCGACGGCACCGGCGGGCGTCCGCTCGCGAGGTCGCCGCCGTCGGCGAGCCCGATCAGGTCCTCGATCACGTCGCTCGCCCCGCGGACCACGCGCGCGCCGTCGCGCAGCAGTGCGTTCGCGCCGGACGCCCGCCACGACAGCGGGTTCCCGGGAACGGCACCGACGTCGCGACCGAGGTCGCTCGCGATCTCGGCCGTGATCAGCGACCCGGAGCGCTCGGCCGCCTCGACGATGACGGTCATCCCCGCGAGCGCTGCGATGAGCCGGTTGCGTGCCGGGAACGCCCAGCGCCACGGCCGGGTCCCCGGCGGAAGCTCGGAGATCACGAGTGCGCGATCCGCCAGCTCGCGATGCAGGGCCGTCTCGCATGCCGGCGATGCGATCTCCGGCCCGCTCGCCAGCACGGCCACCGTCCGCTCGCCGGCCGACAGCGCTCCACGATGCGCCGCCGCGTCGATGCCCATCGCCATCCCGCTGACGACCGTGATGCCCGACGCGCTGAGCCCGCGGGCGAGGAGCGACGCGGCCTCTGCCCCGTCGCCGGATGCGCGGCGTGATCCGACGACGGCGACCGCACGACGGCCGTCGCCGAGCAGACCCTCGAGGCGTTCGCGTGCCCCCAGGAGATGCAACGTCGCCGGCGGGTCCGGCAGTTCGAGCAGCCCGGCCGGGTAGCCGGGTGCGTGGCGGCAGATGCCCCCGGTTCCGGCTGCGATCCACGCCGCGTGGAGCTCCGCGACGTCGACCTTCCGAGCGGCTCCGACGATGCTCGCGGCCTGGCGCGGAGCGAGTGCCCGTGCGAGCGCCGTGTCGTCCAGCGCGAGGACCTCACGAACGGCACCGCGCCGCCCTCGCACAACCTCGAGATGCGGCGCCAGGATCCCCAGCAGCCACGAGCGCCGCGTGCACGCCGGGCAGATCGAGAGTTCGCCGGTCATTCCGGATCCGCCCCGGCGTCCCAGCGGAGGCTGATCGCCTGGTGCAGGTGCACCGGGGACACGGCCTCTGCGCCTTCCAGGTCGGCGATCGTGCGCGCGACGCGCACCGCCCGGTCGCGCCCCCGCGGGCTCAGACCGCCCCGGTCGTAGGCGTCGTGGAGCGTCCGCCTGCCCGCCCGGTCCAGCCGCGCGGCGGCATGCGCCGCCTGCGGCGCCAGCGCCGCGTTCTCCCGCCCGCCCCGCTGCGTCTGTGCCTCGCGGGCCGCCAGGACGCGTCCGCGGGTCGCCGACGACGTCGTCACGGAGTCCGCGGCGAGCTCCGCGGCCGTCGGGCGCTCGACGGTGCAGACCAGGTCGAACCGGTCGAGCAGCGGCCCGGACAGTTTGCGCCGGTGGCGTGCCAGGTCCGGCGGGGAGCAGCGACAGGCGCGCCCGCCACGACCGCACGCGCACGGGTTGGTCGCCGCCACCAGCGCACAGCGGCTCGGGAACCTCACCGAGCGCTGGCCGCGAACGATCGTGATCTCACCGTCCTCCAGCGGCTGGCGAAGCGCCTCGAGTGCCCGCCGATCGAACTCCGAGAGCTCGTCCAGGAAGAGCACGCCACGGTGGGCGAGCGTGACCTCGCCCGGCGAGGGGCCGGACCCGCCGCCGACGAGGCCGGAAGCCGACGTCGTGTGGTGCGGAGCACGGAACGGCCGCCCGCGGACCAGGCCGTCGCCGCGATGCAGCCCGCTCACGCTGTGGATGCGGGTCACCTCCAGCGCCTCGTCATCGACGAGCGGCGGCAGAATCGACGGGAGCCGGCGGGCGAGCATCGTCTTCCCGGTTCCCGGCGGACCGATCAGCAGCAGGTTGTGACCTCCGGCAGCCGCGATCGTGAGCGCCTCGACGGCGGCCGTGTGCCCGCGGATCTCAGCGAGATCCGGGAGCGCGGGCAGCGGAGGAGGCGGCGAAGCAGCGTTGTCATCCGCGTCGTCCAGTTCGCCGCGCAGTGCCGCCGCGAGGTCGCTCAGGCGCCCCACGCCGACGGCCCGCAGGCCGCCGACGAGCCGCGCCTCGCCAACCCGCTCGCGCGCGACGACAACGCCGGAAAGGCCGGCGGCGCGAGCCCCGTCGGCTGCCGCGAGAACGCCCGGGCACGGGCTCACGTCGCCGTCGAGTGCGAGTTCGCCGAACACGGCCATCCCGGCGAGGGCCTCCGCCGGAAGCTGCCCGCTTGCGGTGAGGACCGCGCAGGCGATCGCGAGATCGAACCCCGGGCCGGCCTTGCGCACGTGTGCCGGGGCAAGATTGACCGTCACGCGACGGCCCGGGAACTCGAACCCGCTGTTGAGCAGCGCCGCCCGCACGCGTTCTCGCGCCTCGGACACGGCGCGGTCGGCGAGGCCGACGATCGTGAAGCTCGGCAGGCCGGATCGCAGGTCGGCCTCGACCGTCACCGGTCGCGGCTCGAGCCCATCCAGCGTGAAGGTCGTCACTCGGGAGATCACCCCGCCGACGCTAGGCACGGCGATGTGACGGCGCGACCACCTGGGCGCGACGGGACGGCGACGCATCTGCGACGGACCGCCGCGTCGTCACGAACACGGCGCAGACCCGAAACTGTCGGGCCGTTTCGCCGTCACACCCGCTTCCGGAAGCTCCTCGGCATGTCCCCCGACCCACGCCATGTCCTCGGCCGCCTCGGCGAGCAGCTGGCGCTGGAGCACTTCCAGCGACTCGGCTTCGCGATCGTCGCCCGCAACCACCGGACGCGGTACGGCGAACTCGACCTCGTCGTCCACCAGGGCCGGACGCTGGTGTTCGCGGAGGTCAAGACCCGGCGGGCGGCACGCGGGGCGGTGCCCTGGGACGCGCTCGACGAGCGCAAGCGCCGGCAGGTCCGCGACATGGCCCGGGCATTCCTCGCCGAGGTCCCGGGGCGGCCGCCGGCAGCGGAGATCCGCTTCGACGCCGTCGGCGTCGTCATCGACCCCCACGGACGCCTCGTGCGCCTCGACCATCTGGAGGCGGCGTTCTGATGCCCGGCCGTGCCGTCGGCGCCGGCGGGCGGCTAGAGCGCGAGCTGCTGGTACGCCGTCGACTGGAACGACATTCGGTGCAGCGCCGAAACGCCCTGCTGCTGGATCGCCGCGCGGTGTTCGGGGGTCGAGTACCCCATGTGCCGGCCGAACTGCCACCCCGGATGCAGCAGGTCGGCGCGCTGCATGAACCGGTCGCGCGTCACCTTCGCGACGATCGACGCTGCCGCGATCGCCGCGCTCGTCGCGTCACCGTCGATGATCGGGCGCTGCTCGTGATCGAGGTCCGGCACCGCGAAGCCGTCCACGAGGCAGAGGCAGCCGGGCACTGCGACCCGCGTCAGCGCATCGCGGAGCGCGAGCAGGTTCGTGCGGTGCAGCCCGCGCTCGTCGATCCCCGTGGCGCTGCGCGAGACCACCGCGACGCGCGTCGCGGTGCGCATGACGATCGGCAGCAGTTCCTCCCGGGCGGCAGCGTCGTGCTGCTTGGAGTCGTTGAGCGCGTGGAGCGCGCGCACCTCGCGCACGCCGAGGCGGTCGATGTCGAGCAGGACGGCGGCGGCGACCAGCGGCCCGGCGAGGCAGCCGCGGCCCGCTTCGTCCGCGCCGGCGACGAACCGCACGCCGAGCGCTCGGTCGAAGCTGACGAGGCGGCGACCCGACGACGCGCGGCGCTGCGACCGGCGGGACGCGCGCTGCGCACCGGCCGGGGCAGGATCAGAGTGTGCCGATGCGGCGGGGAGGCCAGTAGGTGGCAAAGGCGCCACCGATGATCCAGGACTTGGGGATGGGACCCCAGAAGCGGCTGTCGTCGGACTCTCCACGGTTGTCACCCATCATGAAGTAGTGCCCGGGCGGAACCGTGATCGTCGTCGGCAGGTTGCAAGCGTTTCCGCGGCCGCCGTCACAGGTGTGACTGATGAACGGCTCCTTCTGGAGCTTGCCGTTGCGGAGCACGTGCCCGTTGCGCACGGTGATGCGGTCGCCGGGAACACCGACGACCCGCTTGATGAAGTTCACCTTCGCCTGCGTCGTGCCCGGCGTCGAACACGCGGCCCCGGCGGCCGGCTGCTTCGCGCACTGGGGCCCGGACTCTGCGTCGGCGGAGGCCGGCGGATGGAAGACGAGGATGTCGCCGGAGTGCGGGTCGCGGAAGTGCGTGCCGATCCGGTTCACCAGCACCCGCTCACCGATCTGCAGGGTCGGGAGCATCGAGCCGCTCGGGATGCGGAACGGTTTGATCAGGAACGCCTGGATGCCCAGCGCGAGCCCGAGCGCGACCGCGACGATGACGACGAGCTCGAACAGCGAGCTGCCGGTCGAGCGGTCCTTCGACTCCGGCGTGGTGCTCACGCCTCGTCGGCGGCCGGGGCGTCCGCGTCGGCGGGTGCCTCGGCAACGACCTCGGCCTCGGCCTCGGCCGGCGTGTCATCCGCCGCTGCGACCTCGGCCTCGACGACCGGAGCGGCCTCGGCGGCCTCGACGACCGGAGCCTCGGCGGCGGCGTCGAGCGCCGCGACCTCAGCGGCCTCGGCGGCCTCCTCGGCGCTCGGCGGCTCGTGGAGCAGGCCGGGAACGACGACCTCCTCCGGACCGACGTAGCGCTTCTCGCGCACGCGGGCCCGCTTGCCGACGCGGTCGCGCAGGTAGTAGAGCTTCGCGCGGCGCACGTCACCGCGAGCGGCGACCTCGATCTTCTCGATCTTGGGCGAGTGGACCGGGAACGTGCGCTCGACGCCGACGCCGAACGACTGCTTGCGGACGGTGAACGTCTCGCGAGCACCGTGGCCCTGGCGCTTGATGACGATGCCCTCGAACACCTGGGTGCGGCGACGCGTGCCCTCGATCACCTGGAAGTGAACCTTGACGCGGTCGCCTGGGGCGAAGTTCGGGACCCGGCGCAGCTGGGCGCGCTCGAGGCTGTCGATGACGGTGCTCATGGCGGAGAGGCCGCGCGGGGTTCGTTGTTCAGAGATGCTCGGCGAGCCGGGGCTCACAGCGAGCGGGCGCGCCGCGCGGACGGAGGAGGATAGCGAAGACCCGGCGGAACACTCCCCGCCGGGGACCGTCAGGCCTCGGGGTCCGCCGGATCGACGGGCGGAGTCCACGCAGGCGGGATCGCCGGCGGGACGGTCGCCGCGCCGCGCTCGCGGCTGCGGGCGCGGCGCCAGCGGGCGATCTCCTCGTGATGACCGGAGAGCAGGACGTCCGGGACGGTCCAGCCGCGGTAGTCCGCCGGCCGCGTGTAGTGCGGGTACTCGGGATCGCCGCCGAGCGCGTCGCTGAACGACTCCTCCAGCGCCGAGTCCGCGTGGCCCAGCGCCCCGGGCAGCTTGCGGATCACCGCGTCGGCGAGGACCATCGCCGCGAGCTCGCCGCCCGCCAGGACGTAGCGCCCGATCGACACGGCGTCACTGCAGAAATGCTGGACGATGCGCTCGTCAAACCCCTCGTAGCGCCCGCACAGCAGGGTGACCGCCGGCTCGGCCGCCAGCTCGTTGACGAGGCCCTCGTCGAGCATCCGGCCGCCCGGCGTGAGCGCGATGACGCGGCGCTCGCGGCGCAGGTCGACCGGGTCGACGCCGTAGATGCCGCGCAGCGCCTGATCCATCACATCGACACGCAGCACCATCCCGGCGCCGCCGCCGAACGGCGTGTCATCGACC
>JBKJRO010000076.1:0-15745 GCA_046594555.1 Solirubrobacteraceae bacterium
CGCCGTCGCGCCCGATTGAGGTCCCCCGCTGAAGCACGAGGAGCATCGTGGGCTACCGAATGCACCCATCAGGTGCATTCGAGGGCCCACGGGCCGGCGGGCGGACAGGGCGACGGGCCGCCGACGACGCTCAGTCGGCGAGCTGCTCGGACGAGCCGAGGACCTGCGTGCCCTGCTTGTCGCGCGTGACCGGCTTTGCGCGCTCGGGCGGGGCCTCCACCTCGGTCTCGGCCGGTGCCTCGCCGTCGACATCCTCGGCGGGAGGCTCGCCGTCGACCTCGCCGGCGATGACCGCCTTCGAGGGGCCAAGGACCATCGTCATGTTGCGCCCGTCGAGGTTGGGCCGCTGCTCGACGATCGCCAGCTCGGTGAGCTCCTCGGCGAGGCGGTCGAGCAGGGCGACGCCGCGCTCCGGGTGGGTGACCTCGCGGCCGCGGAACATGATCGTGACCTTGACCTTGTCCTTGGCCTTGAGGAAGCGCTCGACGTGGCCCTTCTTGGTGGCGTAGTCGTGCGCGGCGATCTTCGGGCGGAACTTGATCTCCCGCACGTTGATCTGCGTCTGGTGCTTCTTGGCCTGCTTGACCTTCTGGGCCTGCTCGTACTTGTACTTCGAGTAGTCCAGGATGCGGCAGACGGGGGGCTTGGCCTCCGGGGCGACCTCGACCAGGTCGAGATCGCGCTCCTGCGCCATCTTCAGCGCGTCATCGATCTTGAGGATGCCGATCTGCGCGCCGTCGTCGCCGATGACCCGGACCTCGGGCACACGAATGCGCTCGTTGATCCGAGTGGTGTCCCGCTCCGGCATCCGCCGGTCAAAGCGTCTGGGGACCGGCACTAGTTGCGTGCTCGCGTCAAGAAGGACGCTGCTGTGTGGCGGACGTCAGGGTCAACTCGGGGGACTATAGCGACGGAGCGTCCCGCGTCGAGGGCGGGGCTGATCATGCGGCGGGTGCAGCGTCGCGCCGCCCACGCGTCTCCTCGCCCACGCGGGCGATCAGGTCCTCGATCGTCATCGTGCCCAGGTCCCCCTCGCCGTGGCGGCGGACGGCGACGGTGCCCTCCTCCGCCTCGCGATCGCCGACGACCAGGAGGTACGGGAGCTTCTGCAGCTCGTTGTCGCGGATGCGCCGGCCGAGCGACTCCGTGCGCTCGTCCACCTCGATGCGCAGCCCGCCGCGCCGCAGCGCCGCGGCCGCGGCGTGGGCCGCCTCCGCGTGGCGGTCGGAGATCGGCAGCACGACGGCCTGGACCGGCGCGAGCCAGACCGGGAACTCGCCGGCGTAGTGCTCGACGAGGATCCCGATGAAGCGCTCGAACGAGCCCATCCGCGCGGTGTGGATCATCACCGGCCGGTGGTCCGCGTTGTCGGCGCCGACGTAGGTCAGGTCGAACCGCTCGGGCATCGAGTAGTCGAGCTGGACCGTGCCGAGCTGCCACGAGCGGCCGAGCGAGTCGGTCGTGTGGAGGTCGATCTTGGGGCCGTAGAAGGCCCCGTCGCCGGGATTGAGCTGGTAGTCCATCCCGCCCTGCTCGAGCACGCTCGTGAGCTTGCCCTCGGCGCGGTCCCACATCTCGTCGGTGCCGATCCGCACGTCCGGTCGCGTCGAGAGCTCGAGCTGGACGTCGAAGCCGAAGATCGCGAACGTCGCGAACGCCTGCTCCAGGCACAGGCGGACCTCGTCCTCGACCTGGTCCTCGGTGCAGAAGATGTGGGCGTCGTCCTGGATGAAGTGCCGCACGCGCAGCAGGCCGTGGAGCGTGCCGCTGAGCTCGTTGCGGTGCAGCAGGCCGGGCTCGGCGTAGCGGACCGGCAGCTCGCGGTAGCTCCAGCGCTGCTGGCGGAACAGGTGCGCGTGGCCGGGGCAGTTCATCGGCTTGATGCCGATCTCGTGGCCCTCGGTCTCGGTGATGAACATGTTCTCGCGGTACTTGCCCCAGTGGCCCGAGGTCTTCCACAGCTCGCTGTCGTACAGCAGCGGCGTCTTGACCTCGGTGAACCCGCGCTCCTCCCCCATCTCGCGCGACAGCGCGACGAGCTGGTTGAAGAGGCGCGTCCCGCGCGGCAGCCAGAAGGCCGATCCGGGCGAGACGTCGGAGAACTGGAACAGACCCAGCTCGCGGCCGAGCTTGCGGTGGTCACGGGCGCGCGCCTGCTCCAGGCGCTCCAGCTCGGCCTCCAGCTCGGCCTTCGTGAAGAAGGCGGTGCCGTAGATCCGCGTCAGCATCGTCCGGGTCGCGTCCCCGCGCCAGTAGGCGCCGGCGACGGACTGCAGCTTGAACGCGCCGATGCGGTCGGTGGCCGGCGCGTGCGGGCCGCGGCAGAGGTCGGTGAACGGGCCGTTGACGTAGAGCGAGACCTGGTCGATGCCCTGGTCGCGGACGAGGTCCTCGATCAGCTCGACCTTGTAGTCCTGGCCCTCGGCGCGGAAGCGCTCCAGCGCGGCGTCGACGGGGACGTCCGAGCGCTCGAACGGTTCCGCGGCCTTCTGATGGGCGCGCATGCGCTCCTCGATCGCCGGGAAGTCGGCGTCGGTGACCGTGACGCCGTCCGGGAACTCGAAGTCGTAGTAGAAGCCGGTCTCGATCGGCGGCCCGATCGAGATCTTCACGCCGGGGTGCAGGTCCATCACCGCGGCGGCGAGCACGTGGGCCGTGTCATGGCGGATCACGTCGAGCGCGTCACGGCCGCTCTTGGGCGTGACGATCTCCAGCGCCGCGCCGTCGATCAGCGGGCCCGCGAGGTCGCGCACCTCGCCCTCCTGCTTGACGGCCAGGGCGACGCGCGCCAGTCCCGGACCGATCGCGGCGGCCGCGGCGGCGCCGGTCGCGCCGTCGGGAAGCTCGAGCGGGGTGCCGTCGGGGAGGGTGACCTTCACCCGGTCGATGCTACGCGAGGGCCGCGACGAGGCGCGTCGCGCAGGGCCGCCTCGATCGCCGCCGCCACCTGCTCGGACTCGGCGTCCTCGGTGCTGAGCACGAGGTTGACGCCCTCGAGCGTCACCATGGTCGACGCCAGGCGGTGGGAGCTGGCGATCAGCGCCGGGAGCCCCGACCAGCCGACGGGCTCACGGTCGGTCAGGCGCCGCTCGAGCGTGGCCGGCAGCGCCTCCAGGCGCACGACGAGGCGCTCGTCGGCGCCGGTGGCGTCGAGCAGTGCGTGCAGGCCCGCGCTCGTCGCGACGGTGGCGGACAGCAGCAGCAGGCCGTAGCCGGCGTCGCGGAACGAGCGGCTCAGCGCGGCGACGTGGGCGAGCGTGCGGTCCGCCGGGAGCGGCGGGTACGCGCGCTCCAGTTCGTCCACCTCGAGCGCGACGCCGCTGACGTCCTCGTCGCCCAGGGCGTCGTGCAGGCTCGTGAGCACGGCGCTCTTTCCCGCACCGGGCGGGCCGGTCAGCAGCACGACGAACATGGCCGCAGTCTGCCACTCCGGGTGGGCGCTGCGACCGTCGCCACGCGGTGTGACGTCCGTCACACGAGCGAAACCGGCTGCTAATCGCGGTGTTCGATACGCAGACCCGGCTCCGGCGTCCGCTCGATCACGAGTGGATGCGGGCCGCGGACAGCCCCGCCATGAAACGCGAGGGGACCGGCTCAGGCAGCCATGTGGCCGCCTTCGCCACCCTCGAGCAGGGACCACCTGATCCGCGGTCGGAGCCCCCGAAACCCCAGGGGCGCAGCTGCGTGCGCGCCCGCGTCCGTGTGCGCGCCCCGAAGGAAGGACCACGTCGAATGCGACGTCAGAGACTCACGGCCCTCGCGGCCCTGCTGGTATGCCTCATCACTCCCGCCGTCGCCTTCGCGGCGTCGAGTTCCCCTGCGCCCGCCGTGCTGCGCGCGTCCGTCGCCCAGGCCGCGCTGAAGACCGCGGACCAGCAGCGGCGATCGGCCGCCCTGCGCCGTTCCAACCGCGTCCATCGCTCGGCCGTCACGCGCGTCACGAAGCTGGCCCGCACCCGCGCGCGGCTCGCCGGCGAGCGCCCGCACTCCGCCCGTCACTACCGCTCGCGGCTGACCGGCTGGTCCACGGCGCAGCTGCACGCCCACACGCGCACGCTGCGCCACCGGATCCGCGTCCTGCGCCGCACCGGCGGCGCTCCCGACGTGGCGATCCCGCCGCAGCTCCGCGCGATCGCCGCCTGCGAATCCGGCGGCAACCCGCGCGCCGTCAGCGCGAACGGCAGCTACCGCGGCCTGTTCCAGTTCGACTACGGCACCTGGGCATCCGTCGGCGGCCACGGCGACCCCGCGGCGGCGCCGGCCGAGGAGCAGTACCGCCGCGCCGCGATGCTCTACGCCCGGTCGGGCAGCTCGCCCTGGCCGGTCTGCGGGCGCTGAGCGCCCGCGGCTACGCTGCCGCCCGATGCAGCAGGCCGCACCGATCGATGAGCCGCGGCTGGCGCACATGCGACGGCTGTGGCGCCTGTGGCGCAACGAGGTCGCCGAACCCGAGCCGTTCTACACCGCGCTCGCGGCCGACGCGGTCGCCGATCTGGACCGCCGCGTCGGCCCGCTCGCCGGGCAGCGGATCGCCGACCTGGGCTGCGGCCCGGGCTTCTACGCCCGCGCACTGCGCGCAGCGGGCGCCGACGTCGTCCCGATCGACAACTCCGAGGCCGAGCTGACGTACGCCGGGGAGGCCCCGGAGGGCTACGTGCTCGCCGACGCCGGCGCGCTCCCGTTCGCCGACGCGAGCTTCGACGGCGTGTTCTGCTCGAACCTGCTCGAGCACACGCCGAACACGCCGGACGTGCTGCGCGAGATCGCCCGCGTCCTGAAGCCCGGCGGCTGGGGCTACGTCTCATGGACCAACTGGTACTCGCCCTGGGGCGGCCACGACATGTCGCCCTACCACTTCCTCGGGCCCGATCGCGGACCGAGGCTGTACGAGCGCCGCCACGGCCCGCCGCGCAAGAACCGCTACGGCGATGGCCTCTGGGCCGTCCACGTCGGACCGACCCTGAAGCTCGTCCGGGCCGACCCGCGCCTGCGGATCGACGTCGTCGAGCCGCGCTACTGGCCGTCGCTGCGGGCCATCGCCCGCGTGCCGGGGCTCCGCGAGGTGGCGATGTGGAACTGCGTCATCCGCGTTCGCAGGCTCGGCTGAGCCGCTGGGGCGCGGCGCTGCCCTCCGGTACCGTGTGCGCCATGAGCGGCACGAGTGATCCTCGCCTGTACCAGCGCGGTCCGCTGCGCACGATCTGGCCGTCGCCGGCCGGACCCGCGCGGCGCCGGTCGGCGGCGAAGGCCGACGCCGACTACGGCGTCCCGGCCGTGCCCTCGTGGCGCGACGTCGACTGGCCGTCGGTCACCCATCAGGCCGCGATCGCCGGCCGTCCCGTCAACTACGTGACGCTGGGCGAGGGCGACGAGGCCGTCGTCTTCGTCCACGGCCTGGGCGGCTCGTGGCAGAACTGGCTGGAGAACCTGCCGGCGATCGCCGCCTCGGGCCGCCGCGCTGTCGCGCTCGACCTGCCCGGCTTCGGCCGCTCGGCGATGCCCGCGGAGCCGATCTCGATCACGCTGTTCGCGAACGCGGTCGACGCGCTCTGCGACGAGCTGGACCTCGGCGCGGTCCACGTCGTCGGCAACTCGATGGGCGGCTTCACGGCCGCCGAGACCGCGATCCGCCATCCCGGCCGCGTGACGACGCTGACGCTGGTGGACGCCGCCGGGATCACCTCGCGCGAGATCGCCAAGAACCCGCTCGCGCAGCACTTCGCGGTGACCGTGCTCGGCGGCAACGGCGCCGCGACGGCGACCGACGCCGAGGGCCGCCCGCGTGCGCTGACGCTGATGCGGCGCCCCGCGGGCATCCACGCGGTGATGGCGATGGTCGCCCGCCACCCCACGCGCCTGGCCCGGGACCTGCTCGGCGAGCAGCTGCAGTCGCTCGGCTCGGCCGGCTTCGTGCCAGCGCTGGACGCGATCTTCCATTACGACTTCGTCGAGCGCCTGCCCGAGATCCGGTGCCCGACGCTGATCGTCCAGGGCGAGAAGGACCTGCTCGTCCCGCTCGGCGACGCCTACGAGTTCGAGCGCCTGATCCCGCAGTCCACGGTGCTGACGTTCGCCGACACCGGCCACGTGCCGATGCTGGAGCGGCCCGCCGCCTTCAACGCCGCGCTCCTCGAGTTCGTCGGCGCGGAGGCCACCCCGCACGAGCCCGGCGCGCAGGACTCGCCGATCCTCGCCGACGGCCGGGCGTAGCGCGCGGCGACAGGCTCGACGCGCGGAACGTGTCGCAGGCCGACGGTTCGCCCGACGCCTGACCGGCGGCGAACCAGCGCCGGCGCTGCTCGCTGGTGCCGTGGGTGAAGCTGTCGGGTCGCACCGTGCCCGTCGCCGCCTGCTGCAGGCGGTCGTCGCCCGCCGCGGAGGCCGCGCCGAGCGCCTCGCCGCAGTCTCCCAGCTCAGCGGCCGACCGCGCTGCGCAGCACGCGCCAGCCCTGCCCGGCGGCGTAGACCGGCAGGTTGCGCCGCGCGACGTGGAACGCGCGCCGGATCTCCTCCTGCGTCTGCGGACCGTGGACGCCCGGGCCGTGCCCGAGCAGCAGGTGCTCGGCCGGCAGGTCGGCGACCTCGCGCGGCAGCGGAACACGCAGGAAGGGATGGACGCCGAGGCGCTCGTTCGGCGCGGTGTACCCGGGTGCGGCGGCCAGCAGGTCGGCGCAGACGAGCGTCTTCTCACGCGCGAACCACAGCGCCACCTCCTTCCAGACCGGAGTGCGCAGGACCGGCACGACCTCGAACGGCGCGTCGTAGACGCCGTAGGTCGGCACCTCGTACAGCGGCACGCCGAGCTGCTCGGCGATGCGCTCGCAATCGCGCGGATGGCGGTCGAGCAGTTGCACCACGCCGGCCGGCTCACCGAGTTCGCGGATCCGCTCGAGGACACCTTCGCCGCCGGGCGGGTCGATCGCCCAGACGCCGCCGCCGCTGCGGACGGCGTGCCCGGCGCGCTGCATCCACCCGGGTTCGGGATGGATCCACCCGACCGCGAAGTCGAGCTCGTCGCACCACTCGACGGCGACCATGGCGCGGATCCTCGCAAGGCCGCGGGACGGCATCGTTACGGTCTGGTCATGCGCGCGGTCCTCTTCGACCTCGACGAGACGCTGCTGGTGGAGGAGCCTGCGGCGCACGCCGCATTCCGCGCGACCGCCGGCCACGCCGCCGCCCGGCACGAACTCGACCCGGAGCGCCTGGCTCAGGACGCGCGCGCCTGCGCCCGCGAGCTGTGGTTCGCCGGCCCGCACCATCACCTCGCCGAGCGGATCGCGATCAGCTCGTGGGAAGGACTGTGGTGCCGCTTCGCCGGCGACGAACTGAAGGACCTGCGCGACTGGGCAGCGGGCTACCGCCCCGCCGCCTGGGACGCGGCGCTGCGCCGCCAGCGCGTTGCGGACACCGACCTGGCGGCCGAGCTGGGCGAGCGCTTCGGGACCGAGCGGCGCGCGCGCCACGAGCTGCTGCCTGGCGCGCGCGAGCTGCTCGACGACCTGGCCCGCGACCATCGCATCGGGCTGGTGACGAACGGCGCCTCGTGCCTGCAGCGCGAGAAGCTGGACGCGTCAGGCCTGGAGGATCGCTTCGACGTCGTCGTGGTCTCCGGGGACCTGGGCACGCGCAAGCCCGACCCCGCGGTCTTCCGCCACGCGCTGCAGCTGCTCGGTGCGCGTCCCGGCGAGGCCGTGATGGTCGGCGACAGCCCCGAGCGCGACGTCGCCGGCGCGCTCGCCTGCGGCATTCGCGGCGTGCTGCTGTCCGCGCGCGAGTCCGTCGCGGGCGTCCCCACTGCCACGAGCCTGCACGACGTCGCCGCGCTGGTCCGCGGACCCGCGGCGCTGCAGTCGGCCGTCGGCTAGGGTCGATCGTCGATGAGCTCGCAAGCCGCCCGCGCCCGACGTCTCGCCGTAGCCGCGATCGCGCTGATCGGGCTGTGGCTCGTCCGGCCGATCTTCCACGGCCCGGTGATGCTGCTGTGGACCAAGCCGCTGGTCTGGCTGCCGGCGCTCGCCGCGCTCGCGGTCACGGCGGTGGTCGCCCGCAGGCAGGTCAGCCCGCTGGAGCTGCGCGCCGGGCGCCGCCCGCCGCGCGCGCTGCTGATCGGCCCCGGGATCGCGTTCCTCCTGCTCGTGTTCGGCAGCGCGGTCAACGGCGCCCTGGTCAACCGCTCGCTGTACCGGCACACCACCTACGAGCAGATCCCGGGCCTGCCCAGCGGCGGAAAGGTACGGCTGCTGCCCAAGGAGGTCGCGGTCCAGATCGCCTCGAGCGGGTTCAACTCGCCCACCGAGCACCTGACCGACTTCCACATCACGCTCACGCCCGCCGGCCAGCGCTGGACGGCGCTGCGCACCCCGGACGGGGTCTTCCGCGTCTTCTCCAAGAAGAGCCAGGGCATCGTGACGCTCGACGCCGAGCAGACGGCGCGCACGCTCAAGGAGGTCGATGCGCCCTTCAAGTACGCGCCCGGGCAGCAGATCACCGACAACCTGCGGTGGCGGCTGCTGAAGAAGCACTTCCTCATCGAGCTCGCGGAGTCGACCGGCATCCTGGGCCCCGACGGGAAGCCGCTGATCGTCGTCCCGTACATCTCCTACAAGGGCTGGCTCGTGCGCCGGCCCGTCTTCGGCGGCGTCTTCGTCGTGCACCCGGACGGGCGCATCGAGGATCTCTCGCCCAGCCAGGCGCGCGAGCGGCCCGAGCTGGTCACCTCCGGCCGCCTGTTCCCCGAGAAGCTCGCCCGCCGGATCCAGGACGCCTACTCGTACAAGCGCGGCATCCTCAACCGGATCTTCACCCACACCGAGCAGACGCAGATCACCGACACCGAGGCCAACAAGCAGCCCTACCTGATCGACTTCGGCAGCCGCGGATCCAAGTGGGTGACGGTCGCCGAGCCCTTCGGCAGGGCCTTCGCCGTCAACGCGATCTTCCTGACCGACACGGTCACGGGCCGGACCCAGGTCTGGCGCGTGCCACGCGGCACGAGCCTGACCGGGAACCGCCGCGCGCTGGAGACGGTTCGCTCGATCTCGATCCCGGGCGTCGTGTTCTCCGACCGCCAGACGTCGGTCGGCGGCGGGCGCTTCCGCACCGTCGAGCCGCGCCCGGTGTTCGTCGCCGGCCGCCTCATCTACCTGATCTCGATCATCCCCGAGTCGGCCAACTCGGTCTCCAAGACCGTGATCGTCGATGCCGCGCGCAACAAGCTCGTGACGATCTTCGACAACGACTCCGACCCGCAGGCCGAGGCCAAGACGCTGGAGTACCTGCGAACCGGGGTCGTGCCGGGCGCCGACGGGGCCGGGCCGACACCAGCGGAGCCCGCGGGCGCCACGGGCGCCACGGGGCCGTCGGGACCGACGGGCTCCAGCCGCGACGTGCGGCGCCGCCTCGACGACGTGATCCGCCGCCAGCGCGAGCTGCTGCAGCAGACCCAGGACCTGCGCGACGCGCTGGGCCGGTAGGCCGGCGACCGCCCCGCCCGCACGCGGAAACCCGCAGAACTGCGCGGGAACTCCGCGGTCTTCCCGGGGGCGATCCCCGATTCGCCAGATGTCGGAGCGATGGAGACTGCTGCCCGGGCCGGTCCGAGCTGACGGCCGACCACACCTACAGGGAGAACGACGGCACATGCGCAAGATCCTGGAACTCGGCGGCATGCTCGCCGCCGTCGTGCTGATCGCCTTCGGCATCGGGGCCATCGCCACCGGCATCGACGGCCGCAGCACCGTGAAGGACAACCTCAAGCAGGAGCAGATCACCGGCACGCCGGACATGAAGCCCGACCTGACGAAGGCGGCCCTCGCCGAGGCCGGGCTCTCGTCGAGCGTGGACGTGCCGACGTGCACGGTCGCCGACAAGCTCGTCAGCGACGGCGACCGCGCGCGCTGCTTCGCCAGCTACATGCGCATCCACGCGCTCGAGGCCACGGGCGGCAAGACCTACTCGCAGCTGCCGCGGTTCGCGACCGCCGACGGGAAGGGCACCAACGACGAGAAGGCCGCGCTGCTGAGCCCCAAGGGCAAGCCGGTCGACAACCCGATCCGCAGCCTGTGGATCACCGAGACCGCGCTCAGCACGGCGCTGAACACCGCCTACATGGCCGAGCGGATCTCGCTGTTCGGCATCGTCACCGGCTTCGCGATGCTGCTCGCGGGCATCGGCCTGGGCATCCTCGCGCTGTTCGTCTTCGGCCAGGCGAAGACGGCGCGCAAGCCCGACGCGCCCGGCTCCTCCGCCTAGCGCGCGGCATCCGCAGACGTCGAACGGCCGCCCTCCGGCGGCCGTTCGCACGTCGGCGCCGGGGCTCTACGGCCCGGTCGCCGCGCCGGCCTTGTCGCGGACGTTGTTGGCCGCGCGCCGCGCGTTGGACTGGTTCGCGAACGGCGCGCCCGAGGACGCCACGGTCTGCCCGTTCCTCGACGTCAGCCGCCAGCGCGACTTGCCCCCCTTGTCCGCGTACACCTCGAACCAGATCCCGCCCTCCGGCAACCGTATTCCCACCCCACACCGAAGGACAGTCATGGAAGCCACTGGCGTGAACGAGTCCAGCCTGTCCCGACTACGTCGCTGGAACCTCGGACTCAGCCTCCTGCACGGCGTGCAGGCTGTCGCCGTCCTGCTTCTGGCCAACGGTTTCGCGATCACCGTCACGTCGCAGTTCCCGTCCGGCCCCCCGGGCACGGCTGCACCCGCGCCCGAGGCGTTGATCGACGTCGCGATCGGGTCTGCCATCGCGGCATTCCTGGCGCTGGCCGCGCTCGACCACCTGCTCACCGCGACCGTGTTCCGCTCTCGCTATGAGGCCGACCTGCGCGCCGGGCTGAACCGCTTCCGGTGGGTCGAGTACTCCCTCAGCGCCACGATCATGGTGATCCTCATCGGCTTCTACAACGGGCTCACCGGACTCACCGAGGTCGTGCTGATCATCGGGGCCAACGTCGCGATGATCCTCTTCGGCTGGCTCCAGGAACTGATGAACCCGCCCGGCAGGACCCGCACCACGATGTTGCCGTTCTGGTTCGGATGTGTGGCCGGCGCCGCACCCTGGGTGGCCATCGTGGTGAACCTGATCGGCGCAAGCGCCAGTGCCACCAACGAGGTGCCCGGGTTCGTCTACGGCGTCGTCGCGTCGCTGTTCGCCTGCTTCATGAGCTTCGCGCTCAACCAGTGGTTGCAGTACCGCCGCATCGGGAAGTGGGCCGACTACGGCTACGGCGAGCAGGTCTACCTGGTGCTCAGCCTGGTCGCGAAGTCCGCCCTCGCTTGGCAGATCTTCGGCGGATCGCTCGCCGGCTGACAAAGCGTCTGACGACGACTGACCTGGACAGCGAGTTAGCCGGATCGTCGTGGATCAACTGCATCGCCGCGGCGCAGCCTGGTCGATGCCGCCCCGACCCGAACTGGAGTTTCGGGCGGCGTCGGCGCCGAGAGGCGCGCCGCCGCCCTTCCTGGGGGATGGGAACCGAAGGCGACGCGCCCGCACCGAACGTACGCCGAGCCAAGCACCTCGGCAAGCCCGGTCAGCGGCTGAGTAGACGAGCGCCCGGCTCGTCTTGAGTCAGTTCGTCACGACCACCCGGCCGGGTTCCTGAAGCTCACGAGCGCACCCCCCGACCCGACAGGGAGGCGGGACATGGCGGAGGGTCGCCCGCTTGCCTGATGACACTACGCCCGAGCGAGGCGCCGGTCATCGGTAGTCGCCCTTCCCATCCGGCGCGGACTACGGCCGTATCCAAGTGCCACCGACGTACCACGAGCGCCCCGGCAACGCCGACACCCCTATGGTGGCGAGGGCTTCGTGCGTGGGCGATACTGGGCTCGAAGAAGCCAAGCGGCGTGCGGTGAGGTGCTGTACCCCATGAACGCTGGGCCGAACTTCGGTGAGGTTCCCTGCGATTCGCTCAGATTGCTACCTCAACTGCTACCTCGACGACCGAGCTGGACTGACAGCCCGCCCGCACCACCGGTGCCCTGGCGCAATCCCCGCCGCCTCCCACGCGGCATCCCCCGCGGCAGCCGCCTCCGTGATCGTCGGCTGCGCCTTCCCCACGCTCTCCTCGACGAGCACGGGGCCGCGTCGCCGTTGGCGGGGGTACCGCGCTCGGTGCCGCCGGCGGGCTGGTCGTCGGGCTGGCGCCGGCATCGGCGCGCTGAAGAAGCGCCACGAGGAGCAGGAGCTCGGTGTCGACATCGAGGAGTACCTGCCGCCCGGTTCCTCTGCGGTCATCGTCCTCGCCGACGACACCTACCTGGACCGCATCGACGCGGCGCTCGAGAAGTCGAGCAAGAAGATCAGCAAGGCCGTCGATTCCGGCGACTACGTCCTGAAGCATCGGGGGCGCGGGCGCTGCTGCGCCTGCGCCCCCGGCTTCCGTGGACGACCCGCGGTGCAGGCGCCTACTCGACGGTCAAGTCTGAGTACATCCCAGCCTGGTAGTGACCGGGGAGCGCGCAGATCAGCGCGTAGTGGCCGGCCTTCATGTCGAAGGACTTCGACACCGTGGCGCCGACCTTCAGCTCCTCCGGGCCGATCTCGCCGATCGAGCCCTCCTCGCTCACCTTGCCGTCCGTCACGGGCAGGTCGGCGGCGAGCGTGGCCGTCTTGATGACGACCATCTCGTGATCGACCTTGCCGACGTTCTCCGCGTTGAACGTGACCTTGCCGGCGGGCGCGGTGTCGCTCGTCAGGACGAACTTCATCTCGCTGGCCTTCACGCCGACGGTGTCGCTCGGGGCGGCCGCGGTCGTCGTGGTCGTGGCGGTGGACGCCGCGGTGCTGTCGTTCTTGTTGTCATTCCCGCAGCCGACCGCCACGAGGACGACAGCAGAGACGGCGATCGCGGCGAGGACGCCGCGGAGACGGTGGTTGCTCATGTCCAACTCCCAGTTTTCGGCGGCTACGGCGGGTGCGCCGTCGGCGCGACCGTGCCAGGGCACGACACTAACCCGGCGCCGAGCGCCGCAACACCGGGGAGACCACAGGCCGGATGCGGAAGACCCGCAGGTGACACCGGAATCGGGAGTCGCCCCGACCCCCAAGCGCCCCCGAGTCCTCGAGGTGTCAGCAGTGCGTGCCCGGCAGGCTGCCGCACGGCTTGTGGAGGAGCCGATCGTGCAGGTCGGCGCGCTTGACGATCCGCGCGAGCCGACCGGAGGCAATCGGCGACAATCGGCGCGCGCAACGTGACTCCGTCAGACAGCTCACGTTGGAGCTCGTCGCGCGGGCCGAGCACGCGAGGCGCACGGCCCGCGCGGCCGGTCAGACGACGGGGCCGCCACCACCGTCAGGGATGCAGACCGCGAGGGCCGGGGAGTGTTCGGCCGCGTCGACCAGGCCCACGCCACGACCGACGGGCATCGCGGCATCCTTGTGGCGAGCCGGCGGCAGCGGGTCAGTGGACGCCGTCGCGTCCCATGTGCCCTGCCACGACGACTGCGCCTCGTTACAGACGACCACATCGGCACCGGCCGTGGTCGCGGGGATCGCGGCGATCGCCAGTGCGCCGACTGCTGCGAGCACGACTGCAGTCCTGCGTCGAGCCATTGCTGGACTCCTTCTTTGGGGGATGCGGCGCGCCTGAGGGCGCGCACGAGCCCAGCATGAACGACGCGCAGCCGCGCCTGGACAGACCTACGACGACCGCTGGGCCGCCGGGTAAGCGCCCCTCTGCCCATGAGAAGCGAGCCTCATGGCCCGGCGCCTGACTTTCGTCCGAGGGCGGGAGTCAGGGTTGGTGCGCGCTATGAGCGTGGTTTGGGCGCGCAGGTCCGATAGGTGCGCTTGCCGACGAGGCGCTTGCCGGCGCTGTCGGTCGTCACGATCTCGACGACGAACCGCCCCTTCGGCAGTCCCCGCAGGTCGATCGGCAGGCCGAGCGCCTTGCCGGTCACGTTGCGCACCTGCTTCCCATTGAGCTTGATCTGGGCGCGAACGACCTTGCTCGCCTTGACTCCGCGCAGGCGGATCGGGAACCTGCGCCGGCTGACGCAGGCCTTCGCCGGCGGCAGCGTCGCGATCGACGTGATCGACACGGTCCTCGGCGCGGGCGGCTGCGCCTCCGCAACGGTGAAGGCGCAGGTCACCGTCGTCGCGTTCCCGGCGATGTCACGTCCGGTCACGGACACCGAGCCCGCACCGGCCTTCGCCGTCAGGGCCGCGACCGTCACCTTGTCGGCCTGCGGGCCTGAGCCGCCGTCGCTCACCGTGGCGGTGACCGATCCCTCTGCGCCCAGCGCGAAGGACGGCGTGGCGGGACACAAGACCTGCGGCGCCGTCGCGTCGCGCTTGACGGTCACCGACCCGTTCCCCGTCCCACCGGCGCTCGTCGCCGTGCACGCGAACGCGGCTCCGGGCGTGTCAGCGGTCACCGCTGCGGCCGCACAGCCGCTGGACTCGCGGATGACGGACGCCTCCTGCAGGTTCCATGTCACCTGCACATCGCCGGTGAACCAGCCTCCGTTTCCTGCCGGTCCCGTCAGCACGGGGACCGGCGCAGGCGGGGTCGTGTCGAACGATGTGGCGCCGGACGAGGTCCGCGCCTCGTCGACCCGCCCGGTCAGCACCGCGCTCAGGGACGACCCCCCGCCGACGATCCGCCCGCCGATCGTGAACGGGTCGTCGTCGCCGTCGAGGTTCGAGATCGCGCCCGAGGCGCCCGGCCCGAGCGGGTCGTCCGCGACGGCCACACCGTCCACGAACAGCACGAGCCGCGCGCCCTCGACGTCGCGCGTGACGGCGATGTGGTGCAGCCCGCCGTCGTTGATGACCGGGCCGCCGCTGATGCTCTCCCATTCGTTCGGCGGCGGGCCGCCGCCGTTGGTGTCGCGCACATACGCGATCGCCTGCCCCCCGGCGAAGCCGAGCGCATAGAACGACGCCGACAGCGCACCCGAGCAGAAGCCCGCGCACTCGTACATCGCAAAGATCGGCTGGTCTCCCGTCGCGGTCGTCGACGCCCACGCGTCAACCGTGAACGACGCCGCCCCCGGGAACAGATCCACGACACCCGCCGTCGGAACGCTCACATAGTCGCCACTGCCGTCGAACGCGAACGCCTGGCCCACATGCCCGGCCCCGAACGCCGTGTCGCCCACCAGCGTCCCGTTCGCGGTTCCCACGGCGTCCTGCGCGTTCCCCTCCGCATCCCAGCGATGGAGAACCGTCGCCGCGGGCGCCGGAGCCGCGCCGGCGAGGATCACCAGCGACACCACACCCACCAAGAACGACCGCCACACGACGACACCCCCTCACGAGTCAGAGTGCGACTCGTACCCGACTGGGCCATCCAGGTCAACATGCGCTCCCGCCATCAATGCGAAGCAGCAACGGGCGCCCGGTACCGGCGCAGTACAACGGCACTCGCCAGGCCGTCGATATCAGGTACCGGCGTGTAGCAACCGCGGCGTACCGGTCACGCGCACAGCGGAGGGAACTCCTGCGGCCCGGAGGGGACCTCGCCCGCAGAGGGGGTGGCCGAGGGGCGCGCTGACGCCCGCGCACTGCTACCTCAACCGTCCCCGGAAACGACGAAACCCCCGTGGTGGCGGGGGCTTCGTGAGTGGGCGATACTGGGCTCGAAGCAGCGGCTGGGACTGCTGTGAGGCCTTGGCCCGCATGCAGGCTGCGCTTGCGTGTTCTCAGATGCGCTCGGATTCGCTCATGTTGGTACCTCGATTTGTACCTCGTACGCTTCGCCCACCATGCGCGCCCCCGCGACGGCTCTGATCGTCG
>JBKJRO010000006.1:0-22540 GCA_046594555.1 Solirubrobacteraceae bacterium
CGCCGACGTCGTCTACGGCACGCGCCTGCGGGGCGGCGAGCCGCAGCGCGCCCACCTGTTCTGGCACTACGCGGGCAACCGGTTCCTGTCGCTCATGACGAACGTCCTCTTCAACACGACGATCAGCGACATGGAGGTCGGCTACAAGGCCTTCCGCGGCGACCTCGTGCGCTCGCTGAAGATCGTCAGCGACGACTTCGCGTTCGAGCCGGAGATCACCGCCCGCGTGTTGCTCACGCCCGGCATCCGCCTCTACGAGGTGCCGATCTCGTACTACGGCCGCACCTATGCCGAGGGCAAGAAGATCACCTGGCGCGACGGCATCAAGGCGGCCTGGAGCCTGCTGCGCTTCCGCGTCACGGCGCGCCCGCCGCGATGAGCGACGACGTCTGGGACCTCGAGGCGCTCGCCGACGCCCGCGGCCTGGGCGACTGGCAGTTCGCGCAGGCCGAGCCCTACGCGCGCGGCACGGTGGCGGAGGTCGGCGCCGGCATCGGGACGTTCAGCGAGCGACTGCTGGACGCGGGCGTCGAGCGCCTGCTGCTGATCGAGCCCGAAGCGGCGTGCGTGGTGCACCTGCGCGCCAGGTTCGGCGCCGATCCACGCGTGACGATCAGCGGCGAGACGCTGCCGGAGTCCCCCGCGCTCGCCGCGCTCGCCGGCTCCTGCGACCTCGTGCTGTGCCAGAACGTGCTCGAGCACATCGCCGATGACGGCGCGGCGCTGACGTCGATGGGCGCGGCGCTCCGGCCGGGGGGCGTGGTCGTCGTCCTCGTGCCCGCCCACCCAAGGCTCTTCGGCGCGCTCGACCGCGCCTACGGGCACGAGCGCCGCTACACCCGCGAGCGCCTGATGTCGCTGGCCGCCGAGGCCGGGCTCGAGGTCGTCTCGCTCGTGTCGTTCAACGCCCTGGGGATCCTGGGCTGGTGGACGAAGACGCGCTTCTCGCCCCAGCCGCGCCTGGATCCCGCGAGCCTGCGCTGGTACGAGCGCCTCCTGCGCGTCTGGCGGCCGGTCGAGGACCGCATCCGCCCGCGCCTGCGGGTCGGGCTGAGCCTCGTGCTCGTCGCGCGGCCCCACGGCTAGACGCCGGCGGCGGCGACGCTGGTCGACCAGTCGTCGACGCACGTCGCTGCTGCGAGCGCTAGACGTCCGCGACCGGACCCTCGAACGCGCGCGCGTCCGGCGGCACGTCCACGGCGTGCTCGCGCAGCGCGGTGAGCGGCACGATGTCGAGGGCGCGCTCGTTGGTGGACGCCAGGACGACGTAGGCTGCGGCGCCGTCCTCGTGCGCACGCAGCCAGTTGGCGGCCGTCACGCACCAGCGGTCGCCCGGCGTCAGCCCCGGGAAGCCGTAGTGCGGCGCCGGCGTCACCAGGTCGTTGCCGATCAGGCGCTGGTGCTCCAGGAACTCCGCCGTCACCACCGCGCAGATCGTGTGACTGCCGGCGTCCTGCGGTCCCGTCGTGCAGCAGCCGTCGCGATGGAAGCCGGTGACGGGATCCATGCCGCAAGGATCCAGCGTGCCTCCGAGGACGTTGCGGTCGGTCATCCCGGCCAGTATCTGCGGCTCACCGGCGGACGAGCACGAGCCAGTCGCCGTAGCGGGCGAGCGGACGGTAGTCGCGGGCGATCGCGCGGTCGAGCAGGTGGACGCCGGACGACCGGCCCGAGCCGTTGTCCTCGACGCGCCGCGCGTCGGCCCCGGACCACCGCACGACGACCGGCGTGCGGGTACGGCGCAGGTCGCGGGCGATCTCGCGCTGCACCGGAGCCGTGGTCACGACGCCCGGCTGCATCACGTCGTAGCGCGAGGGATTGGGACGACGCAGCAGCACGTTCAGCAGGGGGTCGCCGACGCGGACGCGGTCGTAGCGCGGCGGCGCCACCAGCACCGGCTCGCCGCGCGGCGTCAGCGCCCGCACGCGCGGGATCAGCCCGGCCAGCGCGCGGGCTTCGCGCGCATCCATCCGGACGCCGTCGCCGACACCACCCGGGACCGCGGCCTGGACCGCAGGGTGCAGCAGCAGCCCGGCCTGGCGCTCCCAGCCGTGGACGGCGATCACCCCGACCACGACGAGCAGTGCGACCCGCCAGGCGCGGGCGCCCACGGTGGCCGCGCCGATCGCGGCGGCGACCGCCAGCGCCGGCGCGAGCGGCACCAGATGGAACTCGTCGGTACGGGACAGCAGGTAGAGCACGCCGATCCCGGCGAGCGGGGCGACGAGCACGTCGCGTCGCTGCGGGCGGCGCAGGAGGATCCACGCGAGCAGCAGGACCGAGCCCGCGAGCAGCAGCGCCGGGAACCACAGCTCCAGCAGCTTGTTGGGGTCGGCGCCGATGCCCGACGGGTCCAGCGGGAGCGCCAGGCGCTGGAGGTGGGCGATGCCCAGGTACCCGGCCGTCTGGCCGAGCAGATCATGCGGCGCGACGACCAGGAACGGCAGCCGCGTCAGCAGCGTCGTGGCGGCCGCGATGCCCGCGATCCGACGGCCGCCGCGGGCATCGGGCGCCAGCAGGACGACGCCGACCGCCGCCGCGACACCGACCTCGAAGCGGAAGACGCCGGCCAGTCCCGCGAGGACGGCGGCCCAGCCCAGGCTCCGCTCCGCCAGCAGCAGCGCCGCGAGCGCGAGCAGGACGGACGCGGCGTTCGGGCCGGCGGTCAGCGGCCACGCGAGCGATCCCGCCACGGCCGCCCACGCGAGCAGGCTCGACGGCAGGCCCGCGCCGCGGCGGCGCACCAGCCGGAACGCGAGCACGGCGGCGAGCGCCCCGACGAGCACGCGCACCACCCGCCAGGCCAGCAGCGACGGCCCGAAGACCTTGACCAGCGCAGCGTCGACGAGCGCCTGGCCCGGCGGGTAGTTGGACCAGAAGTCCCGGTAGGGCCACTGACCGTCGGCGATCCGCTCGGCCCATGCGAGCATCAGCCCCTCGTCGTGGTGACTGACGCCCGTGCGGATCGTGCACGCCGCCAGCAGCGTCCCCGCGAGCAGCAGCCCGAGCTCGAGCAGTCGCTCGTGCCGGGTCACCGCGGCAGCGCGAGGCCGCGTGCACGGCGGACGCGCGCCGGACGGGCCGCCCGGTGCTCGCCCGCGAGCGCCTGCTCCGCGATCGACCGGAACCCGCGCCGGAAGCGGGTCACGTCGAACCGGCGCGCGTTGTCCACGCAGGCCGCCGGATCGACCGCCCGCGGGTCGAAGGCCTGCACCGCGGCGATCAGGTCGTCAACCTCGGGCAGGTCGAAGAAGACGCCGGTCTCCCCCTCGATCACGGTCTCCAGCACGCCGCCGTCGCGCACGGCGATGACCGGTCGTCCCGACGCCTGCGCCTCCACGGCGGCGATGCCGAACTCCTCGGTCGCCGTGACGACCAGCGCCCGCGCGGTCCGCAGCAGTTCCGCGACCCGGGCATCGCCGACCCGCCCGGTGAACTGCACCGTCGGTCCGGCGAGGCGCTGCAGCCGGCGTGCGTCGGGGCCGTTGCCGACGACGACGAGCGGCAGGCGCAGTCGCGTGAACGCCCGCACGGCCAGCTCGATCCGCTTGTGGGCCATGAGCTCGGACAGGACGACGTAGTGGTCGCCGACCTCGCCGACCGAGAAGCGGTCCACCTCGACGGGCGGGTACAGCACCGTCGCCTCGCGCCCCAGGTAGCGGTCGATCCGCAGCGCCGTCGTCTGCGAGTTGGCGACGTACGCGTCGACCCGCTGCGCGGCGAGCGTGTCCCACTGCCGCCAGCGACGCAGGACCTCCGCCAGCACGGGCCGCATGATCGGCCGCTGGCCGGCGAGCGTCTCCTCACGCGCATTCCAGGCGTAGCGGAACGGGTTGTGGCTGTAACAGACGTGGACGGCATGCTCGTCCGGCAGCACCCCGTGCGCCCACGCGGACGAGCTGGAGACGACGAGGTCGTACCCGCGCAGGTCGAGCGACTCGATCGCCGCCGGGTAGAACGGGAGCAGCGGGCGGAAGGTGTGCGCCGTGGGCTTCAGGCGCTGCAGGTACGTCGTGCGGACGTTGCGACCGGCGAAGCGGCCCTCCGTCCCGGCGCGATCGTAGACCGCGGTGAACAGATCGGCCTGCGGGAACAGGTCGCACAGCTGGAGGAAGACGCGCTCGGCTCCCCGCAGGTCCAGCAGGAAGTCGTGGACCAGCGCGACGCGTGCGGTCTCGGTGGTGGGCGGAATGCTCATCGGGGGGAAGCCGCGAGCCTACAGACGGGCTCCGCCGGTAGCGTGGACATGATGCGCGTCGTCGTCGATGCGCGCCACCTCGGCGCCGCACGCGGGATCCCCCGGTACACCGCGCGGCTGCTGCGCACGCTCGCCGAGCGCCATCCCGGCGATGCGTGGATCGCGGTCGTCCCCGAGGGCGTGTCGGCAGACGACGCGGCGCCGCCGTCGCTGACGGTCGTCCGCACCCGGATCCCGCGCCGCACCATGCACGCCGCGGCCGCCCTGGCTCGGCGCCCGCGCATCGACCGCCTCGCCAGCGGCGCCGACGTCGTCTGGCTCCCCGCGCCCGCCCCGGTCGCGATCACCGACGGCGTCCCGTTCGTGCTGACGGTCCACGATCGCGCCTTCGAGGCGCGGCCCGGCGACTTCACGCCCTACGAGCGCCTGTGGCAGCGCGCCGCGCGCCCGCGCGACCTCGCGGCACGGGCCGCGCGCGTGGTGACGGTGTCGCAGACGGTCCGCGACGACCTGCTCGCCGCCGGCTGGCCGCTGGACGCTGAACGCACGCGGGTGATCCTGTCCGGGCCGGGCACGATCCCGGTGACGACGGCCACCAACGGGCACCGCGAGATCGCGGAGCCCTACCTGCTCGCCGTCGGTGCGCTCGAGCCGCGCAAGGGCCTCGACCTGCTGCTCGAGGCCTTCGCGTCGGCCGACGTCGCCGCCCGGCTCGTCGTCGTCGGCGAAGGGCGCCTCGCGCCGCTGCTCGCCGGGCAGCCGGGAGTGATCGGCCTGGGCCGGGTGGACGAGGTCCGCCTCGACAGCCTGCTGCGTCACGCGCTCGCGCTCGTCCACCCCGCGCACCTCGAGGGGTTCGCGTTCCCGCCGCTGGAGGCCGCCGTGCGCGGTGTGCCGTCGATCGTCGCCGACCTGCCGATCTACACCGAGACCCTCGGCGAGGGCGCGCTGCGCGTCCCGCCCGGCGATGTCGGCGCGCTCGCTGCGGCGATGACGTCGTTCGTCGGCGACGGCGAGGCGCGTGCCCGCGTGGGAGCAGCCGGTGAGGCGGCCGCCGCGCTCCTGTCCTGGGACCGCGCTGCGGACGAGCTGCGCGCCGTGCTCGCGGAGGCCGCCGGCGCGTGAGCTTCGCGGTCGTCACGGTCCTCCACGAGTCGGCCGCCGACCTGCGGCTGTTGCTCGACTCGCTCGCGCTGCTGGCCGAGCGCCCGCAGGTCGTCTGCGTGGACACCGGGTCGCGCGACGACGGCGCCGGCGTGGCGGCGGCGTGGGGCGCGGAGGTCGTGCGCCTCGACGGGAATCCGGGGTTCGGCGCCGCGAACAACGCCGGCCTCGAGCGCGTCGATCGCGACGTGACCGTGCTGCTGAACCCCGACTGCGTGCTGCGCGACGACGACCTGTCGCGGCTCGCGACGATGGCGGCCGGGCGCGAGGCGCTCCTGGCACCGCGCCTGCTCAATGCCGACGGCACGCTGCAGCGCAGCGCCCACGACGTCCCGGGCACGCGCCTGGCCCACCTCGCCGCTCTCGTGCCCCCGCGCGTGATGCCGCGAGCGCTCCGCGAGCGCCTGGAGCCGTTCCGGGCCCAGGCGCCGCGCCGGGTCGGCTGGGCGACCGGCGCCTGCCTCGCCGCGCCGACGGCGCTGCTGCGGCGTCTGGGCCCGTTCGATCCGGCGCAGTTCCTCTACGCCGAGGATCTCGACCTCTGCCTGCGCGCGCGTGCGGCGGGCATCCCGACGGAGCTGCAGCCGCAGGTCGCGATCGTGCACCGCGGCGGGCACGCGACGGCCGCCGAGCCGTTCGAGCTGAAGGCCCGCCGGCGCCGCGAGGTCGTCGCCGCCAACCTGGGTGACGCGGCGCTGCGCCGCGACGACCGCGCCCAGGCGCTCACATTCGCCCTGCGCGCAGTGGTGGGCCGCGACCGCGCGCGCAACCGCGCCCAGCTCGCCGCGCTCCGCGCCGCGCGCCGCGGCTAGGCCCGTCCGCGCACCGCGAACATCCGCTCCGACGTTCGCGGTGAGTTTCTCGGGCCATGCCCGAGAAAGTCCCAACGAAGCGCTTGAGACCGCCCGCTCAGTGACGGTTCACGCGCGCGAACCGTCACGCGGGCGTGGCGGTTCGTGTGCAGGCGACTCTCAGAACAGCCCAAGCTGCCCGGCGTCGGCGTCGGGGTCGGCGGGAGGCGCGGGCGCGGGCGCGAGCGATGACCCGATCGGCTCCGCCTCGGCCGCGAGCTCCGCCCGCGCCGCCGCGAGGTCCTCGGCCGTCGGCTCGACCGCCACGGCCGCATCGCCGCCCTCGAAGCCCTCATCCGGATCACCGCCGACGCCGGGCACCGGCTGCTCCGGCGGTCCGAGCGCCAGGAGCGCCGGGATGCGCGCGAAGTCGGCGGCGATCAGCTCGCGATTGGAGCGCTGGTAGAGGGCCGCGGCCGGGTGGTACGACGGCATCAGCCGCACGCGGCGGGTGCCGAGCACGCGCTCCTCCACCTGGCCGTGCAGCGCGGAGATCACGGCCGGGTCGCCGCGCAGGAGCTTCGTCGCGAAGTTGCCGAGCGTGACCACGACGGTCGGCTGGATCAGCTCGATCTGCCGCCACAGCCACGGGCTGCAGCGCTCGATCTCCTCCGGCTCGGGATTGCGGTTCTGCGGCGGCCGGCACTTGAGGACGTTGGCGATGAAGACGTCGTCGCGGGCGATGCCGACCTCGGCCAGCAGTTCGGACAGCAGCTTCCCCGCGGCGCCGACGAACGGGACGCCCTGCTCGTCCTCCTTCTGCCCCGGCGCCTCGCCGACGAACAGCAGGTCGGCGTCGGCGTTCCCGGCCCCGAACACGACCTGCGTGCGAGCCGCCGCGAGCTGCGGACAGCGCTCACAGGACCGTGCCTGGAGGAAGACCTCCCTCAGCGCGTCGCGCCGGTCCTGCGGGGTCGTGAGCGCCGTCATCGTTTTCCGATGCTATCCCCGCTACCCTCCGTGACGAGGGCGTCACCTTCACGGGACGCACCTCTGATCCACCGCCGTACGAGAGACCGCAGCACCACCAATGACGTGACCGGTATCCCCGCAGCTGGGAACTGGACCGAGATGCCCCATCCCATCGTCATCGTCGGCAACGGCCGACTGGGCAACGCCCTCGCCGCAGCCCTGCGCACGGCCGGTCACGACGTGTCCGGACCGCTCGGCCGCGGCGCCGATGGTTTCGGGGCGGACCTCGTGCTGCTCTGCGTCCCGGACGGCGAGATCGCGGCCGCCGCCGCCTGCATCGCCCCCGGCGCGATCGTCGGCCACTGCTCGGGCGCGACGCCGCTCGACGTCCTCGGCGATCGCGAGCGTCTCGCGCTGCATCCGCTGATGACCGTCACCGGGGTCGGTGGGGCCGGCTTCCCGCTGCGCGGCGCCGGGTGCGCGATCGCCGGGTCGACGCCGCAGGTGCTGGCCCGCGCCCACGCGATCGCGACGGACGTCGGCATGCGCCCGTTCGCCATCGCCGACGCGGACCGGCCCGCCTACCACGCCGCCGCGTCGGTCGCATCGAACTTCCTCGTCACGATCGAGGGCTTCGCCGAGCGGCTGGCCGGCGCCGCGGGCGTGCCGCGCGAAGCGCTCGTCCCGCTCGTCCGCGCCACGGTCGACAACTGGGCCGCCGTCGGCCCCGAGCGCGCGCTGACCGGGCCGATCGCCCGCGGCGACGACGCCACCGTCGCACGGCAGCGCGCAGCGGTCGCCGACCACGCGCCCGAGCTGGTCGGCCTGTTCGACGCGCTGGCCGCCGCCACCGCGCGGCTCGCCGCGACTCCCCATGAGGCCGCGGCATGAGGCTCGCCCGCACGATCGCCGAACTGCGCGACGCGCTCGCGCCCGACCGCGGCGCCGGCCGCTCGATCGCCCTCGTCCCGACGATGGGCGCACTGCACGAGGGGCATCTCTCGCTCGTCCGCGCCGCCCGCGAGCAGGCCGACGTCGTCGTCGTCTCGCTGTTCGTCAACCCGGCGCAGTTCAACGACGCCGCCGACCTGCGCGCCTATCCGCGCGACGAGGACGGCGACGCACACCTCGCGCAGGCGGCCGGCGCCGACCTGCTGTTCGCCCCGAGCATCGACGAGGTCTACCCCCGGGGGACCGCCACGACGATCGTCGTCCGCGGGCCACTGACCGAGACGCTCGAGGCCGCCCATCGCGGGTCGGCGCACTTCGACGGGGTCACGACCGTCGTCGCCAAGCTCTTCAGCATCGTCCAGCCGGACGTCGCCGTGTTCGGCCGCAAGGACGCCCAGCAGGCGCTCGTCCTCCGGCGCATGGTCCGCGATCTGGACATCCCCGTCCGCATCGACGTGCGCCCCATCGTGCGCGATGCCGACGGCCTGGCGCTCTCCAGCCGCAACGCGCGACTCGACGCCGCCGCCCGCGAGCGCGCCCTGGCGCTTCCCGCCGCGCTCCACGCCGCCGCGCAGGCGCTCGCCTCGGGCACCGCCGCCCGCGACGTCGAGGCCCGCGGACTGACCGCGCTGCGGGTCGCCGGCCTGGAGCCCGAGTACTTCGCGGTCGTCGATCCCGCGACCCTCGCTCCCACCGATCTTCCCGACGCCCTGATCCTCGCCGCCGCCACCGTCGACGGCGTACGCCTCATCGACAACGTGCCCGTGGGCACGACCACCAGCGCCATGATCCCCGCCGACGCGGAGGTGGCGACTCTCGCCTAGAGAGCGTCAACCACCGCAGAACCAGGAGCCAGACATGTCCACGATGCCCAACCTGCAGGTCCCGTCGGACGCTTCCAGCCTGCCGATGACCCTCCCGCGCCTGCTCGAGAAGAAGCGCCTGCGCGAGCCGATCGTCATGGTCACCGCCTACGACTACCCGAGCGCGCTGACGGTCGAGGCCGCGGGTGTGGACCTCGTGCTGATCGGCGATTCCGGTGCGATGACGGTGCTCGGCCATCCCTCGACCGTGCCGGTCGAACTGGACGAACTGCTGGTCCTGGCCCGCGCCGTGCGCCGCGGCCTGAAGACGCCGTTCCTCGTCGGCGACCTGCCGTTCGGGTCCTACGAGATCAGCGACGAGCAGGCCGTCACCACCGCGATGCGGTTCGTCAAGCAGGCGGGCTGCGACGCGGTGAAGCTCGAGGGCGGCGGCGCCACCCCCGTGGCACGGGCCCGGGCGATCATCGCCGCCGGCATCCCGGTGATGGGCCACGTCGGCCTGACGCCGCAGACCTCGACCGCCCTCGGCGGCTACAAGGCCCAGGGACGCACCGCGGAGGCCGCGACGCGCATCGCGGGCGAGGCCCTCGCGCTGCAGGCGGCGGGCTGCTTCTCGATCGTCTTCGAGGCGATCCCGTCCGCCGTCACCGCCGAGCTGATGCCGCACATGGACATCCCGGTCATCGGCATCGGCGCCGGGGCGGCCGCGGACGGCCAGGTCCTGGTCTTCCACGACCTGCTCGGCATCCGCGAGGGCCTGGGCGCGCGCTTCGTCAAGCGCTACGCGAACCTGCTCGACGAGATGGTCGCCGGCGTCGCCGCCTACGCGCACGACGTGCGCGACCGCAGCTACCCGGCGCCCGAGCACGGCTACTCGATCGACGCGGCCGAGCTGGAGGACTTCCGCGTCCAGCTGGCGCAGCGGCCGTAGATCCGGGTCCGGAGCCCAGCCGCCCGGCCCTCGACCGCGGGGTTCCGTATGGTTCGCGCCGGCTGGGCTTCATCCATCCCCCAGCCCCCTCCACATGGCCGGCCTGACCAACCTGTTCTCATCCCGCGATCGCGTCTACAACCAGCTGTTCGCACAGTTCGCGGACATCGCCGTGCGCTCCGCCGCGGAGCTCGAAGAGATGCTCGAGGCGTTCCCGGAGGGCAAGGGGGAGCACCTACGGATGCTCCAGGACCTGGAGAACCAGGGCGACACGACGCTGCACGAGATCCGCAGCAACCTGAACACGTCGTTCGTGACGCCGATCGACCGCGAGGACATCCTCGAACTCGGCTCGGCATTCGACGACATCATCGACTTCACCGAGGAGACGGCCGACTACCTCGGCCTCTACGGCATTGAGGCGCCGATGGAGCAGGCGCAGCAGCTCGCCGGGATCCTGCGGCAGGCGACCGAGCAGCTGCAGCTCGCCGTCCCGTCCGTGCGCGACTTCAGCGACGCGTCGGCCTTCATCCACGAGGTGCACCGCCTCGAGAACGAGGGCGACAAGGCCAGCCGGCGAGCCGTGGCGTCGTTGTTCCGCGAGGGCGTGGACCCGATGGTCGTGATCCGCTGGAAGGACATCTTCGAGCGGCTCGAGCAGGCGATCGACGCGTGCGAGCGCGTCGCCGACGTGATCGACGAGATCATCGTCAAGAACGCCTGAGGCGACCGCGATGGGTTCCGACCTCGTCCTCGTGATCGTCGTCGGCACGGCACTCGCCTTTGATTTCACCAACGGCTTCCACGACACCGCCAACGCCGTCGCCACGACCGTCGGCACGCGTGCGCTGCCGCCCAAGGCCGCGGTCGCGCTCGCCTCGATCCTGAACTTCGTCGGTGCGTTCATCTCGGTCAAGGTCGCGGCGACGATCGGCAAGGGCATCGTCGACGCCGACGCCGTCACGACGACCGTCATCTTCGGCGCACTGATCGGCGCAATCGCGTGGAACCTCATCACCTGGTGGTTCGGCCTGCCGTCGAGTTCGTCGCACGCGCTGATCGGCGGCGTCGTCGGATCGGCGTTCGCCCACGCCGGCGGGAGCGCGATCCAAGGGCAGGGCATCGTCGACAAGGTCCTGATCCCCGGACTGGTGGCGCCGATCCTCGCCTTCGTCATCGCGGGCATGGCGATCGCGATCGCCTACATCGTCGCCGGCCGGCTGCGCCCCGGTCCGGTGCAGCGCGGGTACCGCGCCGGACAGCTGATCACCAGCAGCATGTTCGCCCTCGCGCACGGGACCAACGACGCTCAGAAGACGATGGGCGTCATCCTGCTCGCGCTGATCGCCAACGGGAACGTCAGCGCCGACGCCGACGTCCCGACCTGGGTCATCGTCAGCTCCGCGACGGCGATCGCACTGGGCACGTACTCCGGCGGCTGGCGGATCATGCGAACCGTCGGCATGCGGATCATCAAGATGGATCCGCCGCAGGGTTTCTCGGCGCAGGGCGCCGGAGCGTCCGTGCTGTTCACGGCGACGGCGCTGGGATACCCGCTGTCGACGACCCACGTGAACTCCGGCGCGGTCATGGGTGCCGGGGCGGCCAAGAGCCTCAGCGCCGTGCGGTGGGGCGTCGCCGGGAACATCCTCGTCGCGTGGATCGTGACCCTGCCCGCGGCCGCCGTCATGGGCGCCGCGGCCTACGGGTTCTGCAGCATCTTCGGGACCGCTGCGACGGGCCCGGTCATCGTCGTGCTGTGCGCGCTGACGCTCGGCCTCGCGATCCTGCGGCGCCGCTCGCCGCGGGTCGCGGCGCGGGCGCAGGTGGCGGCATGATCCTCGCCGCGCAGTCGGTCGCCGAGCAGATCGCCGACCTCGTGCTGTACGCCACGGTCGTGACGCTCGGCGTCAGCCTCGCGTTCGCGCTCGCGCTGATCGGCACCGTCCACGCGTCGGACGCTCGCCGGGACCAGCGGGTCGTGCGGGCCGTCCCGTGGACGATCCTCGCCGTTCTCGGCTACGCGGCGATCGTCGCCCTCGCCGTCAAGGGCATCCTCGTCGTCACGAAGAAGTAGGCGACTCGCCGCCGGCGAACTCGATCCGGCGGATCACCTTCGCCGGGCTGCCGGCGACGATCGTCCCCGGCGGCACGTTCTCGGTGACGACGCTGTTGGCGCCGACGACCGCCCGCGAGCCGATCGTGACGCCGCTCGTGACAACGACGTTGGCGCCGAGCCAGACGTTGTCCTCCAGCCTCGTCGGCCCCTTCGAGGTGAAGCCCTGCCAGGTGACCGGCTTGGACGCGTCGTCGAAGCGATGATTGCCGTCGGTGACGAAGCAGCCGTTCGCGAGCATGCAGTGGTCGCCGATCTCGACCAGGCCGGTCGCGGCGATCATCACGCCGCGGTTGAGGAACACGCCCTCGCCGATGACGATCCGCCCGTCCTGCCCGCCGGTCAGCCAGACGTCGGGCTCCAGCAGCGTGCCCTCGCCGATCGTCAGGCGCCCGGCGCGCAGCATCTCCAGCACCTCGCCGTGGACCGGCCAGCGCACGAACGCGCGCGACCTGGCGAACGCCAGGTGGATTCGCGCGCGGTTCCACGGCAGCGTGTTGCGCTGGTACCAGCGCCACTTGATCCACCACAGCTTCAGGTCGCCGGGTTGTGTGTCGTCGTTGGCACTCACAGTCGTCTATTCAACCCGACGGCCGCCCGGGTCGCGCCGCGCACGTATGTCATGCGCGGAACGCCCAGCCCAGGGCGATGGCCGGTCATCCGTGCGCGCCGGCGACGGGCGGGAAGCGGGCGAAGAACCGGACGACCTCGGCGCCCGTGTCGAAGCCCGTGGGATCGCGCCTGGGGAACGGCCCGCCCGAGCCAGGCCAGCCGTGGTCCGTGCCCTCGAGGGTGATGTGCTCGACGGGCGCCCGGCGGCAGGTGAACGCGGCGCGGGTGACGCGCGCGCTGCGGCGTCCCCCCCGCCGCACCTTCTCGACCCGCCCGCACCAGTTCCGCAGGCGCCAGTTGTCGAGCCATTTCGCCACGGCGCCCGCGCGGTGCGGCCCGGTGCCCGCGTACGGCACGACCCGGTCTGCCAGCCCATGGATCTCGAGGATGCCGACCGGCCCACCGGCGGGACATGGCGGAACGGCCTTCAGCCCCGGCGCGACCGGCGCGACGCCACGGAATGGCGCCGTCACCCCGCAGCCCAGCCTCGCCGCCATGCCGCCGCCGTTGGAGACGCCCGTCGCGAACACCCGTGAGCCGTCGATGCACGCGGCGCCGCGAACGGCGTCCAGCATGTCACCCACGAGGCGGACGTCGGCGACGCCGTCGGCGTTCTCCTGCAGGCGCCACACATGGTCCGCCTTCGTCGCCGTCGGGTACGCGACCGCGAAGCCGGCCTTCACCGCCGGAGCCGAGAGTCCGGTGTAGGCCGCCATCTGCGCGCCCGTTCCGCCGGCGAAGTGCAGGGCGACGATCAGCGAGATCGGCGCCCCGGCCGCTGCGACCGGGAGGTCGACTCGCGCCGTGCGGCCCACGCCACCGCTGGCGAACGCGACCGTCCGCGTCCCGGCCGCGGTGGGCGAGGCGCACGCCGGCCCGATCGCCGACGGCGTCGCCGCGTCACCGCCCGCCGCACCGCCCACGACAACGAAGGCCAGCAGCAGTCCGAGCAGGGCGGCGCGCATCGCCGCCGACCCTACCCCCGCCTTCTACGCCGCAGCGGCAGCCTTCTTGCGGCGCGGCTTCGCGGCGGCCTGCCGCGCCGGCGCCTTGGCCGTCACGAGCTCGGCCAGGAACTCCCCGGTGCACGACCCGGGCGTGCCGGCGACCTCCTCGGGCGTGCCCTGGGCGACGATGATGCCGCCCTCCTCCCCGCCCTCGGGTCCCATGTCGATCAGCCGGTCGGCGGTCTTGATGACGTCGAGGTTGTGCTCGATCACGACGACCGAGTTGCCCTGGTCCACGAGGCGGTGCAGCACCTCGAGCAGGCGCTGAACGTCGGCGAAGTGCAGGCCCGTCGTCGGCTCGTCGAGGATGTACAGCGTGCGGCCGGTGGCGATCTTCGACAGCTCGGTCGCCAGCTTCACGCGCTGCGCCTCGCCGCCCGACAGCGTCGTCGCCGGCTGGCCCAGGCGGATGTAGCCCAGGCCGACGTCGTTCAGCGTGACAAGCCGGCGGTGCACCTTCGGGATGTGCTGGAAGAAGCCGACGGCCTCCTCGACAGGCATGTCCAGGATGTCGGCGATCGTCTTCCCCTTGAACCGCACCTCGAGCGTCTCGCGGTTGTAGCGCTTGCCGTGGCACTGCTCGCACGGGACGTAGACGTCCGGCAGGAAGTGCATCTCGATCTTGATCTGCCCGTCGCCCTTGCACACCTCGCAGCGCCCGCCCTTGACGTTGAACGAGAAGCGGCCGGGCTGGTAGCCGCGGGCCCGGGCCTCCTGCGTCTTGGAGAACAGGTCGCGGATCACGTCGAACAGCCCCGTGTACGTGGCCGGATTGGACCGCGGCGTGCGTCCGATCGGCGACTGGTCCACCTGGATGATCTTGTCGAGCTGGTCGAGGCCCAGGACCGCCGTGTGCGCGCCCGGCCGCGTGCGGGCGCGGTGCAGGCGGTTGGCGACGGCCTTGAACAGCACCTCGTTGACGAGCGTCGACTTGCCCGAGCCCGAGACGCCCGTCACGCAGGTCAGGACGCCGAGCGGCACCTTCACGTCCACCGACTGCAGGTTGTGCTGGCGCGCGCCGCGGATCTCGACGTTGCCCGTCGGCTTGCGGCGGCGCTCGGGGACCTCGACGGTGCGCGTGCCGGCCAGGAACTGCCCGGTCAGGGAGGCCTTGACGCGCTGCACCTGCGCCGCGGTGCCCTGGGCGACGATGTGGCCGCCGTGCTCGCCCGCGCCGGGCCCGAGGTCCACCAGGTGGTCGGCGGCGCGCATCGTCTGCTCGTCGTGCTCGACGACGAGGACCGTGTTTCCCAGGTCGCGCAGGCGCTCGAGCGTCCCGATGAGCTTCGTGTTGTCCCGCTGATGCAGGCCGATCGACGGCTCGTCGAGGACGTACAGGACGCCCACGAGCGCGGAGCCGATCTGCGTCGCCAGCCGGATCCGCTGCGCCTCGCCGCCGGACAGCGTCGCCGCGCCGCGGTTCAGCGACAGATAGCCGATGCCGACGTCCTCCAGGAACCGCAGCCGCTCCTCGATCTCGCGCAGGATCAGGCGGGCGATGTGGCGCTCGGTCTCGGTCAGCTCGATCTGATCGATCCAGCGCAGCGCCTGGCGCACCGACAGGCCGGTGAACTCGTGGATCGGCATGCCGCCGACGAGCACCGACCGCGACTCGGGCCGCAGCCGCGAGCCCTTGCAGGCCGGGCACGGCACCATCGCCATGAACTCCTCGATCCGCTCGCGCATCGCATCCGAGTCGGTCTCGCGGTGGCGGCGCTGGAGGTTGGGGACGATGCCCTCGAACTTCGTCGCGTACGAGCGCTCGCGGCCGAAGCGGTTGGTGTAGGTGACGAAGACGCGCTCGCCGCCGGTGCCGAGCAGGAACAGGTCGCGCTGCTCGTCCGGCAGCCGGTTCCAGGGGATCGTCACGTCGACGTCGTACTGCTCGGCGATCGCGCTGGTGATCTGGTCGTAGTACTGCGAGCTGCTGCCCGCCCACGGCGCGATCACGCCCTCGCTGATCGACAGCGACGGGTCCGGGATCACGAGGTCCGGGTCGATCTCCATCTGCGCGCCCAGGCCGGTGCAGCGCTCGCAGGCGCCGTGCGGCGAGTTGAACGAGAAGATCCGCGGCTCCAGCTCGGGCATCGACGAGCCGCAGCTCAGGCAGGCGAACTTCTCTGAGAACAGCAGGGTGCGCCCGTCGTCCTCGCCCTCGCGCGCGACGATCTCGATCTCGACGATCCCGTCGGCCAGCCCGACAGCCGACTCGATCGAGTCCGCCAGGCGTTTGCGCAGGTCGGGCCGCATCACGAGGCGATCGACGACGACCGAGATGTCGTGCTTGTACTTCTTGTCCAGCACCGGCGTCTCGTCGAGCGTCAGCAGTTCGCCGTTGACCTTCGCCCGCGCGAAGCCGTCCGCGCGCAGCTCCTCGAAGAGCTTGCCGTACTCGCCCTTGCGCCCGCGCACGACGGGTGCGAGCACCATGAACCGCGTGCCCTCCTCGAGTTCCATCACCTGGTCGATGATCTGCTCGGCCGACTGGCCCTCGATCGGCGCGCCGCAGTTGTGGCAGAACGGGTGCCCGACGCGCGACCACAGCAGGCGCAGGTAGTCGTAGACCTCGGTGACCGTGCCGACCGTCGAGCGCGGGTTGCGCGAGGTCGTCTTCTGGTCGATCGAGATCGCCGGCGACAGCCCTTCGATCGAATCGACGTCGGGCTTGTCCATCTGGCCCAGGAACTGGCGTGCGTAGGCGCTCAGCGACTCGACGTAGCGGCGCTGCCCCTCGGCGTAGATCGTGTCGAACGCCAGCGACGATTTGCCCGATCCGGACAGGCCCGTGAGGACCACGAGCGAGTCGCGCGGGAGCTCGATCGAGATGTTCTTCAGGTTGTGCTCGCGGGCTCCGGAGACCACGATCGAGTTGGAACGCGCCATCGCAGCCATTCTATGGGTGCGAACAGACGTTCGGTTTGCGTCGCTGGTCGGGGCGGCCGTCTCGATCGGCGGTGATCGGAACAGGTCCCGCCAGCCCGCAGCAGCGGGTTCTGGTGTATGCATGCTGGCCCGGGCGGGCGGGCTGTCGCCGGACCTTCGGCGCATCGGTCTTCACCGGGAACCGCATGCGATTCGTCCCGCCCGGCGGGACTCATCGCATGCAGTTCTGCCGCAGCGGCCGATGAGGACCCGGGCGGCCCGCCCGGAGCGCCGGCGCAGCGCCATCCGCCGGCGACCTTCCCGCACGCTGGCCCAGGCTGGCTTGTTGTCGCCTGAGGCGCCCGTGACCTCGCCTTCTGTGCCGCGTAAGCCAGCATTTACACTCGGCGCTTGCGCGGGAGTCGAGCTTTCCACCGTGCGTCACGCCTGACCGGTGTCGCACTGTTGACCATCGCGGCTGCCAGCTGCGGGAGCGCCCTTGCTGTCACCACCACAGCGCGCTCGTGTCGCGGGCCCGTCGTCCGCAACCTCAAGGTGACACGCCTCCCCGGCTCGCGCAGCGTCATCGTGACAGCGCACGTCAGCGACCCCGACAGCCCCGTCGGGAGCACGACGCTTCGTCTCGGCGATGGCGCGGTGATCATTAGTGACCTCACCGGAAGGTCCCGAACCTTCAAGGTCGCGACGCGTCATTCGTACCGCCGGCCCGGGCGATACCGGGTCGTCCTCCTGGTCGAGTCGCTGCCCGGTACCGGCTGCGGCTCCAGGATTGATCGCGCGAGCGACTCGGTGGTTGTCCACGTCGCTTCGTGCCGTGGCCGGCACCGCTCGCCGGGGTTCGATCACACGCTCTGGCTGCATTCCCGCACGCTCGCCCAGGCGGGCGCGCTGTCGCTCGCCTCCTGCTTTGCATGGAAAGCAGCAACCACGGTGCGGTGCTGCTGACCCTCGCTTCTCGCGCGAAGCTCGTATCAAGTGGAGTCCGTGAGGGCGTCCGGTCCTTCGTTGGTGCGGCGGATCGCGTCCTCACGGGCCTTCTCAATCCTCTTGAGATCGCGCGCGTACGAACGGCCGACACTGATCGAGTAGTCGATCCGGTTACAGAGGCGGTGCGAAAGGATGGCGTTGTCCACGGCTTCCTTGCCTCCCTCTCGCTTGGAGAGCGGGAAGTGCTCGAGGGTCGGCATCCAATCGCTCAACTCGGGAGTGACGGGGTCGAAGTAGCTCGCGCCGCCAAGTTCCTCTGGACAGAAGCATTTGGGCATCTTGCATGCGAGCTGCGTGATGTACCCCTGCTCGGCTGCTTTGACCAGGACCTTCTTCGCGCCCAACTTCCTCAGCTCGGCGGCAACCGCTCGGCCGCGTTCTAGATCCCGCTCACCCCTCGACATGTACCAACGGTATTTGCTCTGAGACCTGCCGCGTCGGCCCGAGCGCTAGGCCGGTCGACGCTGCTTCTCCTTGGGACGACAAGCAGGTGACGGCTCGGGTGACATTCCCGAACACTGGCCCAGGCGGGCGGGCTCTCGCCGCAAGCGTCCTGGATAGGTGCTGCACTGCCGCACCCAGGCAGGATGCGTGCCGGCCGTGTTACCCGTAGCGCCGCGCGACCCTGCGGTACGCCGCCAGAGCCGGCTTGTCCACGAACCGCCCGCCGCGCGTGTAGGTGCGCAGGCCCGCGTAGTCGAACGCGTTGGGCGAGTCGCGGTCGACCGTGGCCCACGTGTACCAGTACGCGCGCTCCAGGCGCAGCGATCGCCGCGCCTTGACGTACGCGGCGTAGACCTCGCGAACCTTGGTCGCCTCCCCCGCCTGCGTCGTGACCCAGCGCTGGTTGGAGACGGCCTTCCCGCGGCCGGAGGGCCACGAGACCTCGGTGACCCAGATGCCGGAACGCCGGTCGCCGTGGCGGTCCATGACCGCGCGGACGTTGCGCAGGATGCGGACACTGTCGGCGGGTTTGCCGGTAAAAGGATGGACGGCGACGGCGTCGAAGTGCCCATGCGCGCGGAGGCCGGCGCGGTAGAGCGACTCGAGGTCGCGCCAGGAGAAGTTCGGCAGGCCCGCGGTGACGACGGTCGCGCCCGGGTCGGCGGCCTTGACCGCGCGGTACGCGGCCGCCAGCAGCCGCACGTAGGGCTTGGCGAACCCGCCCTTGACGGCGAAGTAGCGCGGCAGGCTCGGCTCGTTCCAGATCTGCCAACGGCGCACCGGCAGCCGCGGCAGCCCGGGATGCGCCGTCCAGAACGTCCCGGACGGGCCGTAGCGGCCGATCAGCGACCGCAGCACCCGGGCGTAGTCGGCCGGATCCCGCGGCGGCGAGAACACCGTCGAGCGGTCGCTCGCCGCCCAGCCCGGCGATTCCAGCACCAGGCCGAGCACGTCGAGGCCGTTCGCCGCGGCCGCTCCGACCCGCGCGTCGAGCGCGGTGAAGTCCGTCGGCACCCCATCGACGACGGTGAACCGCGCCCGATCGCCGGCCGGGACGCCGCTCAGGCGCCGGTAGGGCTGCAGCTGCGACCACTGCATCGGCATCCGGATCGTCTCGACGCCTGCCGAGCGCATCACCGCGTCCTCGGCGACCAGGTCGACACCCGGAACCTCCAGCGGCCCGTTGGCCATCACGCCGAAGAAGCGCGGCGGCACCGAGCGCGCGCCCGCCGAGGCCGCGAGCGCGAGGGCGCAGGCGAGCGCGACGGTCGCGATGACGAGCAGGCGGCGCATGTCCCCTTGAAACCCGCTCAGCCGCGCGAGGTTGCGGCCTCGTCGACGAGCGCCGCGGCGTCGACACCCGGGTAGTCGGCCGCGAGCCGCAGCACCGCCTCGTCGCGCGGGACGCCGCGCAGGATCAGGTCGAGCGCCACGAGCCGCGCGCCGGCGACGTCGGCGCCGGCGTCCACTCGGGCGAGCTCCGGAACGACAGGCTCGGACTCGGGCGGCGTTTCGGGCGCCACGGGGATCGCCTCGACGGCGGCCCGCACGCCCGCGAGCTCGTCGCGCAGCGCCCCCGCCTCCTGCGCGTGCGCGGCCAGCCGCGCCTCCAGGGCGGCGATACAGGCGAGCGCGTCCGCGCGGGGATCAGGGTCGAGCGCCATGGGCAGGCAGGGTACCGGCGCCCGCTCGGCGCAGCGCGGCTTCCGACGCCCGGGACGTCCGTCAACGCCTGGTTGGCACACGTCGGCGTTCGCGTCGGATCGGTGAGCCGGCCCAGGCGTGTGTCAACGCCTGGTTGCCACACGTCGCCGGCGGCCGCAGATCAGGCCAGCCGCGCGCCGGCGCCGTCGCAGACGACGAGGCCGTCGCGCACCAGCCCGGCCAGCGCCGGCTCCAGGCGCTCCGCCGCGATGCCGTCCGGCAGGTCCTCGCCCGCCGCAAGCGCGGCCACGATCCGCCCCCTAACCCACCGGTTGGAGTCCCCGAACCGCTCCCGCGTCCCCGCCGGCGCCCGCGGCGCGATCCGTACCGCGCCGCGCGACGCACACCACGTGGCCACCGGGCACGCCCCGCAGCGCGCCTCGCGCGCGCCGCAGACCGTCGCACCCAGCTCCATCATCGCCTGATTCCAGGCCGCGGCGGACCCGGCCGGCAGCAGGTCCTCCGGCGTCCCGCGCCCCATCCGAGCTGCGACGCGGCGCACGTTGGTGTCCACGGCGGCGACCTGCTCGCCGAACGCGAACGACGCGACCGCGGCAGCGGTGTACGGCCCGATCCCGGGCAGCGCGCGCAGCGCGGCGGCATCCCGCGGCCAGCCGTCCCGGGCGACGACCGCGCACGCCTCGTGCAGCCGCACGGCGCGCCGGTTGTAGCCCAGGCCCACCCAGGCCCCCAGCACCTGTGCGCGCTCCGCGCCCGCCAGCGCGCCCTCGTCCGGCCAGCGCTCCAGCCAGGCCTCGTAGCGCGGGACCACCCGCGCGACCTGCGTCTGCTGCAGCATCACCTCGGAGACGAGGATCGCGTACGGATCCCCGGTCCGCCGCCACGGCAGGTCGCGGTGCCCGCGCTCGTACCAGCCCAGAAGTGCCTGACGCAGGTCCTCGTCGCGAGGGGCTCGCCCAGTCTGAGCACGCCCCAGCGTGCATGGATCCGGCCTCGGCGGAGTTGCTGCTGCGCGGAGGGCCGGCGCCCCGCGGCTCACGCGGGCTCGATCTGCAAACCCGCCTCGCGCAGCGCCGCCCGCTGGCGCGTCAGGTCGCGCAGTTCGTCGCGCAGGCGCGCGGCGTACTCGAACCGCAGGTCCTCGGCAGCGGCGAGCATCTCCTCCTCGATCTCGATGATCGCCTTCTCCAGCTCGTCCGGCGCCAGGTCGGTGCGGCGCTTGCGATCCGATCGGCGCTTGCCGCGCGGCGTCTTGCTGTCGGACGTCAGGAACTCAGCGATGTCGCTGACGCCCTTGACGATCGACGCGGCCGTGATGCCGTGCTCCTCGTTGTAGGCCAGCTGGATCTCGCGGCGGCGATCGGTCTCGGAGATCGCGGCCTCCATCGCGGCGGTGCGCTTGTCGGCGTACATGATCACCGTACCCTCGATGTTCCGGGCGGCACGGCCGATCGTCTGGATCAGCGACGTCTCCCCGCGCAGGAAGCCCTCCTTGTCCGCGTCGAGGATCGCAACGAGCGTGACCTCGGGCAGGTCGAGCCCCTCGCGCAGGAGGTTGACGCCGACCAGCACGTCGTACTCGCCCAGGCGCAGGTCGCGGATGATCTGGATCCGCTCGAGCGTGTCGACCTCGCTGTGCAGGTAGCGCACACGGAAGCCCATCTCCAGCAGGTAGTCGGTCAGGTCCTCGCTCATCTTCTTCGTGAGCGTCGTCACCAGCACCCGCTCGTGCTTGTCCACGCGGACGCGCACCTCGTTCATCAGGTCGTCCACCTGGCCCTCCGTGGCGCGCACGTCGACGACCGGGTCGACGATGCCGGTCGGGCGCACGATCTGCTCGACGAAGCGACCCGACCGCGTGCGCTCGAACTGCCCGGGGGTCGCGCTGACGAACACGATCCGCGGGGTGATCGACAGGAACTCGTCGAACTTCTGCGGGCGGTTGTCCAGCGCGCTGGGCAGCCGGAACCCGTAGTCCACAAGCGTCGTCTTGCGGCTCCGGTCGCCCTCGTACATCGCGCCCAGCTGCGGCACCGTCTGGTGGGACTCGTCGATGAAGCAGACGAAGTCCTCCGGGAAGTAGTCCACCAGGCAGTAGGGCCGCGACCCGCGCGGGCGCCCGTCGAGGATCCCGGAGTAGTTCTCGATCCCGTTGCAGAAGCCCATCTCCTTGAGCATCTCCATGTCGTACTGGGTGCGCTGGCGCAGGCGGTGGCTCTCCAGCAGCTTGCCCTCGGTCTCCAGCTCGCCGCAGCGCGCGTTCAGCTCACGGCCGATCTCGGTGACCGCCGACTCGACGGTCCCCTCGCGCACGTTGTAGTGCGAGGCGGGCCAGATGGCGACGTGCTCGAGGTCGTCCTGGACGAGCTCGCCCGTCAGCGGGTCGAACTCCTGCAGGCGCTCGATCTCGTCACCGAACAGCGTCGCCCGGTACGCCGTGGAGTCGCTGTAGGCGGGGAAGATCTCCAGCGCCTCGCCCCGGACCCGGAACGAGCCACGGCCCAGCGCGACGTCGTTGCGGGTGTACTGGATGGTCACGAGCTTGCGCAGCAGCGCGTCCCGGTCGATCTCCTCGCCCTTGCGCAGGGTCTGCAGGTTGTCGTCGTACGTCTCGGGCGAGCCGAGGCCGAAGATCGCGCTGACGGAGGCGACGATGATGACGTCGCGGCGGGCGAAGAGCGCGGCGGTGGCGGCGTGCCGCAGACGGTCGACCTCGGCGTTGATCGCCGAGTCCTTCTCGATGTAGAGGTCCTTGGACGGGACGTACGCCTCGGGCTGGTAGTAGTCGTAGTAGCTGACGAAGTACTCGACGGCGTTGTCCGGGAAGAACGTCCGGAACTCGTTGCACAGCTGGGCGGCGAGCGTCTTGTTGTGCGCCAGGACGAGCGCGGGCTTCTGCAGGCGCTCGATCGACGCGGCCATCGTCATCGTCTTGCCGGTGCCGGTGGCGCCCAGCAGCGTCATGTACCGGTCGCCCCCGTTCACGGCACGGACG
>JBKJRO010000120.1:0-35515 GCA_046594555.1 Solirubrobacteraceae bacterium
GCTGCTGCGGATCGCCGACGAGATCGAGGAGCGCGGCGAGGAGCTGGCGCGCATCGAGTCCGAGAACACCGGCAAGCCGCTGGCGCTGACGATCAGCGAGGAGATCCCCCCGGCCGTCGACCAGATCCGCTTCTTCGCCGGTGCCGCGCGCATGCTCGAGGGGCGCGCGAGCGGCGAGTACCTGGCCGGTCACACCTCGTCGATCCGCCGCGAGCCGATCGGCGTCTGCGGCGGCATCACGCCGTGGAACTACCCCTTCATGATGGCCATCTGGAAGTGGGCCCCGGCGCTCGCCGCCGGCAACGCCATCGTGCTGAAGCCGTCGGAGAACACGCCGACCTCCACCCTCTGGATGGCCGAGCTGATGCAGAAGCACCTCCCCGAGGGCGTCATCAACGTCGTGCTCGGCAAGGGCGACGTCGGCGAGGCGCTGGTGCGCCACAAGGGCGTCGACATGGTCTCGATCACCGGCAGCGTGCGCGCGGGCAAGGCCGTCGCGGCAGCCGCGGCGGACACGCTCAAGCGCGTGCACCTGGAGCTCGGCGGCAAGGCGCCGGTCATCGTGTTCGACGACGCCGACATCGCAGCGGCGGCCGAGGGCATCGCCGGCGCCGGGTACTTCAACGCCGGCCAGGACTGCACCGCGGCGACCCGCGTCATCGGCGGCCCGGGCGTCTACGGCGATCTGGTCGACGCGCTCGCCGAGCAGGCCAAGGGCACGGTCTACGGCAACCCGCTCGACGACAACACCTACATGGGCCCGGTCATCAGCGAGGTCCAGCGCGAGCGCGTGCAGGGCTTCCTCGAGCGTGCACCGGGACACGCGCGCGTCGCAGCGGGCGGCAGCGCGGGTGGGCGGGACGATCTCAACGGCGGCTACTTCTTCGAGCCGACGGTCGTGGCGGACCTGAGGCAGGACGACGAGATGATCCAGAACGAGATCTTCGGCCCGGTCATCACCGTCCAGCAGTTCAGCGACGAGGCGCAGGCGCTGGCGTGGGCCAACGGCGTCGACTACGGCCTGGCGTCGAGCGTGTGGACCAAGGACCACGGCCGCGCGATGCGCATGGCCAAGGGCCTGGACTTCGGGTGCGTGTGGATCAACACGCACATCCCGATCGTCGCCGAGATGCCGCACGGCGGCTTCAAGCAGTCCGGCTACGGCAAGGACCTGTCGCTCTACGGATTCGACGACTACACGCGCATCAAGCACGTGATGTCGAACATCGAGTCCTAGTCCGCGCGAAGACCGCAACATCCGGCCTCCTCACCCGTTTACGCTGGTGAGGAGGTCGTTCCGTGGAAGCTTCCGCAGTCCATCTCGGTCGTGCCGCGAGCCGCGCCCATGCGACGCCGGGGGTGCTGCTGCGTCTGCGCTCCGACGAGCAGCTCCTGGCGCTGTTCCGCGCGGGCAACGACGACGCCTTCCAGGTGATCCACGACCGCTACCGCCTGCGCCTGCTCGCATACGTGCGGCAGATGCTGCCGATCGGCGTGCGCGGCGACGCCGAGGACGCCCTGCAGGACGTCTTCATCCGCGCCTACGGCGCGCTGCGCGCCGACGAGCGACCCGTCGCGGTGCGCGCCTGGCTCTACCGCGTCGCCCACAACCGCTGCATCGACACGCTGCGCCGGCCCGCGCCGACGCCGGTCGAGCGCTCCGAGCGCGAGTCGGACGACCGCCACGATCCGTCTGACGAGGCCGAACGGCGCGAAGCCCTGGGACAGCTCGTCAGCGACCTGCAGCGCCTGCCGGAGGCGCAGCGCTCCTGTCTGCTGCTGCGCGAACTCGAGGGACTGAGCTACAGGGAACTCGGTGTCGTCCTGCAGGCATCCCAGCCCGCGGTCAAGTCGCTGCTCGTCCGCGCGCGGATGGGGCTGGCCGACGCCGCCGAGGCGCGCGGTGCCGACTGCGGCGTCATCCGTGCCGACCTTGCGGCCGCGTGCGAGCGTGGGGTCCGGATGAGCTCCCGCGCGCGGCTGCACGTGCGCGACTGCGAGTCCTGCACCGCCTACCACGGCATCCTGCGCAGCACGCAGAAGCAGGTCGCCGGGCTGGCGCCCGCGACCGGGCCGCTGTCCGCGCTGCTGAAGCTCCTCGGGCTCGGCAGCAGCGGTGCGGCCGCCGGCAGCGGCGTCATCGGGGGCGGCGCCGCGAGCGGCACGACGCTCGCGGGATTCGCCGGCGGCAGCTCCATCGCGGCGAAGCTCGCGGTCGTCGTCTGCGTCGCCGCGGTGACCACGGGCGAAGCCGTCACGGCCGTCAACGGGCCGGCACCGGTGGAGCGCCGCGCGCAGGCCGCGCCGCGGCTCGTCACCTCCGCCGCCGGACCCGCGGCCGCCGCGCTGCGCGCGATCCCCGCGGCCGCGCTGCGCCCTGCGGCCGAGCCGCACCCGGCCGCCCCCGCACCCGTCGTCGCCGTCACGGCCACCCCGGTCATCACCGATGTCCCGGCGACCGTCGAGGCGACCGGGGGCGCCGAGGCCCCGGACGAGCCGCAGACCGGCACCGGGACGGCCGATCCGCCGTCCCCCGTCGTCGCACTGGAGCGTCCCGCGACGACGACGTCAGAAGGCCTGAGCACCGACGCCACGCCGGCACCATCGGGCACGGTGCCGGCGCCGACACCCGCGACGACGGGTGCCGCGCAGGCGCCGGTCGCGCCCTCGTACTAGACCGCCGCAACCGCGACGGCCTCGCGGCCGGTGGCGCCGGCTCCGGCGACGACCTCCAGCCGCACGGGCACGCCGTTCAGGAACGCCATGCCGGCAAGCGGCTCCAGGTCCTCGGCCGCGGCACTCATCAGCTGGTTGATGTTCGCTCCGCCCGCCGCATTGGCGAGCTTCCAGCCGCCCCGGTGGCCCCAGCCGTGCGGCAGCGCCACGACGCCCTCGCGGACCTCGTCGGTGATCCGCACCGGCACTTCCAGGGCACCGGACTTGGAGGTGATGCGCACGATGCCGCCGTCGTCCAGGCCGGCGCGCTCGGCATCGGCCGGATGGATCCGCGCCGGCTGCTCGCGCCCGCCGCGCATCAGCAGCGGCGCGTTGTGCATCCACGAGTTGTGCGAGCGCAGCTCGCGCAGGCCGATCAGCCGCAGCGGGAACGCGGGGTCGTCCCCGTTGACCGTGCCCAGCCGCTCCAGCTCGTCGCGCAGCGCGGGCGCGTCGAGCTTCACGCGGCCGTCCTTGTGGTGCACGCGCTTGGCCAGGACGCCCGTCGCGATGTGCTCGCCGAGCCGGATCCCGTGCGGATGGCGGCGCACCTTGTTGAGGTTGAGCCCGCCACGCCGCAGGCCGAACCGGTCGCCCTGTGCGCCCATCCGCAGCAGGATGTCCGCGAATCGCACCGGCGTCATCCGGTAGCCCAGCTTCGACAGCGCCCGCAGCGGCGCGCTCGGGTACGGCTGGATGCCGATCTCCTTGGCGATCGCGTCGATGATCTGCCACTCCTGGCGCGCCTCGCCGCGCGGCGAGACGACGGCCTCGGTGTACTCGACGTAGGGCGTCGTGTAGAAGCCGAAGAAGGCGATCGGCAGGTCGTCGCGCTCCAGCCAGGTCGTCGCCGGCAGGACGTAGTCGGCGTGCTTGTTGGTCTCGTTGACGTACAGGTCCAGCGAGACGTAGAGATCCAGCGTCTCCAGCGCCGTCTCCAGCGCCTCACCGTCGGGACAGCTGAGCACCGGATTGCCGGCGCTGCTGAAGAACGCGCGCAGCTGATCGGCACCGGGCGTCGTCATCTCCTCCGCGAGCAGCGACGCGGGCAGCGCGCCGAGCACGTCGGGGAAGCCCCCGATGCGCGAGCGGATCTTGCCGTAGGTGCCGATGCCCGCCTGCGCGGCGACCTCGTCGAGCGCGACAGGCGGCAGGCCGAACACGCCGCCGCCCGGGCGATCCAGGTTGCCGGTCGCGAGCATGACGACGTCGAGCAGGAATGCGACGAGCGTGCCGAACCGGCCCAGGCAGCTCCCGGTGCGGCCGTAGACCGCCGCGCTCGGCGCGGCCGCCAGGTCGCGCGCCAGGGCGCGGACCGTGTCGGCGTCGATGCCGGTGCGCGATGCGGTCTCCTCCGGCGGGAACGCCCGGACGGCCTCGCGCCAGGCCGGCCAGCCGTCGGACTGCGCGGCGAGCGCGGCCTCGTCGGTCAGCCCCTCCTCGACGAGCACGCTGAGCAGCGACAGCAGCAGCCAGGCGTCCGCGTCGGGGCGCACGGCGAGGTGCTCGAAGTGCCGGGCCGTCTCCGACCGGCGGGGATCGACGACGACCACCCGGCCGCCGCGCGCGGGGATCGCGTGCAGCTGATCCTTGATCTTCGCCGCCGTCAGGACGCTGCCGTGGGAGACGAACGGGTTGGCGCCGACGATCAGCAGGAAGTCGGTCCGCTTCAGGTCCGGGATCGGGATCAGCGCGGGCGAGCCGTAGAGCATCGCGCTCGCGGCGAAGCGGTTGGCCACGTCCTGCGAGGAGGCCGTGTAGTAGTGCGGCGTCCCCAGCCCCTCCAGGAAGCCCTTGACCCACAGCGCGTGCGAGTACGAGAACGCCCCGGGGTTGCCGAAGTACCAGCCGATCGAGCGCTTGCCGTGGTCGGCGATGACGTTGCGCAGGCGGCGGCCGATGTCACCGATCGCCTCCTCCCAGCTGACCTCCTCGAACGTCCCGTCGGCGCGGCGGCGCAGCGGCTGCGTGACGCGGTCGGGGTCGTTCTGCACGTCCGTCATCGCGATGCCCTTGGGGCACGCCTCGCCCTGCGACAGCGGGTGGTCCTTGTCCGGCCGCAGCTTCGTGACGACGCCGTCCTCGACGGTGGCGACCATGCCGCAGTGCGCCTCGCAGATGCGGCAGAACGTGACCCGCTGATCGACGGCCATGTGAGGGGACTCCGTGCGCTCGTGAGGGATCGTGACGCAGGCGTCACGATGGATGGACGGCGAGCCTACATCGAGAACGCCGGACGTTCCACACCCTCGGGCAGCGTGCCCTCCTCGTCGAGCTTGTCGAGGTGCGCGGCGAGCGTCACCGCGGCCGCCGGGCGCAGGACGGCGGGCGCGTCGGACCAGACGGCGTCGAGCAGGTCGTCGACGCTGCGCAGACCGCCGGCGAGCGCCGCGACGAGCTGCCGCTCGCGCTCGCGGCGATGGTCCCGGTACTCCGCGAGCTTGGCCGCGGGATCGCCGACGAGCGGCCCGTGGCCGGGGTGGATCGTCGTCAGGTCGAGCGTCAGCAGGTGGTCGAGCACGGCCAGGTAGCCGCGCAGGGCCCCGGGATCGGGCGCGATGAAGACGCTGCCGCGGCCGAGCACCGCGTCACCGCTGAACAGCGCCCCGCCGTGACGGAAGGCGAGGTGGTCGGGCGCATGCCCGGGCGTCGCGATGACCTCGAACGGCCCGACGGTATCGCCGTGCCCGACCGTGGTCGTGGCGGCCGGCGCCCGCGCGGCGGCGACCGGCACGCCACCGCCGACCGCGGCGAGCAGGGCCGGGACGGCCTCGGCGTGGTCGCGGTGGTCATGCGTCAGGACGATGCCCGCGAGACCACCATGGTCGCCGGCCGCGACGAGGATCGCCTCCACGTGGCCGGGCAGGTCCGGCCCCGGATCGACGACCCAGCACGGGTCGCGCCCGACGAGCCACGTGTTCGTCCCCTCGAGCGTGAACGGGCCCGGATTGTCCGCGCGGATGAGCTCGATGTCGGCGGTGCCGGCCACATCCGGCACCGTATCGCGGCGCGGCGGCCCGGCCGGGCGGTCCAGCCACCTTCGACACCGTGTCCATGCACGGGCGCCGCCGGATGCGCGAAGATCGGGTGTGGTGCCCTCCCCCGACCGGCTCAGCGCGCTCGACGCCGCGTTCCTCGACCTGGAGACCGCGCGTGCCCCGCTGCACGTCGGCTGGACGCTGCGCTTCGCCGGACCTGCGCCGTCGCTGTCGGCGCTCCGCCGCCACGTCGATGCGCGCCTGCGGGCGGTGCCCCGGTTCCGCTGCCGCGTGGTCGTGCCGGCGCTCGGCCTCGGTGATGCGCACTGGGTCGATGACGCCGGCTTCGACATCGCGCGCCACGTGCACGGCGTCACGCTCGCGGCCCCGGCCGGCGAGGCGGAACTGCGCGACCTCGCCGGCGTCCTGCTCTCGACCCCGCTCGGCCCGCATCGCCCGCTCTGGCGCCTGAACCTCGTCACCGGCATCCGCCCGGGCGGCGGTTTCGCGATCGTCGGCCAGGCGCACCACGCGCTCGTCGACGGCCTCGCGGCGCTGGAGGTCGCGCTGCTGCTGTTCGACCCCGCCGGCGCGAGTTCCGCCACGGCGCCGCCGCCGACGTGGTCGCCGCGCCCGTCGGCCGGTGCCGCCCGCGCGCTCGCCGCGTCGGCCACCGCCCGGCTCAGCGACGGCTCCGGCGCGGCCCAGGCGCTGCTGCGCGCCGCGGCCGCCGGGGCCGGGCCGGCACGGGCGGCCGCGGGCCTCGTCGGGTCGCTCGCCGGGCAGTCCGCGACGACGGGCCTGGACCGCTCCCTCACCCGCGAGCGGCGCGTCGCATTCGCCGACGTCCCGCTCGCCGACCTGCGCGACGGCGCCCGCCGGCACCGCGGGACGATCAACGACACGCTGCTCGCCGCCGCGACGATCGCCGTCGGATCGGCCCTGCGGCGGCGTGGCGAGCACCACGAGAGCGTCCGCGCGCTCGTCCCGGCGAGCATGCGATCCGGTGGCGAGGGCGCGGCCGAGCACGCCAACCGGATCTCGTTCCTCGCCGTCGACCTGCCCGTCGGCGAGCAGGACCCGGCCCGCGTCATGCGGCTGATCCGCGCCAGGACAGGCGCCCGCAAGGCCGCCGGTGACGCCGGCGCCGGCGACGCCCTCCTGCGCGCGGCCGACCTCCTGCCGGCCGCGGGGCGCCGCCAGGTCGCGCGCGCCGCGGCGAAGGCCGCGAGCTTCACGGTCATCGTGTCGAACGTCCCGGGACCCGGCGCCGAGCTCGAACTGCTCGGCCGCCCGCTCCTGGCGGCATACCCGGCGGTCCCGCCGCTCGACGGCCACGCCCTGACGATCGGCGCGCTCTCCTACGCCGGCACGCTGCATGCCGGGGTCTGCGCCGACGCGGTGGTCGTGCCGGACGCGACGCGCATCGGCCACGAGCTGACGGCCGCACTCCGCGAGCTCGCCGCGCTGCCGGCCCCGGCGCAGACGCCCTGGCGCGAGCGCGCCGTGCAGCGCCGCCGTCGTATCGCCTAGCGCGGGGCGAGCCGGAAGACCGGGCCCGCGAGCGAGACGACGTACACGCGTCCCAGCCCGTCCTCGCCGAACGACGAAACCTGGTCGACGCGCGGCACGCCGAGGGCGCGATCGCCGCTCGCCCCGCCGGCGCGGAGCGTGGCGACGTTGACGATCCCGCGGCAGTAGTCGGAGTACACGTAGCGCCCGCGCAGCGACGGCAGGCGCGGGTCGCGGACGACGTAGCCACCGGTGATCGAGCACCAGCCGTCGCCGTGGCGCTTGGTGATCACCGGGGCGACCGCGCCGGGTGCGGGCTCGTCGAAGTTGCGGCGCTTGCCCTCGATCGGGCGCCAGCCGAAGTTCACGCCCCGGCCCGTGCCGCGCCGGCGGTAGTCGACCTCCTCGACGGCGTTCTGGCCGACGTCGCCGATCGTCAGGTCGCCGGTCGCGCGATCGAACGACCAGCGCCAGGGGTTGCGCAGGCCGTAGGCGTAGATCTCGCCCCGCGCGCCGGTGCGCCCGGCGAAGGGATTGTCGCGCGGCACCCGGTACGGGCGCCCGCCGCCGGGCCTCGGATCGATCCGCAGGAGCTTGCCGAGCAGCGACCCGAGGTTCTGCGCATTCCCGCGCGCCCCGTGCTGGTCATCGGCGCCGCCGCCGTCGCCGGTCCCGATGTAGAGCAGCCCATCGGGCCCGACGTTCAGCTGGCCGCCGTTGTGGTTGGCCTCCGGGTCGGCCATCCGCAGCAGCGTGCGGGCCGAGCCGCTGTCGGCCCGGTCGGGGTTCGCGCGGCGGTACTCGACGACCCATTGGCGCTGGTCGCGGCCGGTGAAGTAGACGTAGAACTGCCCGCTCGTCGCGTAGTCGGGCGCGAACGCGAGTCCCAGCAGGCCCTGCTCGCCGCCGCTGGTGACCCGCGCGCGGATGTCCAGGAACGGCCGGGCGAGCGTCCTGCCGCCGCGGACGACGCGGATCACGCCGGCCTGCTCGACGACGAACACGCGGCGGCGCTCGCCGCGCGGCGCCGTCACGTACACCGGCGTGTCGAAGCTGCCCACGCGCTGCAGGCGCACGCCGGTCGCCGCGGCACCCGCGGTCGTCGTCGTAGCAGGCGTGCCGTACCGCGGCGCCGGCCCGTTCGCCGGCGCCGCCCCGCCGCTCTGCGACCCGCAGGCGACGAGCACGAGCGTCGAGGCGATGGCCAGGGCAGCGCGGCGGATCATGACCAGAGCATGGCGCCCCGGCCGGGCGCCAGGCGCCGCACCGCCTCAGGGCGTGCGGTCCGCGCGCTCGTCGTCCTCGCCGTAACCGATCGCCAGGAAGACCGCCGCCACGAGGATGATCCCGGTCACGCCGCAGAGCCCGGCGCCGATGCCGACGCCCAGGTTGGACCGGACGAGCAGCAGCACGGCGACGCCCGCGATCGCGAACGCGGCGGCCGCGCCGAGGACCTGGGGCGAGAAGGCACGACGCCAGGGGGATTTCCGCTCGGTCACCCCGCCAGTGTCGCAAGCCGCGCCCGATCAGCGCCCGGGCGGGCCGAGCAGCGCCGCGCGCCGGTCGCGCAGGAACTCCAGGGCCGCCGCCCGCGGGTCGCTCGCGCGCCGCAGCGCCGCATAGCCCAGTTCGGCCCCGCGAAAGCCGGTGGCCGTCCAGCCGGGACCGCGCGGCGGCTCGGCCCACGGACCGACGTAGGCGTACGGCTCGGGGTGGTGCTCGTCCCCGGGCGAGAAGCCGTAGCCCGCCCGGCGCCCCTCGGCCTCCTCGCCCTGCTCGAAGGCGACGTCGAAGTGCTCGGGCCACAGCCGCACGGGTGACGCGTCGGCGCCGTCCGGGGCTTCGGCCCGGAGTTCCCCGAGCACGCTCGCGGCCAGCGCGTAGAACGTCGCCAGCGCGCCGGCGGCGTCGCGATCGATCCCCAGCGGCCCCGCATCGACGCCGTCGTCCGGCAGACCGGCCAGCTGGGCCGCGGCGGCGAGCGTCGTCAGCGGCGCGCGTCGCGACGTGCCGTCCGGCGACTCGACGACGAGGTCGTCGAGTTCCACGCGGACGCTGCCGCCACCGGGGAAGGGTGGCGTCCCGAAACCGCGCGGCGTCACGTCGAGGGCGATCTCCTTGCCGGTCGCGGCGACACGGGCGGGCGCGACGACGACCTCGGCGACGCGGTGCAGCGCCTCCCGCGTCGCGGCGTACGTCGCGGGCAGCGGCGGCAGGATGGTCGGGCAGGCGATGAGTTCCATGCACCCCGGTCCCCGGGCGGCCCGACACGTTACGCTCGCGTCGGCCCGCATGGACACCCTCCCGCCAGACCTCCAGGACGCACGCGCCGCCGAGGCCGACCGGCGGCTCCTGGCCCGCCTGCGGGCGGGTGACGAGGCCGCGTTCATGGACCTCGTCGACCGCGAGGGCCCCGCGATGCTGCGTCTGGCACGCCGCTTCGTCCCCAGCCAGGCCGTCGCTGAGGAGGTCGTCCAGGAGACGTGGGTGGCCGTCCTCGCGGGGCTGGACCGGTTCGAGGGCCGGTCCTCGTTGCGCACGTGGATCTTCCGGATCCTCGTCAACCGCGCCAAGACGCGCGGGATCCGCGAGCGCCGCACGGTCCCGTTCGCGACGCTCGCCGGCGACGAGGCCTCCGGCGACTTCCACGCCGTGGACCCCAGCCACTTCCTGCCCGCCGACCACGAGCGCTGGCCGCACCACTGGGCCACCCCGCCTCGGCGCTGGGAGGCCCAGCCGGAGACCGCGACCGAGGTCGCCGAGACGCTGGCGATCATCGCCCGCGCCATCGATGCCCTGCCGGAGAGCCAGCGCACGGTGATCCTGCTGCGGGACGTCGAGGGCTGGGCCGGGCCCGACGTCAGTAACGCTCTGGAGATCACGGAGACCAACCAGCGAGTGCTGCTGCACCGGGCACGGTCCAAGGTCCGGGCCGCGCTTGAAGATCACCTCGCCGTCTGATGACCGATCAGCCACAGCTTCCCGAACTGCCCTGCCAGGACTTCGTCGAGGTGATCACCTCCTACCTGGAGGGCACGATGAGCGCGACGGATCAGCAGCGGTTCGAGGAGCACCTTGCGGTCTGCGCGAAGTGCGAGATGTACCTGGACCAGATCCGCGAGACGATCGCGCTGACGGGCAGCATGCCGCGCCCGCAGGACCTGCCGCCGGACCTGCGCGAAGGCCTGCGGTCGGCGTTCCGCCACTGGCGGGCGTAACGCCCCGCCCGCCCCCGGTGACTGCCGGGGCATGGCCGACTCAGCGACGTCCTGGCACCGCGTGCTCGACGCGGACGAGCTCCCCGCGGGGCGCGTCACCACCGTCACGGCGGGGCACGTCACCCTCGCCCTGACGCACATCGACGGCGAGTTCGGCGCGCTCGACAACCGCTGCCCGCATCAGGGCGGGCCGCTCGGCGAGGGCACGATCGAGGATGGGCTCCTGCGCTGCCCGTGGCACGGCTACGACTACTGCCCGCTCACCGGCGACAGCGAGTTCGGCGACAGCGTGCGGCACTTCCCCGTCGAGGCGCGCGACGACGGCGGGATCTGGGTGCAGGTCCCGGGTGAGGAGCCGCACGAGCGCACCGTCACGGACGTCATGGCCGAGACCCTCGTGGCGTGGGGCGTCACCGACGTCTTCGGCATGGTCGGGCACTCGAACCTCGGCCTCGCCGACGCGCTGCGCCGTCAGGAGGAGGCCGGGAACCTGCGGTTCATCGGCATCCGTCACGAGGGCGCCGCCGCGTTCGCCGCATCGGCCTACGGCAAGCTGACCGGGCGTCCCGCGGCGTGCCTGACGATCGCGGGCCCCGGCGCGACGAACCTCCTGACCGGGCTCTGGGACGCCCACATGGACGGCGCCCCCGTGCTCGCGCTGACCGGACAGGTGGACGCGCAGGTGCTGGGCGCCGGCGCGTTCCAGGAGATCGACCTGCAGGGCGCGTTCGGCACCGTCGCGACCTGGTCGCAGGTCGTGCTGAACGCCTCGCGCCACGCCGAGCTCGCCGCGCTCGCCGTACGCCACGCGGTGCTGGAGCGCGGCGTCGCCCACCTCGTCTTCCCGGACCAGGTCCAGACGCTCCCGGCGGGCGACGCGGCCGTCGCTCCTCCCGGCGGCCGCATCCCGGACCTGCGGATCGCTCCCCCGGCCGCGGCGCTCGAGCAGGCGCTCGATGTGCTGCGCGCGGCGAAGCGCCCGGCGATCATCGCGGGCACCGGCGCGCACGCGTCCCGCGAGCAGGTCATCGCGCTGGCCGAGCAGCTCGGCGCGCCGGTGTTGACGACCTTCCGCGCGAAGGGCCTGATCCCCGACGACCACCCGCTCGCCTGCGGCGTCCTGGGACGCAGCGGGACGCCGGTCGCCTCGTGGATCATGAACGAGGCCGACGCGCTGCTCGTGCTCGGAGCGTCGTTCGCCAACCACACGGGCATCTACGCCGGGCACCCGGTCGTCCACGTCGACCGCGACCCGCTGCAGCTGGGGCGAACGACCGGCGTCGCGGTGCCTGTGCTGGGGGATGTCGGGGTCACCGCGGCCGCCCTCGCCGCGGCGCTGCCGCCCGCCCCGGCCGCCGATCGCCCCGACCAGTGCGCCGACGTCGCCGCGCGCCGGGCGCTGTGGCAGGCCGAGAAGGCCGGCCGCGCCCGCGACGACCGCGGGAACGGCGTCGCCAGCGCGGCCGTGTTCGACAGCCTGAGCCGCCTGGCGCCGGCCGACGCCGTCATCGCCGTGGACGTCGGCAACCACGCCTACAGCTTTGGTCGCTACCACGAGAGCCGCGCCGGGCAGGCGGTGCTCATGTCCGGCCTGCTGGGGTCGATCGGCTTCGCCTATCCCGCCGCCATCGGCGCCTGGGCCGCGACCCGCGGTGAGCGCCCGGTCATCGCCGTCACCGGGGACGGCGGCTTCGCGCAGTACATGGCCGAGGTGCTGACCGCCGTGAAGCACGGCATGAACATCACCCACGTCCTGCTGAACAACGGCCAGCTCGGCAAGATCAGCAAGGAGCAGCGTGCCGGGCAGTGGGACGTGTGGCAGACGCAGCTGCACAACCCCGACTTCTCGCGCTACGCCGAGCTGTGCGGCGCGCTCGGGATCCGCGTGACCAATGCGGGCGGCCTGGACGACGCGATCGCCCGCGGCCTCGCGCACGACGGGCCGGCACTCGTCGAGGTCATGACCGACGCGGAGCTGATCTGATGACGCTCGACCTGGAGTTCACGAACCTGCTCGTGGTCATGGTGATCGCCTTCACCGCGCCGCTCCTGCTCGGCCTGAACCCGGCGCTGCGGATTCCCGCGGTGATCCTCGAGATCGTCGCTGGCATCGTCGTCGGCCCGAGCGGGCTGGACTGGGTCCGGGTCGACGCCCCCGTCGCCGTGCTGGCGCTGCTGGGCCTGGCGATGCTGCTGTTCCTGTCCGGGCTCGAGGTCGACCTCGCCCGCCTGCGCGGCCCGCTCGGCCGCGCCGCGCTCGGCGGGTTCGGCGTGTCGTTCGCCGTCGCGCTGACGGTCGGGCTGGGGCTCGACGCCGCGGGACTGGTCTCCAGCCCCGTGTTCGTCGCGATCGTGCTGTCGGCGACGTCGCTCGGCGTCGTCATCCCGGTGCTGAAGGACTCGGGCCTGGCGCAGTCCGACTTCGGCCAGCTGATCATCGCCGCCGCGTCGATCGCCGACGTGGCCACGATCGTGCTCCTGTCGCTGCTGTTCTCGCGCGACGGCAGCGGGGCGGGCGCCACCGCCGTCCTGCTCGCCGGGCTGTTCGTCGTCGCCGGCCTCGTCGCCGTCGCCGTGGCGCTCGGCGAACGGTCCGGCCGCCTGTCGATGACGCTGCTGCGCCTCCAGGACACGACGGCGCAGATCCGCGTCCGCGGTGCCGTGCTGCTGCTCGTCGCGTTCGCCGCGCTCGCGCAGTCGCTGGGCCTGGAGGTCATCCTCGGCGCCTTCATCGCCGGGCTGCTGCTCGGCACGCTGGACATGGACCGCGGCATGAACCACCCGCTGCTGCGGATGAAGCTCGAGGCCATCGGGTTCGGCTTCCTGATCCCCGTGTTCTTCGTGGCGAGCGGGCTGCGGTTCGACCTGACCGCGCTCGTGAAGGACAGCTCGACCCTGGCACTCGTGCCGCTGTTCGCGGCGGCGCTGCTCGTCGTCCGCGGCGCGCCCGCGCTGGTCGCGCGCAGGCGCCTGGGCGATCAGCGGCATGTCGCGGCCGCCGGCCTCCTGCAGGCCACCTCGCTCCCGTTCATCGTCGCCGCGACGATGATCGGCGTCGAGATCGGGACCCTCTCGGCGGCGACCGCCGCGGCCCTGGTGGCCGCCGGCCTGGTCTCGGTGCTCGTCTACCCGGTCGCCGCCCTGGCGCTGCTCGGCGGCGGCACGCCGGCGCCGGTGACGGCCGTCACCCAGCCGACGATGTGACGCGGGCGTACGCCTCGTCGATCGCGCACCAGCACCAGTCCTCGCCGGGCTCGACCGAGCGGATGAGCGGGCGCCCCGCCTGCGCCGGGTGCGCCGCGGCGTGGCGGCTCGGTGAACGCGATCTGGTCGAGGTGCGTGCAGGACGGCATCGATCAACCGGCCGGGCTCACGCGCGACTGCCCGTTCGACGCCGCCGTTCCGACGGGTCCACTGCGGACGGCTTCGAACGCCGTCGCGGGGACCCGCTTGAGCTGCTCCAGGTCGGCGTCGTCCCAGCGCGGATCGGCGGTTCCGCTGATGTACCAGGATGAGCCGTTGTCGGCGACGAGCATCCCGTAGCGACGCAGCGCGGCGAGGATCACCCGCGACTGGCCGTGGAAGCCGCGCAGCGGGTAGGACGCCTTCAGCCGCAGCCGCAGGCCCATCGGCGGCAGGTCCCGGCTGGTGTCCGAACTGGCGAAATGCCGCGCCGGCGCCACGTAGGCCCGCTGGGTGCGAGCCACCGTGAAGCGCAGCGCGTGGCGGATCGCCCCGGCCCGCGCCTCGTCGGCGCGGGCCAGCCCGGGCAGGATCGGCAGCCCGGCGGCGTCCGCCGACGTCCAGCCGGCCGGTCGCAGCCGGTTCGAGCGCAGGTCGAAGATCGCGCCGTTCGCCGCCTCCCAGCGGCCCCCGGACCGGCGCGCGCCGTAGAGCTCGTACAGCTTGCAGGACCCGCGCTGGACCACCAGCACATGGCGGTCGCCGCCGCCCTCGATCCGTGCGGACGCGGGGATCGGGTAGGGCCCGCGGTCGCTCTCGCCGGGATAGTCGGTGAACCGCACCGTCCGCCGCGGCTGCGTTGCACCCGCGACCGTCACGGGGAAGCCGTAGGCCCCGTGGCGCCCGGACCCGAAGTCGGGATGCAGGCGCAGCCCCGCGCCGATCGAGCGCACGTAGGCACCCGATCGCGGATCGACTGCGTCACGCGAGACGTCGCGGTTCCAGGCGTTGCCGGCGGGGAACACGGGGCAGCCGGCGATGCGGGGGACCGTGGTGCCGGCCCCGCGCGCGATCGCCGCCGCGCCGAGGACTCCCGCGAAGGCCGCGAGCAGGGCGGGACGACGCATCGGCCGAGCATGGCAGCGCGGGCGGTCGAACCAGTTGACAGAGTGTCAGGCATTCGGAAGGATGCGCCGCGATGGACACCGCCGCCGACCCCATCGCCCGAATCCGGACGATTCCGGACCCGCGCGAGCCGGTGCCGCTCCTCGCGCGGCCGACCGTCTGGCTGTTCGCCGGCGGCATGACGCTGTGGTTCGCCTCGACGGCGCTCGCGCTGACCGGCACCTGGCCGCTCGTCCTGAGCATCCCCTGCAACACGGTCGCCTGCTTCGTCCTGTTCACGGTCTCGCACGAGGCCAGCCACAACACGATCTCCACCAGGCCCGGCGTGAATCTCTGGTTCGGACGGCTCTCGACGCTCCTGTTCGCGCCGCATGCGAGCTTCAGCGCCTGGCGCTTCATCCACATGCAGCACCACCGGTTCACCAACCACACCGACGGCAGCGACCCCGACCACTACACCAACGGCGGCCCAGCGCTGCTGCGCCCGCTGCGCTGGATCACGGTCGACCTGCAGTACATCCCGTTCTACCTGCGGCGGATCCGCACGCGCCCGACGTCCGAACTGCGCGAGCTGTTCGTCACGCTGACGCTGCTGATCGCGGCGGGCGCCGGCATCGTCGCCGCCGGATACGGCGTCGAGCTGCTGCTCCTGTACTTCCTGCCGATCCGGCTGTCGATCCTGCTGCTCGGCTGGGCGTTCGACTACCTCCCCCACCACGAGCTGACTGCGACGCCGGAGGAGGACCGGTACCGCACGACCCGCAACCGGATCGGGCTCGAGCGCCTGGTCACGCCGCTGCTGCTCTACCAGAACTACCACCTCGTCCATCACCTGCACCCGGTGGTCCCGTTCTACAAGTACATCGCCGTCTGGCGTCGCAACGAGGACGAGTACCTCGAGCACGACCCGGCGCTCAGCGATGTCCGCGGCCGGCCGCTGACGGCGGACGAGTACCGCCGGCTGCGGGAGTTGCAGCACGAGCACTGAGCACGAGCTAGAAGCCGGTCGACGCCCCCGGCTCCAGCACGCGCACCTCGACCCCCGGCGCCGCGACCGTCACGTGCTCGGCGAACTCGCGGGGTGGCGCGCCGGGGTCGCCGCTCTTGCTTCCCGGCGCCGCGTAGGTGCCCCAGTGGATCGGGATCGCGACGCGCGGCCGCAGCAGCGCGGCGGCGTGCGCGGCGCGCTCGGGATCCAGGTGACCGGCAGGGACGCGCGGGCCCCAGCCGGCGACCGGGAGCAGCGCGACGTCGAGCGACTCGTGCAGGTCCCGCATCCCGGCGAACAGGTCGGTGTCGCCCGCGAAGTAGACGCTGCGGCTCCCGTGGACCAGAAAGCCGACGGCCGGGACCGCGCGCCCGACGGGTACGCGGCGCCCGTCGTGGTCGGCGCGCGTCGCCTCGATCTCCAGCGCGCCGATGCGCACCCGGTCGCCCTCGTCGACCTCGATCACCTCGTCGAAGACCGGCGCCACGAGGCCCGCGTGCCCACGCGGCACGATCACCGGGCAGGACGGCCGCAGCCGCTGCAGGGACGGAAGGTCCAGGTGGTCGCGGTGCGCGTGCGAGATCAGGACGGCGTCCAGGCCCGAGACCGTCTGGGGCGTGGCCGAGGGGACCCGGCGCGCCAGGTGCGCGACGCGCGCGCGGAGCACCGGGTCGGTCAGCAGCCGGACCCCGTCCAGCTCGATCGCGACGGTCGCGTGCCCGACGTACGTCAGGCGGGCGCTCACCGCTGCGGCACCCAGGACTTCAGGACCTCGTGCACCGCACGCGTGCCGACGAGCGGCTCGTCCGGGACCTCCAGGTGCACCGGGTGCAGCAGGAACGGGTGGGCTTGCATCCCGCCCACGCCGCCGTGCGAGCCGACGAGTTCCTCGAACGCCGCGACCTCGTCGTCGTCCTCCCAGTACGTGCTGACCATCAGCAGGTCGGGCGCGTTGCTGAAGCGCAGCTCGCGCAGGAGGTGTCGGGCCGTGTTGGGCCCGTAGGGCGCCAGCGGGTCCTCACCGACGACGCGGCCGGTCTCCAGTTCGTGGATGCCGCCGGCCCCCGCGGCCATCGGTCCGCGCTCGGAGGAGAACCCGGCGACGAAGCCGACGCCGTCGTGCGCGGCGAGCCCCTTGACGAGCGCCGGGTGCGCCGCGGCGATCTCCTCGAGCGTCGGGCGCTCCGCGTGACCCGTGAAGTAGGCGAGGCCCAGGTTGCCCGAGGCGAAGACGAGGATCTCGCCGTCCGGCTCGGCCTCGGGCTCCTCGATCTGCTGCTGGACGCGGCGCCGCGCACGGCCCGCGACCCACTCCGCCGACCGGCCGCCCTCGCGCGCGATCTCGCCCAGGACGCCGTCCAGCTGGCTCATCGACTCCTGGTCGGTGCCGCCGAAGCCGCCGACCTCGGCGTCGGCCAGATCGCGGACGACCTGCTCGAGCGTGACCCCGTAACGCTGCAGGAAGGTGGCGCCGTTGGTCTGGCCGTGGTCGGACAGAACGACGATCTCGTAGCGCCGCGGGGCGTGCTCGATCGCGCTCGCCACCCGCGCGAACTGCGAGTCGAGCCGGCGCAGGATGCTCAGCGCGTCGGGCTCCAGCACGCCGGAGTGGTGCGCGATCTCGTCGTACGACACGAACGTCGCGTAGATGCTCGGCACGCCGCGCAGCACGTCGCCGACCACCATGTGGACGAGCATCTCGGGGATGAAGCCGGTCATGCCGGCGCGCAGGACCGGGTAGATCCCGCCGCGATCGATCCGCGGGCGCACGTCGCGGCGGCGCTGCTTGCGAGCGGCCCAGATCTCGCTGATGACGTCGCCGACGAACACGAGGATCGTGTGCGGCAGGTTGTACGGGTTCGACAGGTACGCGCGCACCGCCTCGCTGCGCTGCGAGCGATCGGTGGTCTTCATGACGCTCAGCGTCACGCTGGCTCGCGGGGCGTCGCCGCTGAGCAGGTTGCCGCGGCTCGCGCCGCCGTCGGCCAGCAGCCCGTCGCCGTCGGACGCACGCTGCTCGATGATCGCCGTGTCCTCGGCCGAGGACGACACCATCGGCCGCCCGAGCTCGCGGTCGTACCAGCGGAACGCCGGGATGTTCTCGTTCGACGCCAGCAGCAGGCCGGCCTGGCTGGCGCTCGTCTGCGAGGACAGGTCGCACTCCCAGGGCGTGATCACGTGGTCGCCGGCATCGATCAACGCCGCGAGGTACGGCATGTAGCCCTCGCGCAGAGCCCGGCGCAGCACCTGCTCGCCGAGGCCGTCGATCTCCAGGAACACGACGCCCGGATCGACGTCCTCGCCCGGCGCGATGACCTGGCGCCGGCGCGCCTGGCGCCGGACGACGCCGCGCTGGAACGAGCCCTCGTCGTCGAGCGCGAGCAGGCCCGTCAGCACGGTGTTGACGAGCGTCAGGATGAACACCGTCGCCAGCGCCGCGAAGATCCCGCTGACGTCGAAGCCGCGGACGATCTGCGGGACGATCAGCACGAGCGCCGCGTTCAGCATCAGCGACAGCGCGACGAACACCAAGGGGGCGATCGACGCCAGCAGCGACGCGATCGCCGGATACAGGACGGCGTTGAGGATGCCGATGACGGCGACCGCGGCGACCGCCGAGCGGGCGCCCGTGATCGAGACCCCGGCGAGCAGCCACGAGGCGAGCAGCAACCCGGCGGTCTCGATGACCCAGACGGCGACGATGCGCAGCATGCGGTGCCGTGGCGCCACCACCGGCGGCTGCAAGGAGGTGGTGCCGGACCCGGTCATCCCTGCAACTGTGCCGGTTCCCGGCCGCCCGTGCATCGCCGGGACGCCCCGGTACGCCATGGGCGACAGTCCGGCGCATGACCGAGCGGCACGCCGGCGGCGGCGACATCGCGCAGGCGGCGGCCCGCGTCCGGGGCTTCAAGCGAGAACGTGCTGTCGCAATGCGAGCACTGCAGCGGCCGGTGGACCGCCCCACCTGAGTATGCATGCGAGCATCTAGGTGGGACGCGTGCGGCGACGCGCCGCTCGCCCGCGCCAGCATTCAGGAATGTCGCCGGCGGATGGCACTGCGCCGGCGCTCCGGACGGGCCGCCCGGGTCCACATCGTCCGCTGCGACAGAACCGCATGCGATGAGTCCCGCCGGGCGGGACGAATCGCACGCGGTTCCCGGTGAAGACCGACGCGCCGACGGTCCGGCGACAGGAAGCCGCCTGGGCGAGCGTTCGGGGAATGTCGCCAGAGCGGCCCGGTCAAGAGGTTCGCGCCGTTGTACACCTCAGGGGTGCAAAGTTGCGCGAAGCTCGCCTGAACTCCGCCGATCGTGCGGGCGACAGGTCGCCAGCCTGCGCCAGCGCCCCCACGCCGGCCCTTCCCGGCCGGCACCAGGGCGAGTGCGTGAGCCCCCCGCCACTCGGCGCGGGGCTCACGCACCGCGGAACGTCAGACCGAGGCGAGCGCCTGCTGGTCGGCGTAGATCTCGCCGCGCTCGGCCTTCTCCACCAGCGAGGCCGGCGGCTCGAAGCGGTCGCCGTAGGCCGCGGCCAGCTCGTGCGAGCGGGCGACGAAGCCGGTGACCCCGCCCTCATATCCGTTGATGTACTGCAGGACACCTCCGGACCAGCCCGGGAACCCGATGCCCATGATCGAGCCGATGTTCGCGTCGGCCACGGACTCGATGACGCCCTCGTCCAGGCACTTGACCGTCTCGAGCGCCTCGGCGAAGAGCATCCGCTCCTCGAGGTCGCGCAGCGAGATCGACGCCGGGTCGTCCGTGGGCGGGTACTTCGTCTTCAGGCCGGCCCACAGCCCCTGGCGCTTGCCGTCCTCGTAGTCGTAGAAGCCGGCGCCGGCGAGCTTGCCGCCGCGCCCCTCCTCGAGCATCTCGTCGATGACGTCGTGCGCGGGGTGCGTCACCCACGTGCCGCCCTCGGCCTCGATGGCCTCCTTCGTCGCCTTGCGGATCTTCGCCGCGAGGTTCAGGTTCAGCTCGTCGCTGAGCTGCAGCACCGGCGCCGGGTACCCGGCCTGGCTGCTCGCCTGCTCGATCGACGGCGCCGGGATGCCCTCCTTGAGCATCGCGATGCCCTCGGTGATGAACGTCCCGATGACGCGACTGGTGAAGAAGCCGCGGCTGTCGTTGACGACGATCGGCGTCTTCTTGATCTGCTTCGCCAGGTCGAGCGCGCGGTAGAGCGTCTCGTCGCTGGTCTGCTCGCCCTTGATGATCTCGAGCAGCGGCATCTTGTCCACGGGGCTGAAGAAATGCAGCCCGATGAAGTCTGCCGGGCGCGACACGCCCTCGGCGAGCGCCGTGATCGGCAGCGTCGAGGTGTTCGAGCCGAGCAGCGCGGATGACATCAGATGCGGCTCGATCTCGGCGAAGACCTGCGCCTTGACCGCCGGGTCCTCGAACACGGCCTCGATCACGAGGTCCGCGCCGTCGGCCGCGGCCGGGTCGGCGGTCGCCGTGATCCGCGCCAGCAGCTCCTCGCCCTGCTCCGGCGTCGAGCGGCCGCGCGAGACGGCCTTCTCGACGAGCGTCTGCGAGTAGGCCTTGCCCTTGTCGGCCGCTGCCTGCTCGACGTCCTTCAGCACGACGTCGATGCCCGCCTTCGCGCAGACGTAGGCGATGGCGGCGCCCATCATGCCGGCGCCGAGGACGACGACCTTCTTCGCCTGGAACGGCTCGATGCCCTCCGGCCGCCCCCGGTCCCCGCCGACCTGCTGCAGGTCGAAGAAGAACGCCTGGATCATGTTCTTCGCGACCTGGCCGGTCGCGAGGTCCACGAAGTAGCGGCCCTCGATCTCCAGCGCGGTGTCGAAGTCGACCTGCGCGCCCTCGACGGCCGCGGCCATGATGTGGTGCGGCGCCGGGTAGGTCGCGCCCTTGAGCTGCTTGCGCAGATTCGACGGGAACGCCGGCAGGTTCTGCGCCAGCTTCGGGTTCGACGGTGTGCCGCCGGGGATCTTGTAGCCCTTGACGTCCCACGGCTGGACCGCCTCCGGATTGGCCGCGATCCACGCCTTGGCGGCGGGGACGAGGTCGTCCTGGGTGGCGACGAGCTCGTCGAGAATGCCGAGCTCCTTGGCCTTGGCCGGGCGCAGCCGCTGCCCCTGCATCAGGAGCTGCATCAGCGCGTCGACGATGCCGAGCATCCGCACGGAGCGCACGACGCCGCCGGCCCCGGGAAGCAGGCCGAGCTGCACCTCGGGGAAGCCGAGCTGCACCTTCGGGCTGTCGACCGCGATGCGGTGATGCGTGGCGAGCGTGATCTCCAGCCCGCCGCCGAGCGCCGCGCCGTTGATCGCCGCGACGACCGGCTTGCCGAGCGTCTCCAGGCGCCGCAGCTGCGACTTGCCCTCGCGGATCGCGGCGGCGAACTCCTCCGCGTTCTCCTTCGTGACGGACTTCAGGTCGTGCAGGTCGCCGCCGGCGAAGAAGGTCTTCTTGCCGGAGGTGATGACGACGCCCGTGATCGCGTCCTTCTCGGCCTCGAGCCGGTCGACGGTCGCGGCCATCGACGCGAAGTAGGCCGCATTCATCGTGTTCGCGGACTGGCTCGGATCGTCGAGCGTCAGGATGACGACGCCGTCGGCGTCCTGCTCCCAGCGGATCGTGGTGCTCTCAGCCATGTCAGATCGCCTCCACGACGGTTGCGATGCCCATGCCGCCGCCGACGCAGAGCGTGGCGAGGCCGTAGCGGCCGCCGGTGCGGTGCAGCTCGTCGATGATCGTGCCGAGGATCATCCCGCCGGTCGCGCCGAGCGGGTGGCCCATGGCGATCGAGCCGCCGTTGACGTTGACCTTCTCCATGTCCAGGCCCATGTCGCGGACGAACCGCAGGACGACGGCGGCGAAGGCCTCGTTGATCTCGACGAGATCGAGGTCCTCTGCCGTCAGGCCGGCCTTCGCGAGCGCCTTGCGCGCTGCGGGGGCAGGACCGGTGAGCATGATCGTCGGGTCGGCGCCGGAGACGGCGGTCGCGAGGATCCGCGCCTTCGGCGTCAGGCCCAGGTCCTCACCGGTCTTGGCGTTGCCGATCGCCAGCAGCGAGGCACCGTCGACGATGCCGGACGAGTTGCCGGGCGTGTGGACGTGCTCGATCTTCTCGATCCAGTGGTACTTCTGGAGCGCGACGGCGTCGAAGCCGCCCGCGTCGCCGATCATCTGGAACGAGGGCTTGAGGTTGCCGAGCGTCTCCACCGTGGTGCCTGCGCGGATGAACTCGTCGTTGTCGAGCACGACCTGGCCGTTGAGGTCCTTGACCGGGACGACCGAGCCGGCGAACCGGCCCTCGGCCTGTGCGGCGGACGCGCGCTGCTGCGAGCGCACCGCGTAGGCGTCGACGTCCTCGCGGCTGAACTCCTCGATCGTGGCGATCAGGTCGGCGCTGACGCCCTGCGGGATGAACGACGTGTCGTAGTTCGTCTCCGGGTCCATCGCCCAGGCGCCGCCGTCGGAGCCCATCGGGACGCGGGACATCGACTCGACGCCGCCGGCGAGGACGAGGTCCTCCCAGCCGGAGGCGACCTTCTGGGCCGCGATGTTGACGGCCTCCAGGCCGGATGCGCAGAAGCGGTTGAGCTGAACGCCGGCGACGGTGTCCGGCAGGCCGGCCTTGATCGCGGCCGTCTTGGCGATGTCGGCGCCCTGGTCGCCCACGGGCGACACGCAGCCGAGCACCACGTCGTCGATCCGGTTGGGATCGAGCTTCTCGTTGCGGATCAGCACCTCGTGCATCAGACCGACGACGAGGTCGACGGGCTTCGTGCCGTGCAGCGAGCCGTTGAACTTGCCCTTTCCGCGCGGCGTGCGAACCGCGTCGAACACCAAGGCCTCGGTACTCATGAATCGTGCTCCTTCGGTGACAGACAGGGCCATGCGCGCCGGCGCGTACGTCGCCGCGTGGCTCGGGGACCGGGGGACTGTAGCGCAAGAACATTCAGTCGTGAACGTAACCTCGCTACGCTTGCCCGCGATGACCGCCCACGCCGCCCCCACTCCCAGCCGCCGAACGCAGGCCCAGCGCAGCGCGGCCACGCGCGAGGCGCTGCTCGAGGCGACGATCGAGTGCCTCGTCGAGGACGGCTACGCGGGCACCACGACGAGCCGGGTCGCGCTGCGGGCCGGGGTCTCCCGTGGGGCACACCTGCACCACTTCCAGACGCGCAACGCGCTGATCGCCGCCGCCCTGCAGCAGCTCGCCACCAAGCGCCACGCCGAGGCACTGGCCGCAGCTGACCGCCTGCCGGCCGGCCCCGAGCGCCTGCCCGCGGCCCTGGACATCATCTGGAGCTTCTACGCCAGCCAGCTCTTCCAGGCGGCGCTCGACCTGTGGTCCCACGCGCGGACCGACCCGGAGCTGCGCGCCCAGCTGGTGCCGATCGAGCGCGACCTGGACCGCCAGACCATGGAGCTCGTGCGGCGGATGTTTCCCGAGCTCGCGGCCCGGCGCGACTTCGAGCCGCTGGTCGAGATGTCGATCGCTGCGGCCCGCGGCCTGTCGCTGCTCGACATGCTGCATCCCGGCAGCGACCGCAGCCGCCGCCAGTGGGAGAGCTTCCGCGGCATGCTCGTCGGGCTGTACGAGGCTGAGGCGACCGCGTGAGCGGGATCGACCCGGCGGACCTGCAGGCCTGTCTCGACGTGCTCGCGCAGGTCGACGACCTGCCGCCCGAGCACCCCGATGCGGTCGCGGTCCAGCGCGCCACCGCGAAGCTCTACATGCACATCAAGAAGCGTCGCCGGCGCGAGCGGCGCCAGACGATCGCCGCGACGGACCGCGCCGTCCTCGAGCGCACCGCGACCGCCGCGCCCGGCCGGATCGACGACGAGACGCGCGGCATCCCGCTGGTCTCCGAGGCGACGGGCGCCAGCGCCGGGACGCTGCTGAAGGCCCTCCCGTGCTACGTCTGCAAGCAGCGCTACACGCAGGTCGACGCCTTCTACCACCAGCTGTGCCCCGCCTGCGCCGCCACGCACCACGAGCGCCGCGACGCGCGCACGGACCTCGACGGACGCCGGGCGCTGCTGACCGGCGGCCGGGCGAAGATCGGCATGTACATCGCGCTGCGGCTCCTGCGCGACGGCGCCCACACGACGATCACGACGCGCTTCCCGCGCGACGCCGCGCGCCGCTTCGCGTCGATGGACGACAGCGCCGACTGGCTGCACCGGCTGCGCATCGTCGGCATCGACCTGCGCGACCCGGGCCAGGTCGTCGCGCTCGCGGACTCCGTCGCCGAGCAGGGCCCGCTCGACATCCTCATCAACAACGCGGCGCAGACCGTGCGCCGCTCGCCGGGCTCCTACGCGCACCTCGTCGATGCCGAGGCTGCGCCGCTCCCGCCGGGCGACATGCCGCAGGTCATCACCTTCGGCAGCGCACGGGCCGCCCACCCCACGCTGCTCACCTCGGCGCTCGCGGGCGGGGCGCTCGACCCCTCGGCGCTCGCCGAGCTCGCGCTCGTCGCACGCTCGGCCGACCCGGCGCGCATCGGGTCCGGCGTGGCGATCGACGCCGGGGGGCTGGTCCCCGACATCACCCACATCAACAGCTGGACGCAGAACGTCGACGACGTGGACCCGCTCGAGATGCTCGAGGTGCAGCTCTGCAACGCGACGGCGCCGTTCATCCTCGTCAGCCGCCTGCGCGCCGCGCTCGCGGCGTCACCGGCCCGGCGCACGTACGTCGTCAACGTGTCGGCGATGGAGGGCTCGTTCGGCCGCGGGTACAAGGGCCCCGGCCACCCGCACACGAACATGGCCAAGGCCGCGCTGAACATGCTCACGCGCACCAGCGCGACGGACCTGCTCGGCGACGGCATCCTGATGACGAGCGTCGATACGGGCTGGATCACCGACGAGCGCCCGCATCACACGAAGGTGCGGCTCGCCGACGAGGGCTTCCACGCGCCGCTGGACCTGGTCGACGGCGCCGCGCGCGTCTACGACCCGATCGTCCGCGGCGAGGCCGGCGAGGACCTCTGCGGCGTCTTCCTCAAGGACTACGAGCCGACCGTCTGGTGAGGCGCGCCGCTAGGCGCCGACGCGTTCCAGCACGCCGTCCACGACGGCGGCGATCCGCTCGGGCGCCTCGAGCTGCGGGTAGTGCGCGAGGTCGGGCAGCTCGATGACGGGAACGCCGGGGCGCAGCTCGCGCAGGCCGTCGAGCACGGCGGTCGTCGCGACGGGGTCGAGCAGGCCCCAGGCCAGGCTCAGGTCGCCCGGCCAGTCGCGCACGGCGCCGTGCCAGCGCTCGGTCAGCCGGTCACGCTCGTCCATGTAGTGCACGAGCTTGTGCCCCAGCCGGTGTCCGCCGTGATGGCTGACCAGCGACCAGTGGTCGGCGGCGTCCGCGCGCGTCAGCGGGTGCGCCTCGGAGAAGACCTGGCCGAACTGGGCGCGGAAGACGCGCTCGCTGCTCAGCCGCGCGAACAGTGCGCCGCCGCGGCTGCGCAGCAGGCGCTGCCCGATCGTCGGGCTCGCGCGGTCCAGCAGGATGCTGCCGTTGAACAGCAGCACGGCGGACAGCGCGATCGTCAGCTCGCCGCGCAGGTCGCGCGCCATCAGCTCGGTCGCGACGGAGGTGCCCATGTCGTGCGCGACGACGACGACCGGCTCCGGCCCGGCGCGCCGCACGAGCTCCTCGACCGCGTCGGCCTGCCACGACAGCGAGTAGACGTGGTCCGCCGGCTTGTCGGACAGCCCGAAGCCGAGGACGTCGAACGCCAGGACCTCCCAGTCCGGTCGTGCGGCCAGCAGCGGCGCCCAGTCGAACGAGCTCGACGGAAAGCCGTGGAGGAGGACGACGCGGGGACCGCTGCCGGCCCTGCGACGGACGAACAGCCGGCGGCCCGCGACCTCCTCGTAGGCGCCCTCGCGCTCCCAGCGCTGCACGTCGGCGGTCAGCATCGGCGCATCCTCGCAGGGCGATGTAGTTGCACACGCAATCATATGCTAGGCTCGCCGCATGGAACTCGGACTGGCGACCTTCGGTGACGTCCACGCGGGAACGACCCCGGAACGGCGGCTGCGCGAGCTGCTCGAGGAGGTGCAGCTGGCCGATCAGCTCGGCCTCGACGTGTTCGCCGTCGGCGAGCACCACCGCCCCGACTACGCGGTGTCCGCCCCCGCCGTGGTGCTCGGCGCCGCCGCCGGCCGGACCGAGCGGATCCGCCTGTCGAGCGCCGTGACGGTGCTCAGCTCCGACGACCCGGTGCGCGTCTTCCAGCAATTCGCGACGGTCGACCTGCTCTCGGGCGGCCGCGCGGAGATCATGGCCGGGCGCGGCTCGTTCACCGAGTCCTTCCCGCTGTTCGGCCAGGACCTGCGGGACTACGACGAGCTGTACGCCGAGAAGCTCGAGCTGCTGCTGGCGATCCGCGAGCAGATCCACGTCACCTGGTCCGGCAGCCACCGCCCCGCGCTGGACCACGCCGGCGTCTACCCGCGCCCGGTCCAGGATCCGCTGCCCGTCTGGGTCGCCGTCGGCGGCTCACCGGAGTCCGTCGTCCGCGCGGGCACGCTGGGCCTGCCGCTGACGATCGCGATCATCGGCGGGCAGCCCGAGCGCTTCGCGCCGCTCGTCGAACTCTACCACGAAGCGGGCCGCCGTGCGGGGCACGACCCGTCGATCCTGAAGCTCGCGATCAACACCCACGCCTTCCTCGGCGCCGACGTCCACGAGGCCGACGCCGCCTTCATGCGCACCTACCTGGAGGGCATGAACAAGATCGGACGCGAGCGCGGCTGGCCGCCGTCCGGCGTCGAGCAGTACCGCGCCCTGCGCTCGCCCCGCGGCGCGCTCGCGGTCGGCTCGCCGGAGGAGATCGCCGAGAAGATCCTCTTCCAGCACGAGCTGTTCGGCCACGACCGCTACCTCGCCCACATGAGCCTCGGCGCCGTCGAGCACCGCGACGTGCTGCGCTCGATGGAGCTGTTCGGCACGCAGGTCGCGCCGGTCGTGCGCGCCGAGGTGGCGCGCCGCGCGGCGACCGCCCCCGTCGCCTAGGCGCCCGCGCCGCGCCCGGATCCAGACACGCCGGGACGTGCATGGATCCGGTCTCGCCGCAGAACGACGAGAGCCCGCGTCGGGTACGCGGGCTCTCACAGGCACTGCATCGGGGCGCCCGGATTCGAACCGGGGACCTCGCCGACCCGAACGGCGCGCGCTACCAGGCTGCGCCACGCCCCGAGGCCGGACGAGTATGGCAAGGTCGCGGCGGTCGCGCGGCGCCGGTACGTTGCGCCCGTGGCCCAGCTGACGGAGATCATCGCCCGCCTCGACGCCCTGCTCGATCCCGGGTCGTTCGCCGACTCCTGCCCCAACGGGCTCCAGGTGCCCGGGAACGACGAGGTCGCGACCCTCGTCACCGGGGTCTCGGCCGGCGCAGAGCTGTTCGAGCGGGCGATCGACGCGAGCGCGGACGCGATCCTCGTCCACCACGGCCTGTTCTGGAAGGGCGCACCGCTCCAGCTCGACCGCCCGGCCAAGCGCCGGCTGCAACTGCTGTTCGACGCCGACGTGTCGCTGATCGCCCACCACCTCCCGCTGGACGCCCACCCGGAGCACGGCAACAACGCCCTGCTGGCCTCCGCCATCGGCGCCGCGGGCTGGGTCCCGCTCCCGACCGCCTCGGGGCCGCCGATCGGCGTCGCCGCGACCCTGCCGGCCGACGGCTGCACGATCGACGAGCTCATCGCGCGCACCCGCGAGGCGGTCGGCGGGCGCGAGCCGCTCGCCTTCACCCGCGGGCCGGAGCGCATCCGCCGCGTCGGCATCGTCTCCGGCGGCGGTTCGGACTACCTCGCCGACGCGATCGCCGCGGGGATGGACGCGTTCATCCTCGGCGAGCCGAGCGAGCGGATCATGAACCAGGCCCACGAGTCCGGGATCCACGTCCTGGCAGCCGGCCACTACGCGACGGAGACGTTCGGCGTCCGGCGCCTGGGCGATCTGCTCGCTGCCGAGTTCGGCCTCACGCACGCGTTCATCGACGTCCCGAACCCGATCTGACGGCCCCCGCGCGCAGACTCGTGCGCGTTTGCGCGCCTTCTTGCGCACAGAGCGGCCAACACCACTTGCTGACCATCCGGTCAGCGCGTTAGGGTTCTTCCCGATCACCTGTCACCACCGAATTGGAGGGACAACCCGATGGCGAACCATCTGACGCCGACCGAGCTGGCACGAGAGGCCGGGCTCGAGCGTCGCGACGTGATCACGAAGTGCGTGGAGTTGGGCGTCCCGATCTTCCAGGGACGCATCGACAAGACCCTGTTCCATGCGACGCTGGCAACCCCCGCCAGCATGCAGCACCGCAGTACCTGACGGATCGTCCACCCGCCCAGCATGATGCGATGACGCGCCGCCCAGCGGCGCGTCTGCGGGTGGCCGGGATCATCCGGGTCGCGCTCGCGCCGGGTCGCCGCGCGAGGTAGAGTCGCGCCTCCCCAGTTCTTCAGCCAAGGAGGAGACCGATGGAGGCTGGCACGATCCAGACCACCGGGTCGACGACGATCGCCGACCTGCTGCCGCGAGCAGCCGAGCAGTACGCCGACGTGCCCGCGATGCGCCAGAAGGTCGGCGACACGTGGACCGACGTCAGCTTCGCGCAGGTGGGCGAGATCGTGTCCGAGATCGGCCGCGGCCTGCTCGGCCTGGGCGTCCAGCCCGGCGACCGCGTCTCGCTGCTCTCGGACACGCGCCCGGAGTGGAGCTACTGCTCATTCGGCATCAGCGCGGCCGGTGGCGTCGTCGTGCCGATCTACCCGTCCAACTCCCCGGCGGAGTGCGAGTGGGTCGCGGGCAACTCCGAGTCGATCGGCATCGTCTGCGAGAACGCCGAGCAGATCGCCAAGATCACCGAGGTCCGCGACCGGCTGCCCAAGCTCGAGTGGATCATCGCGATCGACGCCGCCGGCGACGTCGGCGACGTGATCGCACTCGACGATCTGCGCTCGACCGGCCGCAACGTTGATGTCGCGCAGCTGCAGGCCCGCTACGAGTCGATCACCCCGGACGACCCGTACACCTTCATCTACACGTCCGGGACGACCGGCCCGCCGAAGGGCTGCGTCCTGACGCACGGCAACTACCGCTCCGTGCTGCACATGGTCGAGGCCCGCGGGCTGCTGTCCGGCGGTGACGAGGTCGTCTACCTGTACCTGCCGCTCGCGCACGCGTTCGCCCTGCTGATCCAGCTGACCGCCGCCGACACCGGCACGACGATCGCCTTCTGGACCGGCGACACGAAGCGGATCATCCCCGAGCTGGCCGAGGTCAAGCCGACCTACCTGCCGTCCGTCCCGCGCATCTTCGAGAAGCTCTACACGCTCGTCGCGGGCAACGTCGATCCGGCCACGCTCGCCAAGGCGACGGAGGTCGGCGTCCAGGTCCACGACCTGCAGATCACCGGCCAGGCCGTCCCGGCCGAGCTGCAGGCGGCGTTCGACCAGTTCGACGAGAAGCTGTTCGTCAACGTGCGCGCCGCGTTCGGCGGCAGTCTGCGCGAGGCCGTCACCGGCGCCGCGCCGATCGCCCAGGACATCCTGCGCTTCTTCTACGCCGCCGGCGTCCCCGTCATGGAGGGCTATGGCATGACGGAGACCGCAACGGTCGCGACCTTCTCCACGCCGGAGCACCACCGGTTCGGCTCGGTCGGCCGCGCGCTGCCGGGCGTCGAGGTGAAGATCGCCGAGGAGGACGGCGAGATCCTCATCAAGGGCGCCAACATCTTCGGCGGCTACTGGAAGAACGACGACGCGAGCTTCGGCTCGATCGTCGACGGCTGGCTCCACACCGGCGACGTCGGCAAGGTCGACGAGGACGGCTACGTCTTCATCACCGGTCGCAAGAAGGACATCATCATCACGGCGGGCGGCAAGAACCTCACGCCCGCGAACCTGGAGAACGACCTCAAGCAGACGCGCTGGGTCTCGCAGGCCGTGATGCACGGCGACCGCCGGCCGTTCCCGGTGATGCTGATCACGCTCGATGAGGAGGAGATCGTTCCCTGGGCCACCAAGCAGGGCATCGAGGACACCTCGACCGCCGCGCTCGCGGTGCACCCCGAGGTGCGCGCGCTGATCCAGGCCGAGCTCGACCGCTCGAACGAGAAGTACGCCCAGGTCGAGCAGGTCAAGAAGTTCTTCATCCTCGACCACGACCTGTCGCAGGAGACCGGCGAGCTGACGCCGACGCTGAAGGTCAAGCGCAACATCGTCAACGAGAAGTACGCCGATCGGTTCGAAGAGCTGTACGGCGGCTGAGTCCCCCGCACGGTCCAGTCCGTAACCTTTCTGCGGTGCGGTCGGATCCCACAGACAACGGCGGGCTGTTCGTCGGCCGGCGGCCGGGCACGCGCCCGGTCAAGTACCGCACGCCGCCCGAGCAGGGCGACGTGCGCCAGCGGCGCCGCGACGCGGTCGTCGCCGGCTGCCTCCTGGGGCTGATGATCTTCGTCGCGCTGCTCTTCTGGGGCCCGATCCCGGTCGGCTGGCTGTGGATCGTCTCGCAGGTCCCGTACTTCGCCCACCACATCTTCTTCGGGCTGAGCGCCGCGTTCTTCGGCATCCTCGCGACGTACATGATCGGGCTGGTCGCGATGAAGCAGCTCGACTACCTGTGGATCCTCGCGCGCCGCGCCGCCGGCGTCGACCAGCGCGAGGGTGTCATCGGCCGCGTCTTCGCCTACACGGCGATCGTCGGCGTCACCCTGTTCTCGATCTGGCTGATCCTCCTCGGTGGCCTCGCCGACTCGCTGAAGAACAACTCGGCGTAGCTGGCGAGATGGGAATTCTCGACCACTACAAGCAGTTCGAGGAGATGTCGGACGAGGAGCTCAGCGTCGAGCTGCGCACCGAGGCCGACGAACGGCGCGCGAAGGCGCTCGCCCGCGTCCCTCCGCTCGACCTGTCGCGGACGACGTGGCCCGCGCTGCCGCCGTCGGACATCGTCAACTCGATCACGTTCGCCGCGCGCCGCGGTCTGCACCAGTACCTGGACAGCACCACCCAGCTGCGCAGCGAGCTGGCGATCCGCCACGCCGTGCCGGCCGAGCGCGTCGTCATCGGCGACGGCGCCGCACAGCTCCTGCTCGCCGCGGCGCACGCCCTGATGGAGCCGGGCGACGAGCTGATCACGCCATGGCCGTCCTACCCGCTGTACCCGGTGATGGCACGGCAGGCTCGCGGCAGCGTCGTGCCGGTCCCCGGGTTCTCCGTCGACGCGCTGCTGAGCGCCGTCAACGAGCGCACCCGCGTCATCGCGGTCTGCAACCCCAACGACCCCACGGGCGAGCTGCTCCCGCTCGCGGAGATCCGCCGGCTGCTGGACGCGCTCCCCGAGCGGGTCGTCGTGCTGCTCGACGAGGCGCTGCGCGACTTCGTCGACGCCGAGGAGCGCGACGCCGCGCTGCGGCTGACGGACGACCATCCGCGACTGATCTGCTTCCGCACGTTCTCCAAGGCCTGGGGCCTCGCGGGCCTGCGCTGCGGCTACGCGATCAGCGGCCACGGATCGGAGCAGGTCCTGCTGGAGCTCGCCCCCCCGACCGGCATCGGCGAGCTGGCCAACGCCGGCGTCCTCGAGGCGCTGCGGTCGGGCGAGCGCGTGCTGCGCCGGCGGCTGCGCACGATCTCCGACGAGCGCGCGCGCATGATCGCGGGCCTGCGCGAGCTGCCCGTCGACGTCACCGAGAGCCACGCCAACTTCGTCTGGCTCGCCGCCCACGAGATCGACGGCGCCGAGCTGACCAGCCGCCTGGCCCGCGCCGGCATCACCATCCGCGGCGGCGGCCCGCTCGGCGACCCCCGGAGCGTCCGCGTCCAGCTCCACGACGCTCCCGCGACCGACCGCTTCCTGCGGTCCCTCGCCCAGGCGCTCGAGCAGGACTGACGGCGCGGCGCACCGCGTCCGGGTCGCGGTCGACCACGCCACCGGCAGCTCGAGACAGCGGCACCAAGGGCCACCGCGCGCGCGCCACCACGGCGACCGCGCGCACTTGCGGGCGCCAGGGGCAGCACAACTGCGCGCGGTCAGCCGAGAACCGTCCCGCCCAGCCCAGCAAGCGCTCTCCCCCGGACCACCGGCGACGCCGCACGGAGCCGTCAACCACCACCCGAGCGAGAGGTAGTGCTCGGCACAGACCGCGGCCACACACGGCGACTCAGGCGCCGCGAGATCCGCGAGCACATCGCGGCACGGAGAATCACACGCCGGACGAGACCGAAGCCTCGTCGTCAAGCCCATCAAGCGACTCGGATGCCGACTGGCGCAGGAGGGTGGAGGTCGTCTGCTCCAGGATGCGCCGCCAGGCCCGCGTCTTCTCCTTCTCGCGGGTGACGTGCTTGACGACCTTGTTGACGCGCGTCGCGGAGATCTCGATGCCGTGGCGGCCGAGCACCTCCTTGTACGTGTCGTAGTCCTCGGCGAGCTTCAGCGTCACGGACTGGAAGCCGTGTCGGGCGATGTCGATCCGCTTGGTGAAGTCCATGACCGACGTCTGGAACATCAGCTCGTCGTCGGGCTCGGGCTCGATCAGCAGGATGTCGACGTCGGGGTACTTCTGCTGCCACTGCCGCGCCATCTCGTGTAGGCGCTGGTAGGCCAGGATCTTGAACGTCTGGTAGCCGATCTGCGCGAAGCCCATGTCGCTGACGTGGCGCGGGCGCGAGCCGAGCGGCGTCTTGATCTGCTTCGAGAAGTCGTTGACGTAGGGGACGATCGGGTTGACGACGATCACGAGTTTGGCGCCGGCGTGGATCGCGATGTCGATGTTCGTCGTCGAGATGATCCCGCCGTCGATCAGCTCGCGCTCGCGGACCTTGACGGGCTTGTAGACCATCGGCAGGGCGGTCGAGGCGCGGACGGCGGTGGAGACCGGGATGTCGTCCCAGCCCTCCGCCCCGAAGACGATCCGCTCGCAGGTGTCCAGGTCCGTCGCGACGAGGTACAGCTCGTTGTTCAGCGCGCGGAAGTCGTCGGTGCGGTCAGGGTCCGAGAGGACCGCGCGGACGTACTGCTCGATGCCCGCGCCGCTGTAGAGCCCGGACGGCAGGTCCTTGGCCAGGCCGAGGACGATGTCCATCGCCGAGATCGACCGCCACTGCGGGGCGATCTCGCGGGCGAGGCTCGCGATCCGCCACGGCAGCAGGGCGCCGGTGCGCGCGAACTCGAGCAGGTTCGGGCGCAGCACGGTCGTCACGTCGATGTCGCGGAACGGCGTCGGGACCTGCTGGTTGACGACGCGCATCATCTCCTCGGGCGTGATGCCGTTGGCGGCGAGCGAGGCGACGAACGACCCGGCGCTGGTGCCGACGTAGACGTCGAACTGATTGACGGTGCGATTGACGGACAGCAGGTCGAGGGCGCGCAGGGCACCGATCTCGTACACGCCGCCGGTGAAGCCGCCGCCACCGAGGACCAGCGCGGTCTTGGAGCGCTTGGGCCGCCGGGAACCACGGTTCGCACCGTTCGTGCGTCCCTGCGAGGCCCGGTCCAGCTTGACCACCTTGCCCATCGACCTCAGTCTACCCCGCGCGGTGGCCCGAATGTTCAGAGGTCCGCCGGTCGGCCCATTGCACCGGCGTCCGGTCAGGCCGGGGCCGGTACCGTCCTGCACACCAGCGATGCGCTCCCCTCGACGCCCAGCCCCGCTCGCGCTCGTCGCGATCTCCCTGCTCGGTGCGGGGTTCGCGGCGGTCCCGGCCGCCGCCGCGCCGCCGGCCGCGCGGATCGCCGCGCGGCTGGACCGTGCGCTCACGGGGGCCGGATCGCGCAGCGGGGTCTTCGTCCGTGACCTGCGAACCGGTGCGACGCTCTACAGCGCCCGCGCCTCGACCCCCAGGATCCCCGCCTCGGTGCAGAAGCTGCTGACCACGTCGACGGCGCTGCGGCGGTTCGGCCCGCAGGCGCGCCTCACGACCGACGTCCTGGCGACCGACCCGGTGGACGCGTCACGCCACACCGTCGGCGACCTCGTGCTCGCGGGCGGCGGCGACCCGACGCTCGACCGCGCGGGGATCGACGACCTGGCCCACCGCGTCGCGACGCTCGTCCGGCGCGTCGACGGGGCCGTCGTGGGCGACGAGTCGCGCTTCGACACCCGCCGCGGCGGCCCGCGGACCGACTGGGCGTACGACCGTGACGTCGAGGGCGTCCTCGGCGCGCTGACACTCGGCCGCGGCTGGTCGGCGAGCGGTGAACCGGCGCTGGCGGCCGCCCGGGCCTTCGCCCACGCCCTGCGCACCCGCGGCGTGCAGATCGCCGGCCGCACGCGCACGGGGCCCGGCGCACCGCTCCGGAACCTCGTCACGGGCATGCCGTCGCCGACCATGGCGGAGCTCGCCACGCGCACGAACGTGCCCTCGGACAACTTCTATGCCGAGACGCTGCTGAAGGACCTCGGGGCCAGCTTCGCCGGGGTCGGGACGACGCTCGCCGGCGCGGGCGTCGTCACGTCCACCGCGGCCGCGGTGGGCGTGCGCGCGAGGGTGGCCGACGGCTCGGGGCTCTCGCGCGCCAACCGGATCGCGCCCCGCGAGGTGGTCGACCTGCTCGGCGCGCTGCACCGGGATGCCGTCGCGGGCCCCGCCTTCGAGGCGTCGCTCGCCGTCGCGGGGCGGTCGGGAACGCTGACCCGCCGCATGCGCGGGACGCCCGCCGCCGGCGCCTGCCGCGGCAAGACGGGGACGATCGACGGCGTCAGCACGCTCGCCGGGTACTGCACCCCGGCCGGCGGCGTCCCGGTCGCCTTCGCGGTGATGATGAGCGGCGTGCGGCTCGACCACGCGCGAGCGGCCCAGGATCGCCTGGTCGCGGCGCTGGCGTCGATCTAGCCGTCCGCCAGGAGCGCGAGCAGCCCGGGCTCGTCCAACACGGTGACGCCGAGCCGCTCGGCCTTCTCCAGCTTGGACCCGGGGCTCGCTCCGGCGACGACGTAGTCCGTCTTCTTCGACACCGACGAGGTGACGCGGCCGCCGGCGGCCAGGATGCACTCGGTCGCCTGCTCCCGCGTCAGATCCGGGAGCGTGCCGGTCAGCACGAACGTCTTATCCGCCAGATGTCCCTGACTGGGGGGCGGGCCCGCCTCCGCGAACGGCAGGCCCTGCTCACGCAGGTCGGCGATCAGGGCGCGCATGCGATCGTCGGCCAGCTGCCCGGCGATGAGGCCGGCCACGATCGGTCCGATCCCGGGCGTCTGCGCGATCTGCTCGGGCGTCGCCTCCAGCAGCGCGTCGATCGAGCGGAACTGCTGGGCCAGGCTGCGGCCGGTCACCTCGCCGACGCCCTCGATGCCGATCGCGAACAGCACCCGCGCGAACGGCCGCTCCTTCGACGCGGCGATCGCGGCCACGAGGCGCTGGGCCGAGATCTCGCCGAGCCCCTCGATCTCGGCGAGCTGCTCGGAAGTCAGCCGGTAGAAGTCGCCCGCCGTCCGCACCAGGCCACGATCCATGAACCGCTCGACCTGCTTCTCCCCCAGGCTCTCGATGTCCATCGCCCCACGCGAGGCGAAGTGCGACAGCAGCTGCCAGCGGCGCCCGTCGCAATCGCGGTTGGGGCACTTCGTGAAGACAGCCCCCTCGGGCTTGATCGTCGGCGTGTCACAGACCGGGCAGCGACTCGGCGGCTTCGGCGGCCGCGCCCGGCCGGCGCGCTCGACCTCGTGCGGCGCGGGCGAGACGACCTGCGGGATCACGTCGCCGGCGCGCAGCACGATCACCTCGTCGCCGATGCGCAGGTCCTTGCGCGTGAGATCCTCCTCGTTGTGCAGCGTCGCGAGCCTCACCGTCACGCCGCCG
>JBKJRO010000048.1:0-16696 GCA_046594555.1 Solirubrobacteraceae bacterium
CGCGACGGCGTGGGCGATGTCGGCGTTGATGTGGAAGGCGGCGGTGCCGGCAGGCAGGTAGCCCGAGCACTCCTCGCCGCCGATCGTTCGCCACGGGAACGCCGCGCCGCGCAGGCCGAGCCTGCGTGCCTTTGCCCGGGCAGCGGGCAGCGTCGACGCGCGCCAGCGCAGCGCCGCCTCCACATGGTGCGGCGCGCAGTAGGTCAGGACAGGCAGCAGGAAGATCTCCGTGTCCCAGAACGTGTGGCCGTTGTAGCCGGTGCCGGTCAGGCCCTTGGCCGGGATCGCGTGGCCGGCGGCATGCGCCGAGTTCTGATGCAGCTGGAACAGCGCGTAGCGCACTGCGTGCTGGATCTCGGGGTCGCCATCGAGCTCGACGTCCGCACGCGCCCACATCGCGTCGAGGGCCGCACGCTGGCGAGCGGCCAACTCCTTGAATCCGAGGGCGCGCGCCTGATCGAGGCTGCGCTGCGCATCGGCGGCCAGCGAAGCCGGGTCACCGTCAGCCGCCCAGTGGTAGGCCAGCAGCTTGACCAGCCTCAGCGGCCGCCCCGGCTCGACATCGACGCTCAATGACCAGCGTGCCAGCGATCCGCCGAGGACCTCGGTCGCCTCTTCGCCCTCCGCGTCCGCCACGAGATGGTCCATGCCGGCCGCCACGATGTGGCCGCTCGCCCTCGCCTGGTGCACGAGGACCGCGCGGCGGCCGTCCTGGGCGGTCAGGCAGGGAATCAGGGTGCCGGGCGGCAGCGTGGCGCCGGCGCGCGGATCGGCGGACTCGTGAGTTCCGGCGCGCTCGGCGGAGAGCTCGGACTGCACCGTGAGTCGCAGCGGCTGCTGGACCGACTCGACCTCGTACTCGATCGCCGCGAGCTCGCGGTGTTCCAGCGACACGAGACGGCGCGTGCGCACCCGCACCTCATGGCCGTTCGGAGCGCGCCAGCGCAGCGAGCGCATCAGCATGCCGGCACGCAGGTCGAGCACCCGCTCGTGCTCGAGCACGGTCCCGGTCCGCACGTCGAGCGACTCGCCGTCGACAACCAGCCCGATCCTCGTGCCGTCAGTGACGCTGACGAGGACCTGGTCGGACTCCGGATCGCCGTAGCCGCGGTCGGCATAGGGGATCGGCCTGGATTCGTAGAAGCCGTTGAGGTAGGTGCCGGGCACGGCGCTCGGTTGGCCCTCGTCCAGCGTGCCGCGTAGCCCCAGGTAGCCGTTGCTCAACGCCAGCAGCGACTCGTCCTGTGCGGCAGAGGCGGCCGACCAGCCGGTCTGGCGATGCGCCCAGGGATCGGTCTGGCAGCTCATGGCGCGCCGATCAGCTCGGCGAGATCGGAGACCACGACGTCGGCACCGTGCGCGTGAAGCTCGGCTGCCTGTCCGGCGCGGTCGACACCGACCACGAGGCCGAAGCCTCCTGCGTGCCCGGCGGCGACGCCGGCCAGCGCATCCTCGAACACCGCGGCCTGCCCTGGGGTCACGCCCAGGCGGCGCGCGGCCTCCTCGAAGACATCGGGCGCCGGCTTCCCGGCGAGGCCGAGCTCGCGCGCGACGACGCCGTCGACCCGAACGTCGAATGCGGCCCCGAGGCCCGCCGCGTGCAGCACGGCCTCCGCGTTCTCGCTCGACGTGACCACAGCGGCACCCAGCCCGGCCGCCCGCACCGCGGCGAGGAAGCGCACCGAGCCCTCGTACGCGGCGACGCCGTGCCGGGCCATCAGCTCACCCACCAGCTCGTTCTTGCGAAGTGCCACGCCATGGACGGTGTCCGCCGAGGCCGGGTCGGTCGGTGATCCCTCGGCGAGCGCGATGCCGCGGGAGGTCAGGAACGACCGGACGCCGTCGGCGCGCGGCCTCCCGTCGACGTAGGCGTCGTAGTCGGCACCCGCGTCGAACTCCACCGGCGCGGCGCCCGTGGTCGCCCGGCGGCGCAGGAGCTCGTCAAAGGTCTGCTTCCAGGCGGCAGCATGCAGCTCGGCCGTGCGGGTCAAGACGCCGTCGAGGTCAAAGAGACACGCCGTGATGTGCTGTGGGAGCCGCAGAGCGCCGCTCATCGGTCTGCCGGCCTGCTGTCGGGGATGAGCAGTCCGCGGACCTCGCGGGCGATCTGGAGATCCTCGCGCGCGGCGATGACCAGCGTGCGGACATCGGCCTCGGGCGTCGCGATGTCCACGTCGCTCCCACTCGCGGCGTTGCACTCTGGGTCGAGCGCGATGCCCAGCAGTGACAGTCCGTCGGCGGCGCGAGCGCGCAGCGCTGCGGCACGCTCGCCGACGCCGCCCGTGAAGACGAGCGCGTCGAGGCCGTCCAGCGCGACCGCCATGGCCGCGATCGCGGCGCGAAGGCGGTGCACGTACACGTCGAGGGCCAGCGTCGCGTCACCCTCGCCGTCCCCGGCCCGCGCGAGGACTTCGCGCATGTCCGCCGTGCCCGCGAGCCCGACAAGCCCGGACTCGTGCTCGAGCGCCTGCGCCATGGCCCCGACGTCCAGGCGCTCGTGCTCCAGGAGCCAGAGCAACAACCCAGGATCGACGTTGCCCGAGCGCGTCGCCATCACGAGCCCTTCCAGCGGCGTGAAGCCCATCGTCGTGTCGACCGATCGTCCCGCGTTGATCGCGCACAGCGACGCGCCCGCGCCGAGGTGGCAGCTGACGATCCGCAGCTCCGCGCTGGGCCGCCCGAGCAGCTCGGCGGTCCGGCGGGCGACGTAGGCGTGCGAGAGCCCGTGGAATCCGTAGCGGCGTAGGGGCCAGCGCTCGCGCCATGCGCGCGGCAGCGCGTAGGTCGACGCGCTCGGCGGCAACGTTGCATGGAAGGCGGTGTCCAGGCATGCGACCGCCGGGAGATCCGGCAGCGCGCACGAAACGGCGTCCAGGGCAGCCAGGGACTTGGTCTGATGGAGCGGCGCGAGATCGGCGAGCTCGCCGAGCGCCACCCTGACGTCGGGGTCGACGCGGACGGCGGAACGGAAGTGCTCGCCGCCGTGCACGATCCGGTGACCGACCGCGTCGGCCTCGCTGAGCCCGTCCTGCAGTGCCGCGCGCAGCTGATCGTCGTCGACGACTGCACGCGGCGCGGCGAGCTCGCGCTCGCCGATCGTCCGGTCTTCGCTGTCGAGCAGCCGCAGCTTGAGGCTGCTCGATCCGGCGTTGACCACGAGGACCCGCACGCGCCGGAGCCCTAGCCGGTCGGGTCGCCCGCTGGCCAGGTCCAGTCGCGCACGTCCGGCGTGTCGTCACCGTGCTCCCTGGTGTAGGCGCGGTGGCGCAGACGCTCGTCGACCAGATGCTGGCGCAGGTGCGCGGCGCGCGCACCGAGCCCCGGCACGCGGTCGATGACGTCGATGACCAGGTGGTAGCGGTCCATGTCGTTGAGCATGAGCATGTCGAACGGGGTCGTGGTCGTGCCCTCCTCCTTGTAGCCGCGCACGTGGAAGTTGAGATGGTTGGTGCGCCGGTAGGTCAGGCGGTGGATGAGCCATGGGTAGCCGTGGTAGGCGAAGATCACCGGCCGGTCGCTCGTGAACAGCGCATCGAACTCATGATCGGCGAGCCCGTGGGGATGCTCTGACTCGGGCTGCAGGCGCATGAGGTCGACGACGTTGACGACGCGGACCTTCAGATCGGGCAGATGCTCCCGCAGCAGCCCGGCTGCGGCGACCACCTCGAGGGTCGGGGTGTCTCCGGCGCAGCCGAGCACGACGTCGGGAAGTTCGTCGCCGTCGCTGGAGGCCCAGTCCCACGTACCGAGTCCGCGTGTGCAGTGTGTGACAGCCTGGTCCATCGTGAGGTAGTTGAGGGCGGGCTGCTTGCCGGCAACGATCACGTTGACGTAGTGGCGGCTGCGCAGGCAGTGGTCGGTCACCGACAGCAGGCAGTTGGCATCGGGCGGCAGATAGACCCGGACGATCTCCGCCTTCTTGTTGATGACGTGGTCGATGAATCCCGGGTCCTGGTGGGAGAAGCCATTGTGGTCCTGGCGCCACACGTGCGAGGACAGCAGGTAGTTCAGCGAGGCGACGGGCCGCCGCCATGGAATCTCGCGGGTGACCTTCAGCCATTTTGCATGCTGGTTGAACATCGAGTCGACGATGTGGACGAATGCCTCGTAGCAGTTGAACAGCCCGTGGCGGCCGGTGAGCAGGTAGCCCTCGAGCCACCCCTGGCAGAGATGCCCGCTCAGCACCTCCATCACCCGCCCATCCGGAGCGAGGTGGTCGTCGTCGCCGCGCGTCTCGGCGTCCCACGCCCGGTCGGTCACTTCGAACACCGCGGCCAAGCGGTTGGAGGCCGTCTCGTCGGGCCCCATGATCCGGAAGCTGTCCGGGTTGGCTTTGACGACGTCGCGCAGCCATGTGCCGAGCACATGCGTGGCCTCGCTGGTCGTGACTCCCGGCGCCGGGGTCGCGACCGCGTAGTCGCGGAAGTCGGGCAGCTCCAGGTCGCGGAGCAGAAGTCCGCCGTTGGCGTGCGGGTTGGCGCCCATACGACGCTCGCCCTGGGGGGCGAGGGCGGCGATCTCGCCGCGCAGGGCGCCGGCGTCGTCGAAGAGTTCCTCGGGCACGTAGGACCGCAGCCACGCCTCGAGCTGGGCGAGGTGCTCAGGGCTTGTCGCCAGGTTGGCCAGTGGTACCTGGTGTGAGCGAAATGACCCCTCAGCCGGCTTGCCGTCGACGACCTGCGGACCTGTCCAGCCCTTGGGGGTGCAGAGCACGATCATCGGCCAGCGTGGGCGGTCTTCGACACCGTCGCGACGCGCGGCAAGCTGGATCGCGGCGATCTCCTCGACCACCTCGTCCAGCACGCCCGCCATGCGCTGATGCATCTCGTGCGGGTCGGAGCCCTCGACGAAGCGCGGCGCGTAGCCATAGCCCTCAAGCAGCGAGCGCAGCTCCTCGCGCGGGATCCGCGCCAGCACGGTCGGGCTTGCGATCTTGTAGCCATTCAGGTGCAGCACGGGCAGCACGGCACCGTCGCGGACTGGGTTGAGGAACTTGTTGGAGTGCCAGCTTGCGGCCATCGGACCGGTCTCGGCCTCGCCGTCGCCGACGACGCAGCAGACGAGTAGGTCCGGGTTGTCGAAGGCGGCGCCGTAGGCGTGTACGAGCGCGTAGCCCAGCTCGCCTCCCTCATGGATCGAGCCCGGCGTCTCGGGCGCGACGTGGCTGGGAATGCCGCCTGGGAACGAGAACTGGCGAAACAGGCGGCGCAGGCCCTCCTCGTCGTGGCCGATGTGCGGGTACACCTCGCTGTAGGTGCCCTCGAGGTAGGTGTTGGCGAGGAGCCCGGGGCCGCCGTGCCCGGGCCCTGTGACGTAGATGGCGCTCAGGTCGCGCGCACGGATCACCCGGTTGAGGTGCGCGTAGATGAAGTTCAGGCCCGGGGTGGTGCCCCAGTGGCCCAGCAGCCGTGGCTTGACGTGCTCCAGGCGCAGCGGCTCGCGCAGCAGCGGGTTGTCAAGCAGGTAGATCTGTCCGACGGACAGGTAGTTCGCCGCGCGCCAATAGGCATGGAGGTTTCGCAGAGCCTCGGGGTCGAGCGGCCCGTCGGCGGCGGCAAGTTCCTGTTCGAGCACTAGCCGGGAATGAGGCCGTCGGTGGACAGCTCGCCTGCGAGCTCGGGCAACGAGATGTCGTCGGGCGGGAGGATGAGGTCAGAGGGGAGCAGGTTGTCGGCGGCCAGCGGCTGGCCCGCGTCGCGGATGAGCGCGAGCAGGCGTGCCAGCTCGCGGCTAGAGCCCGCTTCGTCACCGGCGCGTACGGCGACTTCGAGGTCGTCGTCGATCTCGTTGATCCGGTCCAGGACCATGTCGTCGACGTGGTACTGGCGGTCGCCTGAGATCCGGACAATCATGAGGCACTCCCGTCGTCGGACCGGACGTTCCGTGCTTCGATCTGCACCGGCGAATCCGCCGGCGACAGCTCTGCCTTGAGCTTGGCGAACTCGCCGTCGACCGCACTCGAGCTCGACAACTCGGACAGCTGCCGATCGATGTCGTCCTGGCCGGAGCCCAGGGCGGTGAGGTCCTCGAAGGCTCCCGAGGCCTCAAGCTCGCCGACCGCTTCGGCCCGGGCCTTCATGTTCTCGGTCTTGTCCACGGCGCGCTGCATCGCGAGGCCGACATCGGCCATCTCCTCGCCGACGCCGGTCGCGGCCTCGGAGATGCGGACCTGGGCCTCGGCGGCGGAGTACTGGGCCTTGATGACCTCCTTCTTGGTCCGGAACGCCTCGATCTTGGTGCGCAGCTTCTGCTCGGACTCGGTCAGCTTGACCTGCTGGGCCTCGAGCTCCGCGACCTGTGTGTCGAGCGTCTGCAACTCGGTCTGGGCGACGTTCTTGCGCTCCAGCGCGGTCCGAGCCAGCTCGTCCTTGCCGGCGCTCATCGCCTGCCGCGCCTGCGCGTCGAGCTTGACGATCCCCTGCTTTAGCTGGCCCTCCTGCATCTGGAGGCGCTTCTTGGCCGTGACGACGTCGGCGATGCCCTTCTTGACGTTCTGCAGCGACTCGAGCTGCTTCTGGTAGCTGTAGTCGAGGGTCTCGGCGGGATCTTCGGCGCGGTCCAGCAGCTTGCTGACCTTCGCCTTGATCAGGGTGGAGAACCGTCCGGCGGCGCCGGGCATCACAGACTCCCTTGCTCGGTGGCGGCGACACGGCCGGAGCACGATCGACCACAGGGCGGTGCGGAGGTCTGCCGGCTCGGGTGCTCTTGACGGTCGTGCATCGACTGCATCTTGCGCGAGGCGAAGCGCCGCGCCATCCGGGGACCCCGCTGGCGCGGAGACCGTGGAAACCCGCAGACCGCCGACGGATTTGCATGGTGGCCGGCCTCACTGGCTCGGCTGCGGCCTGCGGCCGGGTGCGCTACGCATCCCGGAGACGGCTCGCCCCGACCTGCCGACGGCCGCTCGTCGTCGCGGTACGGCCGTAGCTCCTACCGACGCCGGTCCGGGTGAGGCGCGGATGACGCGGTACGCCGAGGCACGTAGCTTGGGCGATGACCAAGTCTCTGAGGGCGGAGGACGATCGCCATGGCGATCACCACACTCCCGTACGAGCGGGACGGTGCGACTGCAGGCGTCGAACCGCCTGGAAGCGTCGGGAGACGCTCCGGGCCGGGTGCTCATCGCGTTGCCGACGCGATGAGCACGGGCCTCGTCACGTGTGACGGCTGCACCTCACTCCGAGTGGTCGCAGGCATCTTGGCCGAGGCCTGTGTCCACTGCGTTGTCGTCCACCGGATGGACGACGATGGATTGCCCGGCTGGGGAATCGTGTCCGGGCTTGACCTCGTGGCTGACGGAGCGCCCGGGCGTACGGATCGGACAGCGGCTGACGCGGCTACTCAGCCGATCACGGTCGGCACCGGAGAGGCGCTCGAGCACGCGGCGCAGCTGTTGTCCGAGCATGAGCTCACACACCTCATCGTCGTCGAGTCGGCGAGCGGCCGGCCCGTCGGCGTCATCTCGACGCGCGACGTCGCCGCAGCGATGCGCGACCCGTCGGCCGGCGGCTGTCGCGGAGAGCGGGGGGACGGTGCCGCGTCGATCGGTCCTGCCGAACGGTGAGGAGGATCGCCGTCAGCGACGCAGCCCTGCACGTAGTTGCCACGGAGGCGGCTCGCGGGCTTTTGCGATCGTCGCGCTCGGCGCCGGGTGACACGCTGCATGGCCGGAATACGACCGCGCCGCCAAGACCAGCATGAGCCATCACCGCGCCGACGCACGTGTCTCATCCTGCCGCTGCTCGCCCTGCCGTTGTGCCAGGTGCACCGGGGTGATCGGCGTCTACGAGCCGCTCGTTGCTGTCCTTGGCGGGAAGCCGACGTTTGGATCTTTGCTGAGCATCGATCGTGCGGGCGCACTCAGCGACGCGATCGGCTATCACGAGGCGTGCTACCGCGAAGCATGCGGCGCGGCTCCGGTTGCGCGGCCGCCATGACCGGGCGGGTTCTGGTCACACTCCGCGAGCACCGCGGTACGGGCCACGGCGTCCGTCCCCGTCGCGATCCGTTGTTCTTGCGATGCCGGGTGCGGGAAACTCCGCTGGCCAGGACCTACGCCCGGGTGCACACTGGATAGCCCGGTTCCCACGCAAAGGACTGATACTCGATGCCTGTTCTCACCACGCTTGCGCAGTACCGGACGGACTACGGCGACCATATGGACGGCGGCTGGGGTTGGGCGATGGCCGCGATGATGATCGTCGCCGTCGTGGCGATCGTTGCGCTGGTCGTCTGGCTGGTGCGGACCACGAGCGCCACACACGCTCATCCTCACGGCGGTTCGGGCTCCGACACGGCGATGCAGCTCCTCGACCGGCGTTTGGCGCAGGGCGAGATCACGCCGGACGAGTACCACGAGCGCGCGGCGATTCTGGGTAAGAAGTAGTCGCCTCGGACTCGGCAGACCGTGCGGGCCGCCTGCGCTCAAACGGCGGCATCGGGTGCCGCGGTGTCGTCCGCCACGGGCGTCGCGTTCGCTCTGCGTGCATCCTCAGACGCGCGAGTACGAGTGTCATGGCGAACCCTCCGGCTCGTCGATGGTGATCAGGTCCTGGCTCGCCTCGCGTGCATGGTCGACCTGCAGCGTGATGTGGTCGATCTCGAACTCGTCGCGGATCATCGTCTGGAGCTCGCGTCGTCGCGCGTGGCAGTCGTCGTCGGGCGCGACGAGGACATGGGCGGCGAGCGCGGGGAAACCTGAGGTGACCTCCCAGACGTGCAGGTCGTGCACCTCGACGATGCCGGGGTGTGCCGCCATCGCCGCGCCGATCTTGCCGGGGTCCATGCCCTTCGGCGCACCCTCGAGGAGGATGCGGCCGGAGTCGCGCACGAGCCCCCAGCCGCCGTAGAGCATCAGGACCGACACGGCGAGCGCCGCGATGCCGTCGGCTGCGTCGATCCCCCACAGGAGGACGACGAGGCCGGCGAGCGCGGCTGCGAGCGACGAGATGAGGTCGAACAGGTTGTGCAGGAACGCGCCCTCGATGTTCAGGCTCTCGCGCGTCGCCTTCCCCAGCGCCCAGGCGGCAGCGCCGTTCGCGAGCGCGCCGACCAGTCCGGTGGCGAGTACGAACGCGCCGTCGACGTGGACCGGGTTCGCGATGCGGCTGATCGCCTCGAAGCCGATGATGCCCGCGAGGACGAGCATCAGGACGCCGTTGACCTGCGCGCTGAGGATCTCGCCGCGCTTGAGGCCGAACGTGAACGCTCCCTTCGGCGGGCGCTGCGCGAGCCGCAGCGCGACGAGCGCGAGACCGATCGCGCCCGCGTCGGTGAGCATGTGCGCGGCATCGGACAGCAGCGCGAGCGAGTTCGCCAGCAGGCCGACGACGATCTCGACGACCATGTACGCGAGGTTGATGACGAGCGCGACGATCAGCCAGCGCGAGTCGCTGTCAGCGCTGATGCCGTGCGAGTGGCCGCCCGCGCCGTGGGCGCGGTCGTGCCCGTGAGCGTCGGGTCCTGCTGCGTGTGTGGAGGCGTCGCCCATGTCGTTCGTTCAGCCTGCGATCGCGCGCCGGGCGGCCTGGTTCAGGGCGCCGAAGCCGAACGAGCCTTCCAGTCGGTCGACGATCTTGCCGTCGGCGTTGATCGCGAACAGCCACGGTTCGGTCTCCAGGCCAAAGCGCCGCAGCGACGGACGCAGGCCCTTGTTGACCTGGTTGTCGACGTAGACCTCCTGGTGGATGAAGGTCGCCTTGTCGCCGTACTTCTGCTTGAGCTGCTGGGCGATGTCGGTGACCGGCCCGCAGACGCGGGACTGGCAGAGCTGCGGCGTGGCGAACAGCAGGATCACCGGCTTCTTCCCGAGCACGTCGCGCAGGTTCGTGTCGTGCATGTCGTCGTGTGGGATCCGCGTGTCGATCGCGTTGATCGACCCGGCTGATGCCACGGTGTCGGTGTCCACGGCGGGCGCCTGGGAGCCGACGCGCGGCACGGTGTCACGCGAGGCGGGGATCACCTTGACCTGCGCCTGAGCGCCGATCAGGTTGCTGCCCTGCTTGGTCATCACGAGCACGTACCAGGTCCCCGGCTTGCTGAACTCGACCTGGGCGGCGTACACGGCGGCGAACGCGTCCTTCTCGGTCGCCGCCTGACGGCTGCGGTAGGGCGGATCGGTGATCAGCAGATCGGCCGGAGCCAGGAACGGCCCTTGCGCCGGACTGTTGGTGCTGCCGCGGGCCACGTAGACCGCGGTCTTGCCATAGAGAAACGACGATCCGGCGTCGATGACGCCGAAGGCCAGCCGGTTCGTTCCAGGCGTGAACACGGACGTCGCGAGCCCGACCTGCGGCCCGCTGCTCGTCGCCGAGTTGGCGACCTGCTGCAACGTCTGACTGGCCGTCGGCGGAAAATCCGCCACGGCGGGGGTGGTCGCCTGCGCGAGCTTGGCGCGCAGGGCGGCCGACCCGACCGGGCCCGGCTTGGCAGGGTCACGCTTCGCGCCGCCGCAGCCGGCGAGGAGCACGACCACGGCGAACAACGGGAACAGACGTCGGAGCATGAAGAAGTTCGGTCCTTTCAGCGAGGGACGAGGCGTCGCGGCGAGCTGCGGTCGATCGCGCCTGACATGGCGCGGCGATCCTCAGCGCGCGAGCTGCGGCGGCGCGCGCCCGGCAACATGCCGGGACAGTCCGCGCACACGCGGCGGTGCCACCGGTGCGACGCGCGTGGTGAAGCCCGAAGCGGATGTCGTCGACAGCGGCTGCATGACGACGACCTCGCCGAGAACGACCGAGCGCACGACAACGACGGCGACGATCAGGCCTGCGCAGGCAGCCAGAACGAGTGTCGGTGAGGGCGTGGCCCAGGCCAACGTCACGAACTCGAGCCCATGTCCATCGGCGACGCGCAGCAGATCGTGGCCGAACGCGGCGACCTGGAGCACGTGCAAGGCGACTGCCGCTGCGAGCGCACCGAGCACGATCAGGGCCTTGCGCCTGGACGGAACCACGCGCGCAGCGTACCCGGCAGCATCCGCCGGCATGCAACCGGCAAATATCCGAACGAGCGTTAGGATGTACGGATGGCATCGACCGGCGAGACCTGCGAGCTCCTCTGCTTGGACCTTCCGAAAGCTGAGGCGCTGCGCCGCGCACGCCCGCCGATCGACGTCCTCGAACGGACTGCCGCGGCCGCCAAGGCACTCTCGGATCCGACGCGGCTTCTGATCGCGCTCGTGCTGGAAGCGACCGACGAGGCGTGCGTGTGCGACCTCGCGTGGACCGTTGAGCGCTCGGACAAACTGGTCTCACATCACGTGCGCGTCCTGAAAGCAGCAGGGCTCGTCCGCTCACGCCGCGACGGGAAGATGGTCATGTACGAACTCACCGAGACCGGCCGCGCACTTCTCCACGCCGTCGCCGGCGCCACGCAGGAGGCGCGCGCATGAGCACGCAGATCGAACTCCCGATCATCCCCGTCGCGGCGCCCTCACCCGCGACGAGCGCCGCGTCGCCATCTGAGCGCGCGGCGCTGGTGCGTCGCGCCCGGTCCCTGGCCTGGCTCGGCGTCAGCTGGCACGTCATCGAGGCTGCGATCGCGATCGCAGCCGGTATTGCCGCCGGCTCGATCGCGCTCGTCGGATTCGGCGCCGACAGCGTCATCGAAGCCGCAGCGGGGTTCGTGGTGCTCTGGCTCGTCGCGCGCTCGTTCTCGCCTCAGGCAGAGCGCCGCTCGCAGCAGCTCATCGCGATCTCGTTCTTCGTCCTCGCCGCGTACGTCGGCGTCGAATCCGTCCGCACGCTGATCGCCGCCGATCACCCGCAGGTCAGCTGGGTCGGTATCGGGCTGTCCCTCTTCACACTCGTCACGATGCCGCCACTGGCGATCGCCAAACAGCGCGTCGGCGAGCAGCTCGGATCGTCGGCGGCCAAGAGCGAAGCCCGCCAGACGTTCATCTGCGCCGGGCTCTCCGGTGCGCTGCTCATCGGCCTCGGCGCGAACGCGGCGCTGGGCTGGTGGTGGGCCGACCCGATCGCCGCCCTCGTGGTCGCCGGAGCCGCAGCTCGTGAGGGCCGCGGCTCCTGGCGCGGCGACAGCTGCTGCACAAGCGCCGCCGCTCTGGCCGACGAGGGCTGTCGCGACGACTGCTGCGCCTGATCAACTCGTTCACGCTCAGCTCGCGGGGCGCGCCCGGACGGCTCGGGAGCGACGTCTGAACGTCTGAACGAGCGCGCAGGTATCGTGTGGGCATGTCACATGGGCAGAACACCTTTGACGCGGGCGAGCTCGATGCCGACTTCGCCGCGTTGGTTGCCGAGACGATGCAGGCGCTGTCGACGACCAGCCGGGTTCGGATCCTCGGTCGCCTGCGGACGACGCCTTGCTCGGTGTCCGAGCTGGCCCGGCATATCGAGATGGAGGGCTCCGCGGTCTCTCATCAGCTGCGCGTGCTGCGCCATCTCGGGCTCGTCATCGGGCGGCGTGATGGGCGCCGCGTCGTCTACGAGCTTCACGACGATCACGTCGCCCAGTTGCTCGACGAAGCGATCTCGCATGTCGAGCACCTGCGTCTGGGTCACACCGGCAGTGCACGACGTGCCGATCGGCTCACGGCGTCGGCCCGATGATCGGTCCTCCCGTCGAGCGGCATGGCGGACACAGCCACGGCGACCATGAGCATGGCCACGACGGGCCCGGGCACCGTTACGGCGGGCACGGCCACAGCCACGGACTGATCGACCGCTCGATCACGAGATCGCGCGCCGGCGTTCGCGCGGTGCTCACGAGTCTCGGGGTGCTGCTCTTCACGGCGCTCGTGCAGGTCGGCGTCTACCTTGCGACGGGCAGCGTCGCGCTGCTCGCCGACCTGATCCACAACACGGGTGACGCGCTGACAGCGATTCCGCTCGGCGCCGCGTTCCTGCTGCGCTCGCGGCGGGCCGAGCGGTGGGCGGGCTATGCCGTCGTCGCGACGATCTTCGTGAGCGCGCTCGTCGCCGCGTTCGAGGCCGTCAACCGGTTGCTGCACCCGCAGACGATCGACCACCTGATCGCGCTCGGCGTTGCTGGACTCGTCGGGTTCGCCGGCAATGAGATCGCCGCCCGCGTCCGACTGCGCGCTGGGCGCCGCCTGAACAGCGCCGCGCTCGTCGCCGACGGCAATCACGCGCGCGTTGACGGGTTCGTCAGTCTTGCCGTCGTGGCCAGCGCGATCTGCGTTGCGGCTGGCTTGCCGGCCGCCGACCCGTTGATCGGCCTGACCATCACCCTCGTCATCCTGCGGATCACCTGGCAGTCGTGGGCCACGGTCCGGGCGGACACCGCGGCCGCGGACGACGAAGCACTCGCCAGCGGCTCGAAGAGTCACGAGTGACCTGCGGCCTCAGGAAGCGGTTCCCATCTCGGCCCGCACTCGCGACGGGATCTCGTACGGGCCGAAGCACGGGAAGGAAGATGTCTCGCGCTTGAGCCCTGCTCGCGGTTCCGCCGGAGCGCCGGCTCGCTGGCGCTTGGCAGCGCTGCGGCGAGAGGAGCGGGCCCTTGCCGGAGAGTCGTCGTCCATCACGCCCGTAAACCGCCAGGCGGTCGCTGGAACGCGGAAGTCGACGCGATCGCTGGGCTGCGCCGCGATGTCCACGCGGCGTGTCGCCGCGATCGTGTCGCGCTCGAGCCGCAGGCGCTCCTCGTCGCGGTAGCTGCGACTGACGATGACCGCGAGGGGCAGGGCGAACAGGGCGACGCTCGCGACGGAGACGAGCGTGATCGCCCAGGTGAGCCGCTGCCTCATTCGGCCTCGAAGCGGTAGCCGACGCCGCGCAGCGTCGCGATCACATCCGGCCCGAGCTTCTGGCGCAGCGAGACGACGTGCATGTCAAGCGTCTTCGTGGAGCCCATCCACCCGGTGTCCCAGACCTCGTCCATGATGCGCTCGCGCGTCACGACCCGGATGCTGTCACGGCCGCCACGTTCGCGGGCCCCCACCGCAGGTGGTGGCGCTGGTGTCCGATCACGAGGCCGAGCGTCCCCGCCCAGACACGGGAGGTCCCGTAGCCCGGCGCGTCAATTACCCGCGCGGCGTCCTGGCGCGCGACCAGACAGAGGACACCCACGGCGGCGTACGTGACGATCGTGGCGACGACGTGCCCGGCGAAGGCGGCGCACCAGAATTCCCACGGACCGGCCAGGACGAGCGCCGTGACCACCGCTGCGCCGGTGCCGGCGATCTGGACGACCGGTCGCCGGAGACCACCAGGCCGCTGGTGAACAGCTCCGAGACATGCGCCGACAAGACCCCGGCAGGACTGAAAGCCAGGTCGGCTGCCCTGGGGCCGTGGCCCGCGGCGCGCGCGACGGTGAGCGCCACGATTGCTGCGAGGTATCCGATCGCTGTCAGCGTGCCGGCACGCCGAGCCGTCCGGCGATGCGTCGCGCGCGCGTTACGCGCCACGCGCCGTCCGCCGACGGGGCCGGCCGCGGTCCCACATGCCTGAAGTCGTCACGGTCCGGCGGTGGCGGGCAGCCCCAGACCCACGAGCGGCGGAGCAGGGCGCCTGCGCCCCAGCCATCGCGGCGACGGCAGTTGGCCTTCGGTGCGGAGCACCGCGAGCGCCGTCCGCGGAAGGCCGAGGGCGCCGTCGTAGAGGAGGTATCGGGGTTCCCACCGTGGCATGAACTTCGCGTTGAAGCTGTAGAGGCTCTCGATCTGGAAGTACGGATTTGCCACACGGATGAGCCGGCCAAGCAGGCGGTCCCGCCTGCTGGAGGGACTGTGGAGCAGCCGCGCGAACGCCGCGAAGTTCAGGGAGACCTCGGCGATCCCGCGATCGCGGGCGAGCTCGATGGCTCGCACGATCAGGAAGTCGATCAGTCCGTTCGGCGTGTCGCGGTCGCGGCGCATCAGGCTGAGGGAGAGCGCCGGGCGCCCGAAGCTCGGGACGAAGTGCAGGAACCCGCGCGGTGCGCCATCGGCGTCGTAGGCGACGACGACGAGCGTCTCTGCTGCCATGGGGTTCCGCAGGCTGTCCATCGCCATGGAGAAACCCCGCTCGGGCGCGCCGTCGCGCCAGCGATCGGACAGTGCCTCGAGCTGGGCAAACTCGGCCGGCGAGAGTTCGTCGAGCCGGTGCGCATCCACGGTGTAACCGGCCTTGCGCAGCCGATGCGTCGCCTGGCGCACCTTCTTGATCGGCTTGCCTTCGAGGCTGAACGACGCTGTCTCCACGATCGCCTCGTCGCCGACGTAGAACCGTCGCAGTCCCGCGTCCTGGCTGAGGGAGGCGAATTCGTCGCCCGCGCCGACGGCTCCGACCTTCAGGCCGCGCGCGTCGGCAAACCGGCAGACGTCAGCAAGGAGTCCCGGGAGCGCTTCAGGCGGACCGACGGGGTCACCCGCGAGGACGAGCGTTCCGTGCTCCACGCGGTAGGCGACGAACGCCGTCCCGTCGGCGGAGAAATGCCGGGCAAGGTCCTCCCGCAGCTTGAAGTAGCTCAGCGTGTCGCGGCCGTGGGCGCGAACGATCGTCGCTGCGCGATCGGGCATCGCGCAGCACGCGGCTGGCGCTGCCGTCGGACGCAGCAGGAACCACGCCCCGAGGGCCGCCGCGGTCGTCCCGAGCGTGCCCAGCGCGGCCGGCACCCACGACGCCGGGCCCGCGAGGCTCATCGGCCCGCCGGTCAGGGTGAGGAGGCCAATGGCCTCGCGCAACGTCAACCAGGCGGTCGGCTCGGGCGAGGCCCAGTGCGCGCTCGCCGCGACGAATGTCACACCGATGACGAGCAGGCCGGCGAGCGCGGCGCCGAAACGCCTGAGGGTCGCGGGCCAGGCGGCGGCGTCGTGGGTCACGCGGAAGGCGGCGCGCCCCCAGATGAGGAGGGCTGCGACCGACCAGCTCATTGCGGCTTCGAGCACGTCAAAGCCGCGGAGCAGGCTCACGGCGCCGAGCGCCGCGAGCAGCGCCACGGCGACACGTTGGGCACGCCGGCGCTTGCGCTGCAGGAAGATCGCCGCTCCGACGAGCGCGAGTCCCGCGGGCAGCGTCAACGCGTGCGCGCCGATCATCAGCTCCTGTGGAGCGCCGAGGCTGACGGCACGCAGGCGCGCCGGCAGTTCCGTGGCGGTGGCCGCCACGACGTTCAACATGCCGACCGCGGCCGCGAGTGCTGCCGAGAGCGTCGGCAGCCAGTCGCCGCGAGGGGCCGGTCGCAGTGTCAGCGGCGGACGGTGCAGTCCGATGCGCCACGCACCGGTGTCGCGCGTCCGGGGGAGCAGGTCGCGCCAGTCCTTCGCGACGAGGTAGGTACCGAGTACCGCTGACGCGGTGACCGCGTGCAGGGGGAGGCGGACGCTGAACGCGGCTGCCAGCGCGGCGCCGGCGATCAGCGCCGCCCCGGCGTGCCACTCGTGGATCCGGCGCCCGGCGATGTGCACCCGTGGGCCGAGTGTGTGTCGTTCGATGCGGATCAGCCGTTTGGCCAGGCTCGTGATGGCGAACATGCGTCGATCTTGTCGGGGCACCGATTGGCGGCTGTCAGTGGCGTGTTGGCGTCGCGTTAGGGCGCTGTCCGGCGGGCGCTAACGCGATCCCCACACCGCGCCAACCAGCTCCAACCGGGACCCGAGGAGGCTCCGGCCATGACCTCCACCGGCTCCACCTCAACCCGTGTCGCCGCCGACGCTCAGGTCGGCCAGCAGGCACCGCCATTCTCGCCCACAACCGACCGTCCGGCGCTCATTCCGGGCTGGAACCGATCG
>JBKJRO010000058.1:0-13515 GCA_046594555.1 Solirubrobacteraceae bacterium
GATGATGCAGGGGCTGTTCTGCTTGGCCTGCTCGAAGAGGTCGCGCACGCGGCTGGCGCCGACGCCGACGAACATCTCGACGAAGTCCGAGCCGGAGATCGAGAAGAACGGCACGCCGGCCTCGCCGGCGACCGCGCGGGCGAGCAGCGTCTTGCCGGTGCCCGGAGGGCCGAACAGCAGGACGCCCTTCGGGATCCGCGCCCCGAGCGCCTGGAACTTCTTCGGGTTCTCCAGGAACTCCTTGATCTCGTGGAGCTCCTCGACGGCCTCGTCGGCGCCCGCGACGTCGCGGAAGGTGATCTTCGGCGAGTCGACCGACATGCGCTTGGCGCGCGACTTGCCGAACGACATGACCTTCGATCCGCCGCCCTGGACCTGGTTCATGATGAACAGCCAGAAGACGAGGAAGATGATCAGCGGGAAGACGTAGGTCAGCAGCGACAGCCAGGCGTTGGTCTTGCTCGGCTGGATGTTGTAGCTGTCGAGCTTGCGCTCCCTGACCGCCGTCTCCAACTGGGCGTTCAGGCGATCGGTGTTGCCGTCGGTGTAGCCGGTCTCATACGTCTTGCCGGTGCGCTCGGTGACGATGACGGTGTTGTCGCGCGTCTTGAGCTGCACGCTCTTGACGCCACCATCGCTGAGCTCCTGCAGGAAGGCGCTGTAGGTCTTCGGCTTCTCCTGCTTGCTCGTGTTGATCAGGCGCTGGGCGAAGAACGCCAGCACGATGACGATCAGGATCGGAAAGGCAGCGCTCTTGAAGAACCTGTTCATGCGAGGTGAGCGCGTTCTGCACCGCAGGTCAGAAGGTCGCGCAAGGTCTGGAGGGTACCAGCAGACCGGCGGATTCCGGGCCGGTCAGGTGGCCAGCGCGGCGACGTACGGCAGATTCCGCCAGCGCTCGTCGTGATCGAGCCCGTAGCCGATCGCGAACCGGTTCGGGATCTCGAACCCGGTGTAGCGGATCGGCACCTCGGCCTTGCGGCGCTCGGGCTTGGTCAGCAGCGCGCAGACCTCGATCGACGCGGGGTCGCGGGCGCCGAGGTTGCGCAGCAGGTACTGGAGCGTCAGGCCCGAGTCGACGATGTCCTCGACGATCAGGACGTTGCGGCCCGAGATCGGCGTGTCGAGGTCCTTGAGGATCCGCACGATGCCGCTCGAGTCGGTCGCCGAGCCGTAGGAGGCGACGGCCATGAAGTCCACCTCGCATGGCACGTCGATGTTGCGCATCAGGTCCGCGAGGAAGAACACCGCGCCCTTGAGGATGCCGACGAGGATCAGGTCCTTGCCCGCGTAGTCCTCGGAGATCGTGCGGCCGAGCTGGCGCACACGCTCCTTGAGCTGGTCGGGCTGGACGAGGATCTCGCCGATCGGCGGCTGGACGCGGTCCGTCATGGCGTGCGGGACGGTAGCCGCTCCCGCGGCAGGGGTGGGGTGCGCTCGAAGCGCAGCACGCCGAGCTCGACCACGGCCCGCGCGCCGTCGCCGACGTCGAGCGCCGCGCTCCCGTCGCGACCGAGCGCGAGGATGTCCGGCAGGCGTCGCGGCGCGCCGGCGCAGAACGCGCCGGTCGCGGACTCGGCCAGGCGGCGCACGACGAGCCGCCCGAGCGCCGGCGGCAGGCCGGCCAGGTGCTCGAGCGCGATCCGGTCGCGCCCGGCGAGCGCGGTGTCGACCACCGTGTCGAGGACCTGTGCCTCGTCGTTCAGCAGCTCGGCCGTGCGCAGGACGTTGGCCTCGGATGCCGGGTGGACCTCGCGCAGGGCCGGGACCACCGTTCCCCGGACCCGCGCCCGCGCGAAGCTCGCGTCGGTGTTGCTGGCGTCCTCCGACCACGTCAGGCCGCGACCACGGCACCACGCCGCGGTCTCCTCGCGCGTGGCCCCCGCGCGCAGCAGCGGGCGCACGAGCCGGCCGCGCTCGTCGGGCATCCCGAGCAGCGCCCGGCGCCCCGGCGATGCCGCCAGCCGGTAGAGGATCGTCTCGACCTGGTCCGTCGCCGTGTGACCGGCCGCGAGCCGCGCGCCGCAGGCGGCCGCCAGGCGGGCGCCCTCGCCGTAGCGCAGGTCGCGAGCCCATGCCTGCAGGTTGCCGGCATCCGTCGCGGGCGCCGCCGCCGTGATCACCTCGAGCTCGATGCCCAGGCGCTCGCACAGCGCGCGGCACGCGGCCTCGTCGCTCCCGGCTGCCTCACGCAGCCCGTAGTTGACGTGCAGCGCGCGGACCCCGCCGGACCCGCAGATCGTGGCGGCGAGGTCGGCCAGGCAGACGGAGTCGCGGCCGCCGGACAGCAGGACCACGACGCGGCGATCCGCCTCCAGCAGCCCGCCGGCCAGGACCCGGTCGAGCAGCGACGGCGGGCCGGTCATTCGCCGGCGAGCTCGGCGAGGAACAGCTCGGTCGGGTCCGCGAACCCCTTCAGCCGGACCTCACCGAGCAGCGTGAACTCGAGGTTCGGGCCCGCCGCGGCGACGATCGCGCTCGTGGCGAGGACCTCACCCGTCGCCGCCCGCGCCGCGACGCGGGCGGCGAGGTTGACCTCGCGGCCGAAGTAGTCGCCGTCGCGGTAGACCACCTCGCCGACGTGGACGCCGATCCGCGGGCGCGGCTCGTCGTTGACGAGCTGCTGGAACCCGACAGCCCAGTCGACGAGGCCCTCCGGGTCGCTCGAGACGACCATCACCTCGTCGCCGATCGTCTTCACGACCCGCGCGGCGTCCGGCAGCGTGACCTTCACGAGGTCGGCGAAGCGCTCGACGATCACTGCCGCGCGCTCATCCCCCTGCTGCTCGGTGAGCTGGGTGTACCCGGTGAGGTCGGCGAAGGCGATCGCGACGCGCACGCGCCCCAGCTCCGAGGCCTCGTTCGGGTCGGACTCGATGTGGCGGATGACGTCCTGCTCGACGAAGTGCTGGAGCATCCGGCGGTGCAGGTGATCGATCACGGGAACGGAGAGCGGCAGCAGCTGCGCGCTGAGCTCCGTCATCTGCTCCGCGATCTCCGGCCCCGGCACGCCGTCGCGCATCAGCGGCTCGTGGACGTACAGGTGGAACAGCCGCACCTCCGCGTCGGCGATGTCGGCGACGGCCTGGCCGTACACGCGGATCAGCTGGAGGAACGCGACGAGCGGGAACCCGAGCGTCAGCGCCTCCGCGGCACGCTCGAGCATCTGGAGGTCGCGATCGCCGAGCTCCTCCGTCGCGGCGCCGCTGAAGCCCATGGTCGTGAGGATCCGCTCGACGAGCGCGGGCTCCAGCCCGACGTGGCGCGCGGCCGCCTTCAGGTCGTACGGCCCGCTGAACTCGGCGCCGAGCTGCTCGGCGAACCCGAACGCCAGCCGCCCGTCGTCAACGGCGTCGCGGATCCGGGCGAAGCTGTGCCCGCGTGCGCGCAGCTGCGCGATGACCCGGGCTCGCGCGACGCTCTTGGAGTCCCAGCGGCCGTGAGCCGGCGCGGGGACGATCAGTCCCGCGTCGACCCAGCGGCGCAAGGTGCCCGGAGAGATGCCGACGCGCCTGGCGGCCTCGGCCGACGAGACGTCGTCGATGACGGTCACGACCGGGCTACGCCAGCAGGTCCGGCCAGCGGGCCTCGACCACGTCGCGGTACTGCGCGTAAACGGGCTTCGTGATCGGGATCAGCGCGAGCGCGGCCTTCACGTCGCCGCTGGACTTGATGCGGCGGCGGGCGATGGCGACCGCGACGTTCTCCTTGCCCTGGAAGTAGCGGTTGGCCACCTCCGACGTCATCTTCATCTTGACCTTGGGCTCCCAGTCGACGTCGTCGCTCCACACCCAGTGGAGGTTGCCGCCCTCGCCCTCGCGGGCCGCGCGGATGTTGACGACGAGGTCGACGTCATCGAAGTCGAAGCGCTGCGGGACGTCGGCGTCGCGAAGCTTGGGCCCCATGTCGGGGTCGTCGTTCATCAGACCGAAGACCGCATCCATGGCCTCGCGGAACTGCTCGGGAGAGTCGAAGGTGGCACCCATGGCGTCAGGTCCTTGGTCGGTCGGCGGGAAGCTGGGAAGTCTATCCTCGCGCGCCCATGGCTCCGCAACCCCTGCACGTGCACCCGACCGCACCGCTGGCGCCGCGAGCGCTGCTCCCGGGCGACCCCGGCCGTGCGCTGCAGCTGGCGCAGGAGCTGATGAGCGAGCCGAAGATGTTCAACCACAACCGCGGGCTGTGGGGGTACACGGGGACCGCGGCGGACGGCGCGCCCCTGACGATCATGAGCCACGGCATGGGCGGTCCGAGCGCGGCGATCGTCCTCGAGGAACTGTGCGACCTCGGCGTCCGGTCCGTCGTCCGGATCGGGACGTGCGGCGCGCTGGACGACGGCGTGCGGCTCGGCGACCTGATCGCGGCCACCGGCGTCCTGGCCGCCGACGGCACCAGCCGCGCGCTCGGCGCGGGCGACGTGATCGAGCCGGACCCGGACCTGCTCACCCGCCTGTCCGCCCATGCCGACCACCGGGGCCTCGTCGTCAGCACCGACCTCTTCTACGACCCGGACGCCGCGCGGCCCGCGGCCTGGCGCGCGGCCGGGGCGCTCGCCGTCGAGCTGGAGGCCGCGGCGATCCTCGCCGTGGCGGCGCGGCGCGGCATCCGCGCCGCCTGTCTGCTGGCGGTCTCCGACAGCGTCGCCGGCGGCGGCGAGCGGATCGGCGCGGACGCTCTCGTGACCGCGTCCGCGCGTCTGGGACGGGCCGGGCTGGCGGCGCTCAGCTGACGGACCCGTCCGCCGCGGGCTTCGCGGCAGCGGGCTTCCTGGCGGCCGGCTTGCGGGCGGCGGGCTTCTTCGCCGCGGGGGCCGGCGCCTCGCCGAGGGCGGCGATCACGCCGCGCAGTGCCTCGTCGACCGCGTCCAGCCGGGCCTCGATCGCCGCGACCCCCTCGGTCGTCGCGGCCTGGGTCTGCCGCGCGAGCTTCTCGTCGAGGCGATCGACGCCGTCCTCGATCCCCTCCAGGCGTTGCGCGACCGAGCGCACGCGGCGGGTGAGGCGCTCGAGGTCGGCCGCCGAGGGCAGGTTGAGGGCACCCATGGCGGCCTCCTGCGCCTGGCCGGCGCGCTCGCGGGCGTCGAACGCCTTGGCGATCGCGCCGCTGACCAGCGGGTTCTCGAGCAGTTCCTGGGCGACCTTCCCGAGCGCGTCCTCGCCGCCGCGCTGCAGGCGCTCGCGGATGCCGTCGGTGCTGTCCTCGGTCATGTCCTGTCCCCTCGTCGAAACCGCTGTCGGGTCCGAACGCTACCTCAGCCGCGGCCCTCCAGCGGGGGTCGAGGGCTGCGCAGGTTCCCGCAGGTTTGCGTGCAGGCCGTCCCCGGGGGGTCAAGGAGAGGAGACGGGTGGCCGAAGGGGAAGTGGAAGCCCGCCGCAACGCGCGGCGGCTCGCGACTCCCCACCGCATCTTGCCCTCCAGCCCCAAACTCCCCGGCGGCGCCACTCCTGACGCCCCCGACACGGCGGACACCGTCGGCGCCGCTCCCGCGCGCCGTCGCCTCGACGTCGTTGCCCAGGAGATCGCCGGGCGCATCGGCATGCCGGGGCTGGCGACCCACACCGTGATCGCCGCGATGCTCGTGCTCCTGACCGCCGCGGCCGCCGGCGGCTTCATGGCCCTGAACGCCGGCGCCGACGGGTCGTCGCTGCCGACGATCGTCGCGGCCCCGTGCCCGCCGACCACCACGCTGCCGGAGGGCGTCGCCGTGGCCCAGTCGACGCCCGAGCCCGTCTCGTGCACCACCGCACCCGTCGGCGGCCAGGACACCTCACCCGCCGACCCGAAGGTCGAGCTGCCGGTGGCCGACGCGGCGCCGTCCTCCACCGCGGTCTCCACCGACCTGTCGACGACGGCACCCGGAGCGCCCGAGCTCACGACCGCCGCACCGTCCGCGCAACCGACGACGACCGCAGCGCCGCACGTGGTCGAGACCGAGGTCGTGCTCGACAGGCCCGCTCCGTCCGGCACGCCCGACAGGCACCGGGCCGTCCGCCACCACCGGCAGGACCGCAAGGGCCCCGCGACGCCCCAGGCCGCCGCGCCCCGCGCGTCGACGACGCCAGACCCCGCGATCTTCGGGCCGATCACCGCGACGACCGTCCCCAACTTCCTCATCGACCGCTTCCGGATCCCGCCGTTCCTGCTGCCGATCTACCAGGCCGCCGGCATCGAGTACGGCGTGCGCTGGGAAGTGCTCGCGGCGATCAACTCGATCGAGACCGACTACGGGCGCAATCTCAACGTCAGCTCCGCCGGGGCCGTCGGCTGGATGCAGTTCATGCCGGAGACGTGGGACACCTACGGCGTCGACGCCAACCGCGACGGCAGCAAGGACCCGTACAACCCGGTCGACGCGATCTTCGCCGCCGCCCGCTACCTCAAGGCCGCGGACGCGGCCAAGAGCCTGTGGCGCGCGATCTACGCCTACAACCACGCCGACTGGTACGTCGCCGACGTGCTGCGCCGCGCAGCCACGATCAGCAGCCTTCCGCCGGCCGTGCTCGGGTCGCTCACCGGCCTGACCCTGGGCCGCTTCCCGGTCGCCTCGACGGGCAGCTACGCCGGCCGCCTGCGCGCCGCGTCCGTCGGGCGCAAGCCGCGCGGCGGCAACGCGACCATCGCCGTCACCGGCAGCTCGACCCGGCGCGGCACGCGGATCTACGCCCGCAGCGGGTCGGCCGTGATCGCCGTCCAGGACGGCCGCGTGCTGGCCCTCGGGCGCAACCGGAAGCTCGGCCGCTTCGTCCGGCTGCGCGACACCTTCGGCAACACCTACACCTACGCCCACCTGGGCAAGGTCGCCCGCCGCTACCCGGTCGCCCGCCCGCGCCGCGAGAGCGAGGCGCAGATCCGCCGCGAACTCGGCCTCGACGGCGCCGACCCGAAGCCGGTCAGGGCCGCCTCGAGCGGACACCGCCTGCGCGGCCGGGCCGCCGCCGCGGCCGCTCGCCGCGCCTTCCTGCCCGTCGTCAAGACGCGGGTCCGGCCGCGCCGCACCGCCGGCACGCTGTTCGGTCCCGAGGCCTTCGCCTACGTCAACCGGCGGTCGGTCGCCACCGCGGCCGAGCCCTCCCCGCACGGCCTGTCGGGCTACTTCGTCGGCGAGTTCGGCCTGCGCAGCAGCGAGGTCGTGCTGCACCGCCTGCGCCGCGGCTCGCGCGTCATCGCCGGGACCGTCCTCGGCCGCATCGGGCGCACGTCGCTGCGCTTCCGCTCGAGCCGCGACCGCGCGGACCGCCGCGCCGCGCGCGCCGCCGCCGCGCGCCTGCACACCAGCCGCGTCCCCCACGTCCTGTTCGAGATCCGCCCCGCGGGCCGGCATGCTCCGACGATCGACCCCAAGCCGATCCTCGACGGCTGGCGCCTGCTCGACACCACCGACATCTACCGCGCCGCGAACCCGCTCGTCGACGACTCGCCCAGCGGCGAGCTCTCGATCGGCCAGATCATGCTGATGAGCAAGGAGCAGCTCCAGTCCCACGTGCTGGACAGCGCCGACATCCAGATCTACGGCTGCGGCCGGCGCGACATCCGCGCGGGCGTGATCGACCGCCGCGTGCTCGCGGCGCTCGAGTTCCTGGTCGCGCGCGGGATGAAGCCGACGGTCACCTCGCTGCAGTGCGGCCACGGCTTCTACACCGCAGGGGGCAACGTCTCCGAGCACTCCTCCGGGAACGCGGTCGACATCGCGGCCATCAACGGCGTCCCGATCGTGGGCCACCAGGGCCGCGGATCGATCACCGACAAGGCCGTCCGGCAGCTCCTGACGCTGCAGGGCACGGCGAAGCCGCACCAGATCATCACCCTCATGCAGTACAACGGGACCGACAACACGTACGCGATGGCCGATCACTACGACCACATCCACCTCGGGTTCCGCCCCGGCGACGGCGGCGCAGACAGCGCGCTGAGCGCCCGCGGCTGGGATCGCCTCGTGAGCCGCCTCGGCCAGATCCAGAACCCGGTCGTCCCGACCCGCCCCAGCCGCTACTCCGTCAAGGTGGAGCGCGAGGCGAGTACGGCGCGCCGCCACTGAGGCTGAGCGCCCTGGCAGCGGCGACCCCGCAGTTCCGCTTCGTCCAGATCGACGTGCCCTGGCGCGTCGGGCCCGCCGATGGCCGCTACGTCCTGCGCGGGCATGCCGGCGTCCCCGAGCACGTGCTCGTCGTCACCACGACCACCGCGCAGCGTCCGCTGCGCCGCCGCGTCGGGCGGGCGCCCCGTCCCGCACCCGCGGTCGCGACCGTCGACGTCGGCCGCGCGACGCTGATCGCCGCGGACCCGCTGACCGTCGACGCCGAGACGTGGCTGCGCGAGCACGACGTGGAGGCCGACGTCGCGGCTGCGCTGAGGACGATGAACCGCGTCATCGACGTTCACCGCGTCGCCGCGGCCGACGCGGCCGTCCCCCCGCTGACCCGCTCGGCCTGCCTGCTGGTCCGCGTCGGCACCGGCGCCGGCGACCAGGTCGCGCACGGCCGGTGGCACCATGCCGTGAGCGTCGCCCCGCCGGCGGAGACCGAGCGCCGCGACCGCGCCGCCGTGCTGCGCCCGCAGGAGCGCCTCGGCGCCGTCCTGGCCGGCCGCGACGTCGCCCTCGCCTGCGAACTGCTGACGCTGCGCGCCCGGGCCGACGCCGACGCCGGGCGCTGGCGCGAGGCCGCGTTCCAGCTGCGCGTCGCGCTCGAGGCCGTGCTCGCCGAACTGCTGCCGTGGTCTGGTCAGGGGGACATCGACGAGCGCCTGGCGGAGCTGCGCACCCTGCGCGGCGCCGTCGGCGACGCCGCGAACGCGGCGCTGCAGGGCGGGCTCGACGCGGCGCGGATCGCCGATCTCGGCCGGGTGCTCGAGCGCGTCGAGGCGGCGCTCCGCGCGCGCACGCACGCCGAGCTGTCGTAGCCGCCTACAGCGCCGCGAGCAGCGCGGTCAGTTCGGCGACCACGTCGCCCTCGAGCTTCACCGCGGCGCTCGAGTCGAACGGCGTCGGGCCCTGCGTGATGATCGCGACCTCGCCGCCGGCGCGCTTGGTGACGCCCGGGAGCTGCGCGATCGGGTGCACCTCCAGCGAGCTGCCGATGCACAGCAGCAGGTCGGCCCCGGCCGCCAGCTCGTGCGCGCATTCCAGCGCGCCCTCGGGCAGGAACTCGCCGAACAGGACGACGTCCGGCTTCAGCGGCAGGCCGCAGTCGCAGCGCGGCACCCCGTGGGGATCGGCGGCCAGCCGGGCACGGGTCTCGGCCAGCGCTACGGGCTCGGCGGGCGGGCTGCAGGCCAGGCACGAGCTGTGCTCGATCGTGCCGTGCACCTCGATCAGCTCGCGCGTGCCCGCCTTGCGGTGGAGCATGTCGATGTTCTGCGTGATCACCGCGTCGAGCAGGCCGCGGCGCTCGAGCTCGACGAGCGCCTCGTGCGCCGCGTTCGGGAGCTTGTCCTCGAGCGTCTGGAAGCGGGTGCCGTAGAAGCGCCAGAAGCGCTCCGGGTCGGCGCGCCACGCGTCGATGTGGGCCACCTCCATCGGGTCGACGTTCGCCCAGAGCCCGGTCCCCGGCGTGCGGAAGTCCGGGATCCCCGACGGGACGCTGATCCCCGCGCCGGTCAGCGCGACGACCGACCCCGCCGAGCGGATCAGCTCGGCGAGGCGGGTGCGGGGTGACGTCGACGAACCGCCGATCGGCGATGAGGACGGGAGGGTCGGCGCGGCCGGCCCGGTCTCGCCCGTCAGCGTCACGCGCCGGTCCAGTTGGCCTTGCGCTTGCCGAGGAAGGCGCTGATGCCCTCCGTGGCGTCGGCCGAGGCGAACACGCGGCCGAAGGCGTCCTTCTCGGCCTCGATGCCCTCGTCGATGTCACCCTTGGCCGAGGCGTCCTTGATCGCCTGCACGGCGAGCGGCGCCTGCTCGGCCAGGCGGCGGGCCCAGGCGAGCGCGGTGTCGAGCAGCTCGTGGTCGGCGACGACGCGGTTGACCAGCCCGTACTCGTAGGCCTCGTCGGCGCCGACCGGATCGCCGATCAGGTTCATCTCGAGCGCCTTGTTCTCGCCCACGAGCCGCGGCAGGCGCTGGGTGCCGCCGAAGCCGGGGATGATCCCGAGCTTGACCTCGGGCTGGCCGAAGATGGCCGACTGCGCGGCGAGCCGCACGTCACACGACATCGCCAGCTCGCAGCCGCCTCCGAACGCCAGGCCGTTGACCGCGGCGATCGTGACGATGCTCGACCGGCCGAACTCGCGCAGCAGGCCGTGGGCGCCGTCGAGCAGCGCGCGGCCGCCCGCCGCGTCCATCTGCGTGAACGCCTTGATGTCGGCGCCGGCGCAGTAGAGTATCGGGTTCGTCGACGCGATGACGAGCGACCGCAGGCCGGTCGCCTGCGCGTGCTCCCAGACCTTGCGCAGATCGGCGACGACCTGCGGCGAGACCGAGTTCATCATGCCGTTGGCGAGCCAGACGATGCCGATGTTCCCGCGCGTCTCGAGCTTGACGACGGCCTCGTCGCCGGCGGGCTGCTCGGCGTCCGCCTGCGGGTAGGGGTAGAAGCCCTGACCGGACTTCGTGCCCAGGCGCCCCTGCGCGACCAGGCGGCGCAGGATGACGGGCGGGGTGAAGCGGTCGCCGTGCTTCTCGGCGGCCTTCTCCAGGCGCTCGAGCAGCACGTCCAGACCGGCCGCGTCGGCCGCCATGAACGGCGGCAGGATGCCGCGGCGCGGGTCCATCCCGGCGCCGGCCATCATCCCGAAGTCGATGTCGCGGTGGGTGGCGACGCCCTCCTCGAGGACCAGCGCGGCCTCGACGAACGTCTTCAGCTGGAGCAGCTCGATGAGCTCCGCGACGTCCGGCTCGCCATCGCCCGGGAGGTTCGCCTCGCCGGTCGGCGAGTAGAAGCCGTCGCCGCCGCTCTTGGCGCCGAGCTTGCCGTCGGCGACGAGCTGCTGCATGCCCTTGGGCACGAAGAAGCGGTCGCCGTAGGAGTCGTGCAGGTGCTCGGCGACGTGCAGCACGGTGTCCAGGCCGAGCAGGTTGACGAGGAAGTACGGCCCCATCGGCGTGACCTTCGCGGCACCGATGCCCTCGTCGATCGCCTTGATCGACAGGCTCTGCTCCTCCTGTGCGCGCCAGACCTCGGAGATGCCGGCGTTGAGGATGCGATTGACGACGAACCCGGGGACCTCGGCGCAGCCGATCGGCTGCTTCTTGATCGTCTGGGCGAACGTCGTGGCGACGCTCAGCGTCTCCGGCGAGGTGTCGTCGCCCTGGATGACCTCGATCAGCGGCATGACCGATGCCGGGTAGAAGTAGTGGAAGCCGACGACCTTGTCCGGGCGCAGCGTCGCGTCGCCGATCTCGGTGATCGACAGCGACGAGGTGTTGGAGGCCAGGATCGCGTGGCCGGGCGTCGCGGCGTCGAGCTCGGCGAAGACGGCCTGCTTGATCTCCATGCGCTCGGGCACGGCCTCGATGACGAAGTCCACGTCGCCGAAGTCGGCGTAGCTCGTCGTGCCGCGGATCAGGCCGACGATCTCCTCGATCCGCGCGGCGGCCTGCTCCTCGGTCAGCTTGCCCTTCTCGGCGAGCTTGTTGATCTGGCCGGCGGTCACGTTGCGCGCCTCGGTCAGGCCGTGGTCGACGAACTCCTGATTGACGTCCTTGAGGACGACGGGGATGCCGGCGGCGGCGATCGTCTGCGCGATCTGGCCGCCCATGACGCCGGCGCCGACGACGGCGGCCTTGAACACGAACATGGGGTCAGGGTCTCCTTGCGTGACAGCGGGCGCAGCGGCGCGCCCCGGGAAGGCAGAAGGGTACGGCCTGTCAGCCGATCTCGTCGTCCGCGGCGGCAAGCTCGCGGCGCAGGCGCAGCAGCGTGCGCTGCAGCGACTCGCGCTGCGCACGGCGGATGAAGATCACGTCGGTCAGCGCCGTGAACGGGCCGCGCTGCTTGAGCGCGTAGTCCAGCTCCAGCTCGACGCCGACGACCGACGGCCGCAGCGCGGCGAACCGCACGCGCTGGCGTCCGCGGATGGCCTCGTCCTCCACGTCGAGCTCCTGCCCGCCGCGCGGCTCGTAGGCGGCGACCCGCTCGACGACGCGCCCGCGGCCACCGGGGAAGGAGTCCCAGACCACGCGCGCCCCGGCCCCGGGGTAGGGGCCCTCGACGACGTGCACATGCTTGAGCCCGTCGATGAAGGCCGGCCACCGCGTGCGGTCGTACCAGAGGTCCTCGACCTCGGCGATCCGCCGGCCGGGGATCTCGACGCTCGCGCGGACGGTGCTCACGCCGCGAAGTATCGCGGTCGCCGGGGTCAGCGATCGAGCAGGTCGTCGAGCGAGCGCTGCTCGGGGTTGACGACCCGCTCGGCATCGGCGCGCGGGCGGCCGCGCTTGGACCAGTGCTCCAGAACGTCGCGGGCCTTCACCTGGCGGTAGGTGATGCCGCGCTCGATCGGGTCCACCTGCAGCCCCCCGGGGATCGATCCGCGCACCACGGCGTGGAACATCCGCCCGCGGACCGAGACGCGGACGATGTCACCAGGGTCGATGCCGTCGAGGCGCATACCGCGCCCATGATGCCGGGTCGCCGGGCCGGTGCACGGCCTCGATGCGGGCGCACGAGCTGGGGCCGGGACGCCGTTCCTGGACGAGTGTCCCCTCCTGCCCCCGCGGGCCGGGTGCAGGATGGGACACCTGCGCGAGAACACGCCCGCCTGCGCGAGCGTCCCGCCCGCCCCGCCGAACGACGAAGGCCGCCCGGAGGCGGCCTTCGCGAACGGCGGGTGCGGCGGCGCGCTAGACGGCAGCGGGCTCCTCGATACGCCGCGGCAGCAGCGTCTCGCGGGCGATGACGAGGCGCTGGATCTGCGCCGTGCCTTCGTACAGCTGCATGATCTTGGCGTCGCGCATGAACTTCTCGACCTTGTACTCCTTGATGAAGCCGTAGCCGCCGAACACCTGCACGGCGTCGGTCGTGACCTCCATCGCGGTGTCCGCGGCGAACCGCTTGGCGTGCGAGCTCTCGATCGTGTTGCGGCGACCCTGATCGAGCAGGACGGCCGAGTTCCACGTCGCCAGGCGCGACAGGTGGATCTTGGTCGACATGTCGGCGATCATGAACTGGATCGCCTGGTGCATCGCGATCGGCACGCCGAACTGCACGCGCTCCTTCGAGTAGTCGACGGCCATCTCGAACGCGGCGCGCGCGATGCCGGTCGCCATGGCGGCGACGCCCGGGCGCGTGCGGTCGAGGGTCATCATCGCGACCTTGAAGCCCTTGTTCTCCTCACCGAGGAGGTTCTCGGCCGGGATCTCGGTGTCGTTGAACGTGATGGTCGCGGTGTTGGACGCCCGCTGCCCCATCTTGTCCTCCTTCTTGTCCACGATGACCGTGTCGTCCTTCGGGACGAGGAAGGCGGAGATTCCGCGGTGGCCCGCGTCCGGGTCGGTCTTGGCGTAGACCGTGAACCAGTCGGCATGCGAGCCGTTGGTGATGAAGCACTTGGAGCCGTTCAGGACGTACGTGTCGCCCT
>JBKJRO010000063.1:0-11951 GCA_046594555.1 Solirubrobacteraceae bacterium
GATCGCGGCCATGTACGCGGCCCCGAGCCGGCCGTTGGGCTTCGCGTACACGGCCAGCTGGCCGCGGTAGCCGCCGGACTCGTCCGGGACCCAGCCGATGTGCATGACCGCGTGAACCGTCCGGTTGACGATCTCCGCGGCCCACTCGTCGTCGATCAGGTAGAGCGACGTGAACGGGAGCGTGTCGAGGCCCGGGCCGAACGGTGCCTCGCGCAGGTCCGCCGGCAGGCGGTCGCGGAGCGTCGGCTGGTCCCCGCCACCGGCGGCGTCGGGGGCGTCGGTGGCGTCCCAGCCAAGCAGCTCCCCCACCTTCCAGCGAATCGCGAAGAGTGCGCGGGCGGGGCGGGAGGTGCCTTGCGAGAAGCCTCCAGAGGCGATCTGTCGCACCAGTCTGGGGAAGTCATCCGGGCCGCCCGGCGTCGACAGCGCCCACACGTCCTCGAGCGGGAAATCACGGGTGAACTCGTGGATCCGCCACGGCCGGGTGGTGTGCGCGCTGTTCGGAAGCCTCATCTGCGGGTCTCCATCCATTGTCGCTCCGATCGCCGTGCCATCCTGCTGATGTAGGGTGGACGTTTTATATAGTCTGATCGTACTACATCAGATGGCACCTCCGCGAAAGCACGACACCGACCGCATCCTCGACGCCGCACGGGCGCTCGTCCTGCGCGACGGACCGCGCGCCGCATCCGTCGCCGCGATCGCACGCGAGAGCGGCGCCCCGGCCGGGACGCTCTACCACCGCTTCGGCAGCCGCGACAAGGTGCTTGCGGCTGCATGGCTGCGAGCACTGGAGCGCTTCCAGCAGCACGCGCTGGCGGCCGCCGCCGTTCCCGACGCGTTGGAGGCCGCAGTCGCGATGGCTCGCTCGCAGGTCACATTCGCCGGCACGTGGCCCGAAGACGCGCGGCTGCTGTTGACCGTGCGCCGCGATGACCTCCTCGACGCGGACCCCGACCACGGGTTCCGCGCACGCCTGGACGCGATCAACACGCCAATGGAAGCAGCCCTCTCGACGTTGACCAAGGCCCTGAGCGGGCGGACCGACCGGCGATCATCCGACGCCGTCGCGCGGGCTGTCGTCGACCTGCCGAACGCGACGGTCCGCCGGCACCTGCGCGACGGCAGGCCGCTGCCCTCCTGGCTGGCGGCCGACGTCGCTGCGGCATCCCGCAGGCTCCTGCAGCCCTGAGCACCGGGCTTCCCACGACGTCCGCAATCGGACCGCCGCGGCTCCCGCTCAGCGCTCGACGAAGTACGCGCCGTGGCCCTGGCCGTCGGAGAAGAAGCGACTCGTCACGGTCTTCTTGCGGGTGTAGAACTCGACGGCGTCGGGACCGTGCGCGTGCAGGTCGCCGAGGAACGAGTCCTTCCAGCCGGAGAACGGGAAGAACGCGACCGGCGCCGCGACGCCGATGTTCACGCCCACCATGCCGGCCTCCACCTGATGGCGGTAGCGGCGGACGGCCGCCCCGGACTCGGTGAAGATCGAGGTCCCGTTGCCGAACCGGCTGGCGTTGACGATCTCGATCGCCTCGTCCAGCGTCGCCGCGCTGATCACGGTCAGGACCGGGCCGAAGACCTCCTCCTGGGCGATCGCCATGTCCGCCGTGACGCCGTCGAGGATCGTCGGGCCGATGTACGCCCCGGCTGCGGGCAGCTCGGCGGGGGCGGGGTCCCGGCCGTCCACCAGCAGCTCGGCGCCGTCCTGCACGGCGCGCTCGATCCAGCCCGCGATGCGGTCGCGCGCCTCGCACGACACGACGGGGCCGACGTCCACCGCGGCGTCGAGCCCGTCGCCGACGCGCAGCGCCCGCGTCGCCTCGACCAGCGGCGGCATCAGGCGCTCGTGGGCCTCGCCGACGGTGACGATCACCGAGCCCGCCATGCAGCGCTGCCCTGCGGCCCCGAAGGCCGATCCGATGATCCCGTTGATCGTCGGCCCCAGCTCGGCGTCCGGCATGATCACCATGTGGTTCTTGGCGCCGCCGAGCGCCTGGACGCGCTTGCCGGTGCGCGCCGCGCCCTCGTAGACGAGCTTGGCCACGGGCGCCGAGCCGACGAACGAGACGGCGTCGATGTCCGGGTGCTCGAGGATCCCCTCGACCACCTCGCGCCCGCCGTTGACGAGGTTCACGACGCCCGGCGGCAGGCCGAGCCCGTCGAGCACCTCGAAGGCGATGTTCTGCGTCATCGGCACCTGCTCGGACGGCTTCAGCACGAACGTGTTGCCGCAGCCGATCGCGAACGGCAGGAACCAGAACGGCACCATCGCGGGGAAGTTGAACGGGACGATCGCGGCGCAGACGCCGACCGGCTGGCGGAACGTCTCGCAGTCCACGTTGCGGGCGACGTCCTCGAGCACCCGGCCCTGCATCGTCGTCGGGATCGCGCAGGCGGCCTCGACCATCTCGATCATCCGCGCGACCTCCGCCCGGGCGTCGTCGATCGTCTTGCCCATCTCGGTCGTGACCGAGCGGGCGAGGTCCTCCTTGCGCTCCTCCAGGCCGGCGCGCAGCGCGAACAGGTGCCGCGCGCGCTGGATCACGCTGACCGCGCGCCAGACCGGCAGCGCCGCGCGCGCCGCCGCGACGGCGGCGTCCAGGTCCGCGCGGCCGGACAGCGGGACGCGGGCGAGGACCTCCCCGGTCGCCGGCGCGGTGACGTCGAGCGCCTCGCCACCGGTGGCCGGCGTCCAGGCGCCGCCGACGTAGTTCTCCAGCAGCCGGGTCGTCGTCGTGCTCATGGGCCCAGGATCGCACGACCGCCCCGGGCGTGGCGGCAGGGCGAAGCAGTGGACCGTGCACCCTCAATCGAAACGGGCCTGTGGACGCCGGTCCCGGGCTCGGCTCCGGCACGGGGACTCCCGCCACGCCCGCCGAAGACCGCTTAAGGCTGCTTCCTTCCGGACCTGACCTGGTTCACGGGACGACGCCGTACGGGACCCGCGCCATCGACACCTGACTCGATGCGGCGGCACCACAGGCCGCGCCCCTCGAGAGGGGATTCGGCCTCGCTAGAGCGGATTGCGAGCGATAGGGCACCGCTACCTCCCCGCCTAGCACGGTCCGCTCCGCAGCCTACTGCCCGTGCGCTCCCGCAGAGCTGCTCCGTACATCCCCGCAGACCCGCGCGAACCGGCAGGAACTCGTTTGATGGCTGCGTATCGTGGGTGATGGTGCTGGATCGCCGGCTCAAGATCGCCTCCACCGCCTTCGCCACGCTCGGCCTGGCGGATGCCGGCTACCTGACGTACATCCACTACGCCGGCATCGAGCCGGCGTGCAGCATCGCCCACGGCTGCGTCAAGGTGCAGTCGAGCGTCTGGGCCGAGTACCACGGCATCCCGATCGCCGTCGCCGGCCTGACCGGCTACGTCCTGATCCTCGGCTCGCTGCTGTTCCTGCGCGGCGACCTCGGCCGCGGCGCCAGCTTCGGTCTCAGCCTGTTCGGCCTGCTCTACAGCGGCTACCTCACCTACCGCGAGATCTTCTCGATCGAGGCGATCTGCCAGTGGTGCGTCTTCAGCGCGCTGATGATGCTGCTGCTGGCGATCACGACCGGCTGGCGCCTGTTCGCCGCTCCGCCTCCCGGCACCCCCGCGCCACCCACGCCCGCGCCACCCACGCCCTCGGCACCCGACGCACTCGGGCCCGAGTCCTCGGCGCTGGCGTGAAGCACGCGCGCTCCGGCGCTACGATTCCGGTCCTCCCGGGCGCGTAGCTCAGCGGGAGAGCGCTCGCTTCACACGCGAGAGGTCGCTGGTTCGAAACCAGCCGTGCCCATGACGGGAGATCACGCCGGCGCTCGTCGGTTTCGACGCTCCACGTTGCAGCCTTCGTCCAGCAGTGATCCCCCGCGGGGACGCGTCGCGCCTCAGACGTCTTCCGCGGTCAGGAAGGCGGCCTCGTGAACCGCTTCGAACGGCAGCCCGGCCCGCGCCTGCACCTCCTCCACCACCGCCTTCGATGCGGCGTCGAACAGGCAGTAGCACTTCTCGCCGGCAGGCACGAACGTCGAGCGGATGTACCGGACATCCTGACCTTCGGCCGTCATCTCGGCGGCATGCTGCTTTGCGGCGGCAGCTGCCCCGCTCAACTGATCCACGGGGAAGTCGGGCAAGTGCCGCTCAACCATGAACTGCGCCATCATGCGCCTCCTCTATCGACCCCGCCGCGACCCACCATACGAGCGGCGCGCGAGGGAGGCAAGCGTGCTGACGCGCGCGTCACGTCCGTCCGCCCCTGCGGCGATGCAGGGAACGCGGGGATGTGTTGGCGCGCATCCACACCATCCTGAGCGCGGCGACACCAGCCGTGCCCATCAGCGAAAGGCCCCGGAGATCGGGGCCTTTCGCATGACGGACGCTGCGACCGCGTGCCGAGTTGCAGCGTCACTTCACGGTCAGCGTGCCGACCATGCCCGCCTGGCGATGGCCGGGAACCGAGCAGTAGTACGTGTAGGTGCCGGCCTTCAGGCTGGCCTTGAGCGTCTGCTCGCCCTTTACAAAGGGCTTCACCTCAGACCCGACGGCCTTGCCGCTCTGGTCCTCGACGGCGATGTTGTGGGGCACGGCACTGGGGTTGGCGTAGGCGATGCGCACCGCGCCCGCGGGAGCGGACAGCTGCTTGGGGTCGTAGACCAGCGAGCCGTCCGCCGGGGAGGCGACCGCGAGCGCGGAGGCGGAGGCCGCTGATGCTGCCGGTGCCGCGGAGGTCGTCGCGGAGGTCGTCGCTGTGTCGGCACTCGCCGCCTTCTGGTCCGATCCGCCGCAGCCGGCGAGAGCGACGGCCGCGACGGCGACGGCAAGTGGGGGGATGAGCCTGGAGTACGAAGACATCTGGGTGCGTCCTTCCATGTCGTTGTCCACTTGGGGTACGCGATGCCGGCCGCGTCGGTTGCCAGGGCGCGGGCGCCGCCGCGCAGGGGAAGATGGCGACATGACGGCGCACTCGGTCCTGCTGCTCAACGCCGGCGTCCTGCTCGCCGTCACGACGCTGCTCTGGGCCGTCAGCGTCGCCGTGCGCGACACGTCGATCGTCGACATCTTCTGGGGCTCTGGCTTCGTCATCGTCGCCTGGGCCACGACGCTGGCGACGGACGGCTCACCGGCCCGCAGCGCACTCCTCGTCGCGCTGACCACGGTCTGGGGCCTGCGGCTGACGCTCCACCTCGCGCGGCGCAACCTGGGCAAGGGCGAGGACTTCCGCTACCGCGAGATGCGCACCCGCCACGGCGATGCCTGGCCGCTGCGGAGCCTGTGGGCCGTGTTCTGGCTCCAGGGCCTGCTGCTCTGGATCGTGTCGCTCCCGGTCCAGGCCGGGCAGGCCGATGCGACCCCCCACGGCCTGACCGCGCTCGACGGGATCGGCGTGGCGGTCTGGTGCCTCGGGATGTTCTTCGAGGCGGTCGGCGACTGGCAGCTCGATCGATTCAAGGCCGACCCGTCGAGCGCCGGGCAGGTCATGGACCGGGGCCTGTGGCGCTACACGCGCCATCCCAACTACTTCGGCGACTGCGCGGTCTGGTGGGGGCTGTACCTGGTCGCGCTCGCGGCCGGGAGCGCGTGGTGGACCATCGCCGGCCCGGTCGTGATGACCGTGCTGCTGGTGCGGGTCAGCGGCGCCGGGCTGCTCGAGCAGTCGATCGGCTCGCGGCGCCCGGGGTACGCCGACTACATCCGCCGCACGAGCGGTTTCATCCCGCGACCGCCGCGCCGCGACCCGCGGGGATGACTGCACGGGTCACTCCAGCAGGCGCCCGGCCACCTCGAGGTCGGGCCCGTCGGCGAGCGCCAGGACCGCCTGCGGGGGACGACCGATGGGCTCGTGCTCGAGCCCTGCCCCGCCGGGGCGCCACGTCAGGTTGACGAGCAGTCGCTCGTCCGCGTCGGGGATGTCCGCGCGGACGTGGCAGCCGCGCGACTCGCGGCGCTCGCGGGCCGACTCGAGCGTTGCGCGCGCAGCGAGGAGCGACCCGTCGAGGTCGAACGCGTGTGCGAGGTCGTCGAACCCGGCGATGTCGGTGCGGATCTCCATCGCGCTCGTGGCGGCGTCGATCTCGTCGAGCTTGCCCAGGCCCGCGACGAGACCGTCCTCGCTGCGCACCACGCCGCAGTGGTCGGTCATCACGTCGCGCACCGCGCGCTGCAGCGGGCGCACGAACGCCTCGCCGCGGAGCGCGAGCAGCGCATCGATCTCCTCGCCGGCCGCGGCGATCGCCCGGCGATCGCGCACCTGGGCGTCGAGCGACGCCGACCACAGCGCGGCCTGCTCGCCCACGATGCGCCCGAACACGATGCACTCCGCGAGCGAGTTCCCGCCGAGCCGGTTCGCGCCGTGCAGGCCGGTCGCACACTCGCCGACCGCGTACAGCCCCTCGACATCGGTGGCGTGCGTCGCGGCATCGACCCAGATGCCGCCCATCGAGTAGTGGGCGGTCGGCGCGACCTCCATCGTCTGCTGCGTGATGTCGAGCATCGCGAGATCCACGAATTGGCGATACATCCGCGGCAGCCGCGTGAGGATCGTCTCGCGGTCGAGATGCGTGATGTCCAGCAGCACGCCGCCGCGCTCGGTTCCCCGCCCGGCCTTGATCTCGGTGTCGTTCGCGAGTGCCACGCGATCACGCGTCGAGAGCTCGAGGCGCTCCGGGTCGTAGCGCTCCATGAAGCGCTCGCCGAGTGCGTTGCGCAGGATGCCCCCCTCGCCCCGGACCGCCTCGGTCACGAGCGTGCCGGCGGCCTCCTCGGGCCAGATCATCCCGGTCGGGTGGAACTGGACGAGCTCCATGTCCCGCAGCCGGCAACCCGCGAGCGCGGCGAGGCGCATGGCGTCGCCGGTGTTCTCGTCCCGCCGGCTCGAGGACCGGCGCCAGATCCGCGTGTGGCCGCCCGCTGCGAGAACGACGGCGTCGGCCAGGTAGACGCGCCGGGTGCCGTCCTCGAGCTCGAAGCCGTAGGCGCCGAAGACCCTCCCGTCGCGGACGAGCAGCCGCGTGATGTAGGTGTCGTCGTCCACCGCGACACCGAGCTGGGTCGCCCGGCGCACCAGCGTCCGCTGGATCTCGCGCCCCGTGTAGTCGCCGGCGAAGCACGTTCGCCGGTAGCGGTGCGCGCCGAAGAACCGCTGACTCAGCCGGCCGTCGGGCTCCGTCTGGAACGTCGCACCCCAGTCGACGAGCTCGCGGATCGCGCGCGGCGCCTCCCGGGCGAGGATCTCGACGGTCGTCGGATCAGCGAGCCCGTACGCCTCCCGCAGCGTGTCGGCCGCATGCTGTTCCCAGGTGTCGTCCGGGTCCATCGTGCCGAGGGCCGCGTTGATGCCGCCCGCCGCGAGCACCGTGTGCGCATCGTCGCGGCGGCGCTTCCCGACGCAGGTGACGTCAACGCCGCGCTGGCGGAGCTCGATCGCGGCGCGAAGGCCCGCCGCCCCGGTACCGATCACGAGCACACTCGTCGCTCGCCGCTGCTCCTGGTGGTGCATGACCTCTCCTGTCGCCGTTCGGCGCGCCTGCTCAGGCGCCCCTGGGCGGCGCCGAGTTCTCGCGCTGGATGCGCTCTGCCTGGATGCGGTCGTTGTCGCGGCCGTCGGCGATCGCCGCGAGGATCAGTCCTCCGATCCCGAACCCGGCGACGAGCGTGATGACCACCCCGACGAGGAACAGCCCGGCGTCACTCATCCCGATCACCGACCAGCTGCAGCGCGACGGCGCCCAAGGACAGGATCGAGGGCACCCACAGCCCGACGAAGATGCCCTGGTCGTGACTGCCGGTGAACCAGAGCGTGACGGACAGGACGAACGACGCGAACGCCGCGACGAGAATCGTCAGCGCGGCGCGGAGTCTGAGTCTGTGGCGTTCCATGTGCAGGTCTCCCGTCGGTGGTGTGTGTGCAGTGACCTACGCGCCGGCGTGCATGCGCGGTTGACGAGGGGCCCGGAGATCGGGGCCTCTCGGCGCGTCCCGAGGCCTCGGGTCGACGCGTCGCAGACGCGCGGATGCCGCGGAGACGCGGGATGAGGAGTACCGTCGGTGGGCGAGCCGAACGCGCGAGCGACATCCCGGACGCCCTTGCCCCGTTCGCACTGGCGGCCCGCTTCCCACTCGATGTCCGTTCCGGAACCCCCCACCCCGCTCAGCTACCAGGTCCTCGCCGATCCGACGGGTCGTCGTCGCCGCCGACTGGCCGTGGCCGGGCGCGTCGCAACAGCTGCGCTGACGCTGTGGCTTGCCGCGCTGACACTCGGCGGGCTCGGCCTGCAGCCGCTCGCCGGGCTCCCCGTCGTCGGCGGCATCGGTGCCGGCGAATCGACACCTCCCGCGCTGCCGCAGCGCGTGCGAACGGCCGTGGCGCGGCACGCGACCGTCGCCCCGGCGACCGCCTCGCAGACGGTGGCGGCGCCGCCCGGCCAGACCGAGACCAGCCCCTCGACCGCCGTGCCCGGCAGGACCAAGACCAGCCCCTCGACCACCGTGCCCGGCAGGACCAAGACCAGCCCCTCGACCACCGCGCCCGGCAGGACCAAGACCAGCCCCTCGACCACCGCGCCCGGCAGGACCAGGACCAGCCCCTCGACCACCGCTCCTCGCGCCAAGCGCAACAGCACGGCCCTGCTGCCACCGGTTCCGTGAGCACCCCTTGAGCGGAGCGACCGATCCCGCTGACGGTGCTCAGGCGTCCGCGGCGCTGCAACGCAGACTCAGGGATCCGCCGGCGCACTGGTGGCTCCTCGGAGCGTGCCTCGTACTCGTCGGCGCGCTGATCGCGTTCCAGGGCTTCTGCACGCACACGATCGGGGCGTCGACCGAAGCACGCGAGAGCGCCACCGCCGGCGCACCCCTGATCGGCTCACGGCCGCTGCTCGCCGCGCAAGGTGAACGCCTGCGGTCGCCGCAGGCCGACCCCGGCAAGCGGATCGCGCTGACGTTCGACGACGGCCCGGACCGCCGCTGGACCCCCAAGATCCTGGAGGCGCTGCGCCGCGAACGCGTGCCCGCCACCTTCTTCATGGTCGGAAGCCAGGCTGCCCGCTACCCAGGCCTGGTCCGCGAGGTCGTGCGCGCCGGTCATGAGATCGGCAACCACACCTTTACGCACAACGGGATGTCCACGGGACCGGCGTGGCTTCGCACCGCGCAGGTGCACCTCACCGAGGCGATCCTGGTCGGCATCACCGGCCGCTACCCGCGGTTCATCCGCCCGCCGTACTCGGCGACCAGCGATGCCGTGACGCCGGCCACCGAGCGTGCGCTCGCCAAGGCCGCGGGCGCCCGGTACATCATCGCGCTGGCCGACTACGACGCGCGCGACTGGGAGCGACCTGGTGTCGCGAACGTCGTGCGCAACGCGACGCCGCCGGCGGGGCGCGGCGGCGTGATCATGTTCCATGACAGCGGCGGTGACCGGCGCCAGACGGTCGCCGCGCTCTCGCTCCTGATCCCGAAGCTCCGCGCGCAGGGCTACTCGTTCGTCCCGCTGCGCGCCATGCTCGGCCTGACGCGTGCGGAGGCCGAGCCCGCTGCCCCCTGGTTCGAGCGCACTCGCGGCACCGCGTTCCTCTGGGCCGTCAGCCTCGCGTTCTGGATGACCAGCGCGCTCGGCTGGATCATCTTCGCGATCGGCGTGCTCGTCGCCGCCCGCGTGATGCTCGTCGTCGCGCTCGCCGGTGTCCACGTCCGCCGCACACGTCCGCAGAGCGCGACGCGGTTCTGGCCCTCGGTCGCGGTCCTCGTGCCGGCCTTCAACGAGATCGTCGGGATCGAGGCCGCCGTGCGGTCACTCACCCGGTCGGACTACCCCGGCCTCGAAATCGTGGTCGTCGACGACGGCTCCACCGACGGCACCGGTGACCTCGTCGACGCGCTCGGGCTTCCGGGTGTTCGGCTGATCCGGCGACCCAACGGGGGCAAGGCCGCCGCACTGACGACCGGGATCCTGGCCACCGATGCCGACATCGTCGTCATGGTCGACGGCGACACCGTCTTCGAACGGGACACGATCGCCGAACTCGTCCAGCCGCTCGCCGACCCCGCCGTCGCGGCGGTCTCGGGCAACACCAAGGTCGGCAACCGCGGCGGGATGCTCGGCCGCTGGCAGCACATCGAATACGTCATGGGCTTCAACCTCGACCGCCGCATGTACGAGGTCCTGCAGTGCACGCCCACCGTGCCGGGCGCCATCGGGGCGTTTCGCCGCAGCGTGCTCGTCGACGTCGGAGGGGTCTCCAGCGACACCCTCGCCGAGGACACCGACCTGACACTCGCCATCGGGCGGCAAGGACACCAGGTCGTCTACGCGGAGTACGCCCGCGCGTGGACCGAGGCACCATCGACCTTCCGTGGCCTGTGGCATCAGCGCTACCGCTGGTCGTTCGGCACCATGCAGGCCGTCTGGAAACACAAGGGCGCCATCGTCAGCCGCAAGCCGGAGGACCGCCGGATCGGCCGCCGCGCGTTGCCGTACATGATCCTCTTCCAGATCATCCTGCCGCTCGTGGCGCCCCTGATCGACCTGTTCGCGCTCTACGGCCTGATCTTCGGCGACCCCCGGCCGGTCCTCGCCTTCTGGCTGACGTTCAACCTCCTGCAAGTCCTCATCGCAGGCATCGCCTTCCGGCTCGACGGCGAATCGCTGCGCCCGCTCTGGGCCCTCCCCCTCCAGCAGTTCGTGTACCGCCAGCTCATGTACCTCGTGATCATCGAGTCGACGATGTCGGCCCTCGCGGGCGTCCGCTCGTCCTGGAAGACGATTCCGCGCACCGGCGATGTGGAACTCCCGCCGGGCGCTCCCGCAGCCGCCCGGTCATCGCCGGGAGCAGCCACCGGGACGTGAGCCCGACCGGGTGGGGGCGCGCGGCCGCCGCCCTCAGCCGCGCGCGGTGAGCGCCGCGAGTTCCGCCAGGCCCGCGTCGATCGCGGGACCGTCACCGGTCTCGATCCACTCGAGCAGCAGGCCCCGCAGCAGCGCGAGCGCGACGACGCTCGCGATCGGGGCGGCGTCGCCGGTCTCGTCGCCGTGGAGCCGGCGAGCGATGAGCAGCACGTACGTGTCCTTCAGGTCGTGCAGCGCGACGGCGACCTCCTCGCTCTCCGCACTCCCGCCGACGAGGGCGAAGTAGGCCCGCAGGAGCTGCGGCTCGGAGGTGATCCCCGCCCAGAGCACCGCGGCCGGCTGCGCGGAGCCCGTGGTGCGGACCTCCGCGTCGACGTTCGCCGCGATCCGCTCGCCCACGGTCTGCACGACCCGGACGAGCAGTGCCTCGCGACTGCCGAAGTGGTAGAGCACGCCGCGCTTGTCGATGCCGGCCTCCTCGGCGATCCGGCCGAGGGTCGCGCCGCCGAAGCCGTCGCGACTCAGGACCGTCGTCGCCGCGTCGAGGATCCGCGCCGCGGTGTGGGCGCCCCTCGACGTCAGCGGCTGTCGGTCGCCCGATGCCATCGCGGCCAACGCTACCCAGCGGGCCGGTGCACCACGATCTTGCACCGATCGGTGCAGGTCGTTAGATTTGACAGCATGTCGACTTCCGAGAAGCTCACCCTCGAGCAGTTGCAGGTCGCCGATGAGGCGCTCTGGGCAGCGGGCCCGCCCCACGAGGTGTTCAAGCGGCTGCGCGGCGAATGCCCGGTCCACTGGAGCCCCGCGATCGCGCAGTCCCCCGAGGACGCCGGCTTCTGGTCGGTGACCAGGGCCGAGGACGTCCACACCGTCAGCCGCGACTGGGAGACCTATTCGTCGGCCCGGAACATCCTGATCGCCGACCACCTGGTCCCGGTCGCCCTCATCCAGCGGATGTTCATCGGGATGGACCCGCCCAAGCACGACCGCCTCAAGGCGCTCTTCCAGAAGGCCTTCACGCCGAAGGCGATCGCCGTCCACGAGGTCGCGATCCGCGATATCGCCGCACAAGTCATGGACGGGCTCGAGGGCCGCGAGACCTGCGATTTGGTGACC
>JBKJRO010000029.1:0-33175 GCA_046594555.1 Solirubrobacteraceae bacterium
TTCCCAGGCACCCGTGTCTGGGAAGTCCGGTGGCGCGACGGTACACGGAACCGGTCGCGCTCGTTTGTCCTCAAGCGTGACGCCGACACCTTCGACCAGGAGGTCGGCCGCCGCAAGCGCATGGGACAGCTCGCGACGCTCGCGGCGAACGATCAGACGCTCGGTGAACTTGTCGAGCAGTGGTGGGCCGACTACGCCGTGCCGAATCTTGCGGAGAACACCCGCAAGACGTACGCGTCGGTGTGGGGCAGGCACGCGCAGCCCCGACTCCCCGGGCACAAGCTGCGCGACCTCACCACCCGGGAAGTCGAGCGGTTCAGCGGTGAACTCGCAGCGGCCGGCGTTGGTGGTCCCACCATCGGCAAGACTCTCACCATGCTGCAGGCAGTCTGTAGCGCAGGGGTCCGCTGGGACCTCATGCCGACCAACCCCGTGCGCGCGGTGCGCAAGCCTCCGCAGCGCCCCAGCCGGCAAGTGGAGCCGCCTCACCCGGCACAGGTCGAGGCACTGACGTCGCGGTTCACGGCGGCAGGCCGACCGCGCGATGCGCTCCTTGTGAGCGTCCTTGCGTACGCGGGGCTGCGACCGGGCGAGCTGCTCGCGCTGCGCTGGGGGTACATCGGATCACGAGCGATCCGCGTATGCGGAGCCGTCGCCTACGGCAGGCTGAAGGCGACGAAGACCGGCCGTGAGCGTTCCGTGCGGCTCTTGGTTCCGCTGGCAGCCGACCTAGCCGCCTACTGGGATGCGCACGGGCCGTTTACGGCAGAGACGCTGGTGTTCCCGAGCCGCAAGGACAGCTACTGGACCGACGACGACTGGCGCAACTGGCGCGGGCGGGCCTTCAAGCCGGCCGCCGACGCAGCCGGGCTCCCCGACCTGGTGCCGTACGACCTCCGCCACTCCTTCGTCTCGCTTCTCATCCATGAGGGCCGCAACATCGTGGACGTAGCGGCCCAGGCCGGCCACTCGCCGCAGACCAGCCTGTCGCGGTATGCGCATCTGTTCGCGGAGTTCGACGCGGCCGATCGGCGGCCCGCCGAGGAAGTCATCGAGGAGGCGCGGGCGGCTGCTCGTGTTCGCGCCACGTACGCGGCGGGCGACGAGTCCGAGGCGGGCGAAACGCCAGAGGCCCTAGAAACACTGGAAGCCCTCTTCCGGACTCGAACCGGAGACCCCTTCCTTACCATGGAAGTGCTCTACCAACTGAGCTAAGAGGGCGGGGGCAGGCATGCTAGCGAACACGTTCACGGACCCGGGCCGCCGCCGGTTCTAGAGTTCGCGCCATGTCCGACGAGCCCGGCACGGTCATCGCCATCCACACCGCCCCCGGCCGCGGCGCGCTGCCGGAGTCGGTCGACCGCGTCGAGGCCGTCGCGGGCGCGGGGCTGCGGGGCGACCGGCACTTCGACCCGGACGGCGATCCGGGCGACCAGCTGACGCTGATCGAGGCCGAGCAGCTGGAGGACTTCGCGGCGCGCACGGGCCTGGAGCTGACCGCGGCCGAGTCGCGGCGCCAGCTGACGACCTATGGCGTGCGCCTGAACCCGCTCGTCGGGAAGCGCTTCATGGTCGGCGACGTCGAGTGCCGCGGCGTCGAGCTGTGCGAGCCGTGCCGCAGCCTGGAGCGGATGACGCGCCACGGCGTGCTCGCGGGCCTGGTGCACCGCGCCGGGCTCAACGCCGAGATCCTGAGCGGCGGCGAGATCGTCATCGGGTCGCGCGTGCGCGCGATCGGCGACTGACGCGCCGCGCCCGGAACGACGAACGCGCGGCACCGCCCGCCGTGGGCGATGCCGCGCGTGACGAGCCGCGTTACTTCTTCTTGGCCGGTGCGATCGTCGTCATGTCGACGTCGAACACGAGCGCCGCGTTCGCGGGGATCGTCGGCGGCTGGCCGGTGGCGCCGTAGGCGAGCTCCGGCGGGATCGTCAGGCGGCGGCGACCGCCGGCCTTCATCCCGACGAGGCCCTTGTCCCAGCCCTTGATGACCTGGCCGGCGCCGAGCTGCAGGTTGAACGGCTGGTTGCGCTTCCAGGAGCTGTCGAACTCCTTGCCGGTGTCGCGCAGGACGCCGACGTACTGGACGGCGACCTGGTCGCCCGTCTTGGCGGCCGGACCCGTGCCGGCGATGAGGTTCTCGGCGATGAGGTCCTTGGGCGCGGTACCCGTCTGCTTGGGAATCGCGGGCTTCTTCTTGATGTCGCCCTCGCCGGGGCCGGGCGTCGCGGTCGAGACCTTGAGCGCCGGCTCGACGGGGTCGGTGATCTTCGGCGGGTTCTTCTCCTGCTTGGCCGCCTGCTTGGCGTAGTTGTTCGCCTGGCTGTCCTGGTTGCCGCAGCCGGACACGACCAGGCTGACCGTGAGCGCGGCGATGAAGAGTGGGATGTAGCGCTTGAGCTTCGTCATAGAGACCGGGGTTGATAGCAGGCTGCCCGCCCGGACGCGTCACCGCGCGATGGACGAACGTCCGATGCCATCCGACCGCAGGCGTACCGTTCGGTCTGCGTTCACCGTCCGGTCCCGCTCGTCCCCCCGAAAGCGACCGGACACGTTGGACGATATGGGCCGCGGTCGGATGCCGCGGCCCATGTCGTTCCGGGGCCCCTACGCCGGCCGGCGCTCGGGGTACCGCGGCAGGCCGTCGTCGGGGATCGGCTCCCACGACGCGGCGTAGGCGACGAACTGCCGCAGGGACGGACGCACGCCCGGGTCCCGGTCGAGCGCGCCCATCCGCACCGCGACCTGCTCATGGTCGGCCGGGTTGCGGCTGAAGAGCGCCGAGCCGCAGCGGCTGCAGAACCACTTCTCCATGCCGTCCTGCGGTCGCCACGCGGACAGGTGGTCCTCGCCGGCGACGATGCGGAACGACCCCGGAACGGTCTGGATCTGCACGGACGCGGCGGTTCCGGAGCGACGCTGGCAGCGGGTGCAGTGGCAGTACGTCGCGCCGAGTGGCGCGTCGTCGATCGCGAACGTGACGGCGCCGCAGCCGCAGGCGCCCGTGAGTGGCTCGGTCATGGCACGCAGTATCGCGTGCCGGATGGGGGGAGCAGGATTCGAACCTGCGTAGGCAGAGCCAACGGGTTTACAGCCCGTCTCCTTTAACCACTCGGACATCCCCCCGGGATGCCGTGACGGTACGGCGGCGCTGGATGGTAGCGGCCGCGGGGCGCGTCAGGCGACTGCCGCGCCCCGCCGCGCTGCAAGGTACGCGGCGCAGTCCGACGCCGTCATCGGCGCCGCGAACAGGAACCCCTGCGCGCGGCCGCAGCCGAGCCTGCGCAGCGTCGCCAGCTGATCGTCCGTCTCGACGCCCTCGGCGACGACGCTCATGTCCACGGCGTGCGCCATCCGCATGATCGCCTCGACGATCGCGGTGTCGCCGGCGTGGACCCCGAGCCCCTCGACGAACGAGCGGTCGAGCTTCAGCGCGTCGAGCGGGAAGTTCTTCAGGTACGACAGCGACGAGTACCCCGTGCCGAAGTCGTCGAGCAGCAGGCGCAGGCCCTGCTCCTGGAGCGCATTGAGGACGCGCACGGACGAACCGGCCTCCTCGATCAGCACGCTCTCGGTGATCTCCAGCCCCAGGGTCCCGGGGAGCATCCCGCTCCGGCGCACGATCGCGGCGACCTCGGCGGGGAACTGCGGGTTGGCGAGCTGCCGGCCGGAGACGTTGACGCACAGCTCGAGCGGCCCGTGGGTCCGCTGCCAGACCGCGACCTGCGCGGTCGCCGCCTCCAGGACGAAGCGGCCGAGCTGCGTGATCAGGCCCGTCTCCTCAGCGACCCCGATGAACTCCGCCGGCCCGAGCAGCCCGCGCTCGTCGTGCTCCCAGCGCACGAGCGCCTCGACCGCCTCGGGCCGCCCGGTGAAGGCATCGACGACGGGCTGGTAGTGGACCCGCAGCGCGCCGCGCCGGATCGCGCTGCGCAGCTCGGTCTCCACGCGCAGCCGGGAGAGCACCCGCTTGCGCATGCCCTCGTCGAACAGCTCGCAGCGACCGCGGCCGGCGTCCTTGGCGCGGTACATCGCGGCGTCGGCGTCGCGTACGAGCGTGTCGGGCGTGTCGGGCGTGTCAGCCGTGTCGCCGACCGTGCTCGACACGGCGAGGCCGATGCTCGCTGACAGGAAGTGCTCGCCGCTCTGCAGCGTGAGCGGCGCCGCGACAGCGCTCGCCAGGCGCTCGGCGACGACCATCGCCTCATGCGGGCCGTCGATGGCCTCGCAGACGACGAGGAACTCGTCGCCGCCCAGGCGCGCGACGGTGTCGGTCGGCCGGACCGCCTCGCACAGCCGCGGGGCGAGCTGCAGGAGCAGCTCGTCGCCGACGTCGTGGCCCAGCGAGTCGTTGATGACCTTGAAGCGATCGAGGTCCAGGACCAGCACCGCGACCGACGTCCGCTCGCGCCCCCGGCGGGCCAGGGCGAGCTGCAGGCGGTCGAGTGCGAGCGTGCGATTGGCGAGCCCGGTGAGCGGATCGTGGAGCGCCGCGAAGCGGTTGGCATCGTCGCTGCGGCGACGGTCGACCGCGCTCGACAGCACGTTCGCCGCGGCCTGCACGAACGCGACGTCGTCGGTGTCGAACGACCGCAGCTGCGACGCATAGACGACGAGCACCCCGAACGGCGCCTCATGACCGTCGACCACGACCGCGACGCCGCTGCGGATGCCGAGCGCGCGAACGATCTCGGGAATCTCGAAGCGGGCGTCGGCGAGCACGTCGTCGACGACGACCTGCGTGCGCGAGCGCAGGGCGTGCCCGGCGGGCGAATTCTCGGTCGACGGGACGCGCATGATGCCGACGACGCCCTCGGGCCAGCCGACGCCTGCGGCGACCTGGAATTCCGCGCCGGCCGCCTCGAGTTCCAGCACGCTCGTGCGCTCGACGCCGAGCGTCTCGGCAACGGTCTCGGCGAGGTGCTGCATGAAGGCGACGGGATCGCGCTCGCTCAGCGCGAGCTGCCCCAGCCGCGCGATCGCCTGCTGCTGCAGCCCGCGACGGCGCAGCTCGTCCATCGCGCGGCGCTCGGCGGTCACGTCCTGGATCTGGACGAAGAAGTACTGCGGCCCGCCGTGCTGGTCGCGCACGACGGAGGCCGTCACGGAGGCGAGGACCGGCGCGCCGTCACGGCGCACCACGCGGCTGTCGAACCGCTCGAACGCGGCATCGCTGCGCACGATCCGGGCGAAGGCGGCGCGGTTGATCCCCAGGTCCTCGGCGTGCACGAGCATCCCGGCCCTGCGGCCCTCGATCTCCTGGCGCTCGCGGCCGACCAGGCGGCACAGCGCGTCGTTGACCTCCATCGCATGGCCGTCGAGCGTGACGAGCGCCATCGGGACCTGCGAGTCGTCGAAGCCGCGGCGGAACCGCGCGTCGCTGTCGCGTCCCCAGCGCGTCAGTTCGCGCACGAGCGTCCCGACGACCCCGAGCGAGCCGATGAGCATCACCCAGCGCGAGATCGGATGCTGGACGTCGGCGACCCCGGCGTGCCGCTGGATCGCGAGCACCCCGGCGTAACAGGCCGCGACGAACGCGGTGTGGATCACGCCGTCGCGACCGCTGAAGTAGGCGAACGCGTACGGCACGGCCCACAGGTAGAAGAGCGCGAACACCGAGCCCGACGCGCCGCCGAAGACGACGCCCGCGCTGATGACCGCCGTCGTCAGGAACAGGCAGCACTTCAGAGCGACGTCGGGAATCCGCTCCGACGGCACGAGGACGAGCACGATTCCCAGCGCGAACGCCGAGGCCGCCATCGCGATCACGCCCGCGAGGCTGGAGACCTCGCCGTGCGGGAGCAGCAGCCAGATGACGACGAAGACCGGGCCGAGGAAGAGCGTGGCGGCGAGCCACCTGACCCGGGCGTGCTGGGACCCCGGGCTCCCGGCGCGTGACAGCGCGACCACGTGTCCCGGCTGGGCCATTGCGCGTCTATCGGCACGCGCGGCCGAAGCCCTTGAACCGGCGGGGCCCGGGACTGGCCGCGGCCCGTGCTCCCCGGCCCGGAGTCAGCCGGCGTCGCGGAGCCGCTGCGCCTCCGGCAGCGACTCGAGCTTCTTCAGCGTGTGGTTCTCGATCTGGCGGATCCGCTCGCGCGTGACGTTGAACGCCCGCCCGACCTCCTCGAGCGTCTGGGGACGCTCCCCGGTCAGGCCGTAGCGCATCTCGATGACCTCGCGCTCGCGCATCGGCAGCGCCTGCAGCGCGCGGTACACGTTCTCCTTGCGCAGGGTCTCGGACGCCAGCTCGAACGGCGACTCGGCCGTCTGATCCTCGACGAAGTCGCCCAGCTCGGAGTCCTCCTCCTCGCCGATCGGCTTCTCGAGCGAGATCGGCTGCTGGCTCATGCGCAGGATGTCGCGCACCTCGCGAACAGTGATCTCCAGCTCGTTCGCGATCTCGTCGGGCGTCGGCTCGCGGCCGAGCGACTGCACGAGCTGGCGCTCGACGTGCACGACCTTGTTGAGCTTCTCGACCATGTGGACCGGGATGCGGATCGTCCGGCCCTTGTCGGCGATCGCGCGGGTGACCGCCTGGCGGATCCACCACGTCGCGTACGTCGAGAACTTGTACCCGCGGCGGTAGTCGAACTTCTCGACCGCGCGGATCAGGCCGAGCGAGCCCTCCTGGATCAGATCCAGGAACGTCAGACCGCGGCCGAGGTATCCCTTGGCGATCGAGACGACCAGGCGCAGGTTGGCCTCCACCATCTGCTGCTTGGCGTCGATGTCGCCGCGCTCGATGCGCTTGGCCAGCTCCACCTCCTGGGCGGCCGTGAGCAGCGCGACCTTGCCGATCGCGCGCAGGTACAACCGCAGCGAGTCGAGGCTGGGCTCGACGGTGAGGTCGAGCTCCGGGCGCTTGCGCGTGTCGGCGGCCTTCGCCTCGGCCGGCTCGGGCACCGGGACCGGCTCCGTGGCGGCGACGGGCTCGGGCACGCTGAGCTCGCCGTCGGCCTGGAGCACGTCGACGCCCAGCTCCTCCAAGTGGGCGTGCAGGTCCCGCACCTGATCCTTGGTGACCTCGATCTCCTCGAGGCCGGCCGCGATCTGCGCGATCGTGAGGTATCCGCGTTCCTGCCCTTCGGCGACGAGCGTGCGGAACTCTTCGAGCTCCCACGCGGGTGCGTCGTCGGTGAGCGGTGCGTCAGTCGTTGTGGTGCTCAATCCCCCGAGGTCCTTCGCGAGACGTTGCAGGACGGATCTCGCGATCCGGCCCCCTCCTCCACTGCTCCCGGCCGCCCGCAGGCCGCCCGAGTTCGTGATTGATAGCACAAGCCCGCTGCGATGCCCGAGTACCCTTGCACGACCCCTCCCGGAGGTCTGTCATGGAGCCGTCGTCCCTCGCCAGTTCGCCCGACGTTCAGAACCTCGCGCCGAGCATCCACCTCTCGCTGTCGCGCGTCGGTGTCACCGGGGTCGAGAAGGTCATCCGGATCGGTGCGCCCGGATCCGAACAGGCCTTCCACGCGAAGCTCGAATGCTTCGTGGACCTCGGCCCGCGGCAGAAGGGCGCGCACATGTCGCGCTTCGAGGAGGTCGTCAACGAGGCCATCGGAGCGGCCGTCTTCGGCGAGGCCGCGTTCAAGGCCGAGCAGCTCGCGCAGCGCATCGCCGAGGACGTACGCGATCGCCAGGACGCCCTGCGCGCCGAGGTGACGATCGCTGCCCGCTACCCCGAGGAGAAGCCGGCTCCGGTGTCCGGCATCCCCACGCAGGAGATCTACACGCTCTACGGGACCGCGGTCGCGACCGCGCGCGGCACGCGCCGCCTCGTCGGCGTCGCGGCGCAGGGCATGACGGCCTGCCCCTGCGCGCAGGAACTCGTCGCCGCGAGCGCCCGCGAGCGCCTGGCGGCCGACGGCTTCGACGCGGGCCAGATCGAGCGGATCATCGAGGCCGTGCCCGTCGCCACGCACAACCAGCGCGGGCTGGGCACGCTGCTCATCGGCTGCCCCGAGGACTGCAGCTCGGAGGTCGAGGCCGCGGAGCTACTCGCGATCGTCGAGGGCTCGATGTCGAGCGAGATCTACGAGCTGATGAAGCGCAGCGACGAGGGCGCGGTCGTCGAGAAGGCCCACCGGCGCCCGCGGTTCGTCGAGGACTGCGTGCGCGAGATGGTGCGCGGCGTCGTCGAGCGGTTCGGCGGACTGGGCGACGGCACGTTCATCTCGGCACGGCAGGAGAACCTCGAGACGATCCACCAGCACAACGTCGTCGCCGAGCGCTTCGGGCTGCTCGGCGAGCTGCGCCGCGAGCTGGTCTCCGGCGAGCACCTCCCGCATCACACCTCGATGCGCGAGTGGCTCGACGCCGCGCGCGCGTAACCGGCTGAACGCACGACTCAAGCCGGCCCGTCCGGCTGTCGAGAAGATGGGGGATGCGCCGTCCCCTCAAGCGCTTGTCCCTCCTCGCGCGGTTCAGCCTGCTGAGCCTGCTGCTGATCTGCGCGGTCGGGGCGGTCGTCGGCACGGCGCTGTCCTCGCGCATCGAGCACCGGGCGCTCGTGCACGCCGAGCGCCTCGCCGTCGCCGTTGCCGGCACCGGCGCACAGGCCGCGCTGGACCAGAGCGATCTGGCCGGCCAGATCGGCCCGTCGCGCATGCTCGAGCTCGACCAGAAGCTCTCCCAGCCGCTGACCAACAGCGGCGTGATCCGCAACAAGATCTACACGCTCGACGGCACCGTCGCCTACTCCGACGACCACGGCGACATCGGCTTGCGTGAGAACGCGACCGAGATCCGCGGGCTCATCGAGGGCGGCGTCCCAGAGCGCGAGCTGGGACGCGGGACGTCCGACGAGGGCAAGGGCGACCGGACCCTGTCGGTCTATGTCCCGATCCGCGTCGGCGCTGCCACGTCGCCGAACGCCCTGTTCGAGATCTACTTCCCGTACGGCCCGGTCGCGGCCGACATCCAGAGCGACACGCGGATCCTGATCCTGCTGCTCTCACTGGGCCTCGCGCTCCTCTGGGCCTCGCTCTTCCGCATCGTGTCGCGAGCCTCGCGGCGCCTGCACCGCCAGGCGAGCGAGGACCACCTGACGGGCCTGCCCAACCGCGCCGCACTGCACGCCGCCGGACGCGACTCGCTGACGCCCTCGCCGCGCCCGGGTCGCATCGGCGCGCTGCTGCTGATCGACCTGGACCGCTTCAAGGAGGTCAACGACACCCTCGGGCACGACCAGGGGGACGAGCTGCTGCGCGAGGTCGCCCAGCGCCTGCGCGACATCCTGCGGCCCAGCGACGTCCTCGCGCGCCTCGGCGGCGACGAGTTCGCGATCCTCGTCCGCGACCTGCCCGAACGCAGTGCCACGATCGATATCGCCGGCCGCGTCGAGGAGGCGCTGCGGCGGCCGTTCAACCTTGCCGGCGTGGCGGTCGAGCTCGGCGCGAGCATCGGCGTCGCGCTGTACCCCGACCACGGCGATGACCTCACGACGCTCCTGCGCCGCGCCGACGTGGCGATGTACGAGGCCAAGCGCAGCCGGATCGGCGTCTGCACGTACGACCGCGCCACGGACCCCTATTCGCCCGAGCGCCTGGCCCTGGTGGCCCAGCTGCGGGCCGCCATCGACAACGACGAGCTGGTGCTGCACTTCCAGCCGAAGATCGAGATCGAGACCGGCAAGGTCGCCGGCGTCGAGGCGCTGGTGCGCTGGCAGCATCCCGAGCGCGGGCTGCTCGCACCGATCGAGTTCGTGCCGCTCGCCGAGCGCACCGGGCTGATCGGATCGATCACCCGCTGGGTCCTGCAGGCCGCCCTGAGCCAGCAGCGCGAGTGGATGGCCGCGGGGCTGGAGATGCCCGTCGCGATCAACCTGTCCGGCGCCGACGTGCTCGACGCGACGCTCGCCGAGGTCATCGGCAACGCGCTCGTGCAGAACGCGGTGCCGGGACGGCTGCTGGAGTGCGAGATCTCCGAGGACACCGTGCTGGCCGACCCGCGCCGGGCGATCGAGAGCCTCGGCCGCCTGCGCGCGATGGGCGTCAGGCTGTCGCTCGACGACTTCGGCCAGGGCCAGTCCTCGCTCTCCTACCTCAAGCGCCTCCCGCTCGACGAGATCAAGATCGACCGCTCGTTCGTCATGGGCATGGGCACCGACGACAGCGACGCGGCGATCGTCCGCACGACGATCGACCTCGGGCGCAACCTCGGGCTGAAGGTCGTGGCAGAGGGTGTCGAGACCGACGAGGCGTACGCCGACCTGGCGGCCCTGCGCTGCGACGTGGCGCAGGGCTTCGGCCTCAGCCGCCCGCTGCCGGCCGCGGATCTGCGCCTCTGGCTCGACGAGCGCCGCGCCGGCGTCGCGGTCTAGTCCCGTCGTCCTAGTTCCGCCGCGCGCAGCGCTCGAGCCGGCCCCGGTCGGGCAGCTCGACGGCGACGACGGGGAAGTCGCTCGGCCGCTCGTAGACCCGCGCGAGCGAGCCCGCCGTGGCGAGCGACGGGGTGTCCGCGTTCCACAGCGCGAGCGCCGCGTAGTCGTTGCGCGCACCGCGGATCAGCGCGCCGCTCGTCCGGCCCCAGTCCCAGCGCTGCGTCACCCTCAGCGTCCCGGCCGCCGCATCGTCGCGCATCACCCCGAGCGCATCGCGCCCGCGGGCGAGCTCGAGGCCGGCCCTGCGCACGCACTTGAGGGTGTCCGACGGCACGGGGTCGCGGTTGTCGAGAACGACCGTCGCGGCGACGGTGACGGCCCCGACGGCGGTCAGCACGACCAGCGCGACGAGCCACTTCATGCCGCGGGCCGCCCGCGGCCCTGCACGCGGCGCGCGTCGGCCTCGCGCAGCAGGCGGCGCATGCCGAAGAAGTAGTCGATGCCGCTGACGAGCGTGACGGCGACCATCGCGTAGACGAGCGCGTCCAGCCACGCGGGCGCCGGGCTGACGAGGATCAGCAGGAAGATCGTCAGGACCTGGACGGCGGTCTTCGTCTTGCCCGACCAGTTCGCGGCGATGACGACGCCCTCGCCTCGCGCCGCGAGCCGCGCGACCGTGACGGCGAACTCGCGCGCGATGATCACCATGGCCACCCACGCGTCCAGGCGGTTGAGCGAGACGAGCGACAGCAGGGCCGCGATGATCAGCAGCTTGTCGGCGACCGGGTCCATGAGCTTGCCGAACGTCGTGATCGCCTCGCGGCGCCGGGCCAGCCAGCCGTCGATGGCGTCGGTGGACGACGCGATGGCGAAGACCACCGCGGCCAGGACGTCACTGTCGTCACCGCCGGCGCCGAGCAGCGCCACGACGAGCACCGGCACGAGCAGGATCCGCAGAACCGTCAGGAAGTTCGGGAGATTGAGGCCGAACACGCGGCATGCAGTGTGACGCACCGGCCGGTGCGGGCGTTCCTCAGCCGGTGCTGCGGAGGCCGCCGGCCTGCGCGGGACGCGGCACGACGCAGTCGCGACCGGCGTTCTTGGCCTCGTACAGGCGCGCGTCGGCGAGCGCGAACAGCGACTCGTAGCTGAGGCTCGTGCCGGCGCCGGCGGCCACGCCGGCCGAGATGGTGATCGCGATTCCGCCGGGCGCGGCGAGCGAGATCTGGCGCCGGACGTGGTCGATGAGCGTGACGGCCGCGGCCTCGTCCAGGCCCGGCAGGATCACGAGGAACTCTTCGCCGCCCAGGCGGTAGGCGAGCTCGAACGACCGCAGCGCCTTGCGCATCTCGTAGGCGACGTCGCGCAGCACGGCATCGCCGCGCTCGTGCCCGTGGTCGTCGTTGATCCGCTTGAAGTGGTCGAGGTCGAGCAGCGCGACGGCGACCGGCGCATCAGCCACCCGGGCCTGCTGGCAGAGCTCGTGGAAGCGGTCCGCGAGGGTCGTGCGATTCAGCAGCCCGGTGAGCGGGTCGATGACCGATCCGCGGCGGTGATGGAGCTCGGTGCGCATCAGGCCGTGGACGTAGAGGCCGACGGAGATCAGCAGGACGATGGTCGCGATCACGTACTCCGGCGCGTCGACGAGGCGCGCCGCGTCGGGCAGCGCCGTCGCCAGGATCGCGGTGACCACGGCGAAGGCGAGGTTCAGCAGCACCCCGCGCGAGCCGAAGACCGCGGTCGCCGCGACGACGGGCACGACGAGCCACGGCAGAGCCGGGCTGCGCGGTCCGCCGCTGAGCGCCACGGCCCCGCCGATCGACGCGATACCGCCGAGCGCCAGCAGGAGCAGCCAGTATTCGGGGTGCCGGCTCGTCGCGATCCGGCGGTCCACGAGCGGCACGAGCGCCGCAGTCGCGAAGTACAGGGCGGCGACCTGCCAGCCCCAGTTGCGCGCCAGGATCATCGCGCCGATTCCCATGACCACGAACACGGCGTTGCGCACAGGGCGCATGCGGCGCTCCATGTCGACGAACCTGGCGCCCTGCGCCGGGTCAGGGCAGAGCCATGTCCCCTGCGGGTCCATGCACCGTAGATCGACCGCTCAACCACGCGCTTGAGCGCCGGGCGCGATCCCCCGGCCTCGGGGTGGCGGCGGGTCCTACGCGTCGATCAGCGCCTCCGGCACCAGCGGCGGCGCGCTCGCGGTCACGCCGATGCTGGCCGCGACGACGAGCCCGACCGCGATCAGGTCGGTCGGCGACAGCCGCTGGCCGAGCACGACGAACCCCGCCAGCACCGCGACCGCGGGCTCCAGGCTCATTAGCACGCCGAACACGCGCGCCGGTATGCGCCGCAGCGCCTCGGTCTCCAGCGAGTACGGGATGACCGAGCTGAGCAGCGCCACGCCGAACCCGGCGGCGAGCAGCCGCGGGTCGAGCAGGTCGGTGCCCGCCTGTGCGACGCCCGGGACGATCGGCACGAGTGCCCCGGCGAGCATCGCGATCGACAGGCCCTCACCGCCGGAGAAGACGCGCCCCGCGCGCTGGGCGAGGACGATGTACAGCGCCCAGAGGACCGCGGCGACCCCGACGAAGATCAGCCCGACGCCGTCGAGCGCGTCGGCGCTGGACCACGGCCGCGCGAGCAGCAGGATCCCGGCGACCGCCAGGCCGACCCAGGCGAAGTCGACCGCCCGCCGCGAGAGCAGCGTCGCCAGCCCGATCGGCCCGATGAACTCGATCGTCACCGCGGCGCCCAGCGGCACGCGGTCGATCGCCTCGTAGAAGCAGAGGTTCATCGAGCCCAGCACCAGCCCGAAGAGGATCGCCAGCCGCACATGTGCGGCCGGGTGGCGCGACGGGCGCGGGCGCCAGACCGCCAGCAGGACCAGGGCGGCGAAGCCCAGGCGCATGACCGACGTGCCCGCCGGGCCCAGATCGTCGAACAGGGTCGCGGCGATCCCGGCGCCGAACTGGATCGACGTCGCGCCGGCGAGGACGAGCAGGACGGGCGGCACCGGCTCGAGCGCGGCGATGCCCTCTCCGCGGTCGGGGGTCACGGGTGCGGACGCTAGCGTTCGCGTGACCGCCGCCGCCCGCCGGCAGGAGTTCCCGCAGGCAGTCAGTAGGTTGAACCCATGCCCCTCGTCCCCACCGTCATCGAGCAGACCGCGCGCGGCGAGCGCGAGTACGACCTGTTCTCGCGGCTGCTCAACGACCGGATCATGTTCCTCGGCTCGCCGATGGACGACCAGGTCGCGAACCTGATCGTCGCGCAGCTCCTGCACCTGGAGTCGCAGGACCCCGAGAAGGACATCTCGATCTACATCAACTCGCCGGGCGGATCAATTACGGCGGGCATGGCGATCTACGACACGATGCAGTTCATCAAGCCCCCCGTGCAGACGATCTGCTGCGGCATCGCGATGTCGATGGGATCGCTGATCCTGTGCGCCGGAGCCCCCGGCAAGCGCATGTCGCTGCCGAACAGCCGCATGCTGATCCACCAGCCCTCGTCGCCGGGCTTCGAAGGCCAGGCGACGGACATCGAGATCCACGCCCGCGAGATCATCAAGACGCGGCGGCGCATGGAGGAGATCTACGCCAAGCACACCGGGCAGCCGGTGGACCGCATCCGCGACGACCTCGAGCGCGACCGCTTCTTCACACCCGAGCAGGCCGTCGAGTACGGCCTGATCGACCGCGTGCTGACACCGCACTAGCCGGCGGTCAATGCGGCCCGCGTGACCTTGACGGTCCCGCGCTCGCTGACGACCACATCGACATCGAGCTTGCGGCGCCCCTTGAGCGCCGCCCGCCCGGCGGCCTTGAGCGCCACCTTGGAGGACGTGCCCGGGGCGCCGGTGGCGAGGTCGAAGGCGCCGCGACCGAGGACCGTCCCGGCCTTCACGCCGGGCGTACCGGGCCGCGCGGCGAGTGCGACGGATCCGCGCCGGTGCTCGAGGCTGAGCCCGCGGCGCACCAGCGGCACCGTGGCGATGGCGCCGGTCGCGGTGGCCGTCCGCCCGCCCTGCGTCCCGCACGGGTCGATGCCCCGTCGCCCGGGCTGCGCGATCCCGGCCTTGCGCAGCACGGCCTCGAACGACCGCGGGTTCGCCGCCATGATCCCGTCGACGCACATCTTCAGCAGGCGCTTGTAGGTCGCGACGTCCTCGGTGTCGTTGCTGAGCCACACATGGACCGCGTAGCCCGCGTCGTGCGCGCGCTGGACGAAGTTCGGCGTCGTGATGACGAGCAGCTGATCGCCGAACCTGAACGTGATCGGCACCTGGAAGGCGACGACGCCCGGGCCCGGGGAACCGTTGGACAGGAAGAAGCTCGCCGTTCCGCCGATGCCCGGTGCGAGCGGCACCTTCGGCGCCAGATCGTGGAAGCGGTCGATCGCCGACTGCTCGAACGAGGTGACGATGACGTCCGTGCGCCTCGCGCGGTTCAGCAGGGCCGCCAGCAACTCGGCGCCGTGGGCGTAGACGGCGAGGTCCTTGCCGTCGACCCCCTTGATCTCGACGTTCATCGGCGTGCGCGGGAAGGCCGCGAGCGCCTCGTCCAGCGTCGGCACGCGGAAGTCCTCGCGGCGGAACCCCTTGGGCGCCTGCTTCGCGCCGGTGCGGACGCCGCGGTACGGATAGGTCGACGCCGGCAGGTCCCTGACGGTGTTGCGCCCGGGGACGAACCAGTACGCGGCGTCGAGCCGCTGGACCTCGGCGAGCGTCAGCGCGTTGACGCTGCCGGTGCCGTTCGTCGTCCGGTCGACGCCGTTGTCGTGCAGCACGACGATCCGGTCGTCCTTCGTGACGCCGACGTCGAGCTCGAGCATGTCGGCGCCTTCGGCCAGCGAGCGCTTCATCGCGAAGAGCGTGTTGCTCGGCAGGATGTCCTCGCCGCCCTGGTGGGCGAAGTTGATGATCCGCAGGTCCAGCCACGGGTTGGCGGCCGCGGCGGGCGACGCCAGGGCGAGCGCGGCGGCAAGGGCGGTCAGGATGGTGAGCGGGCGGCGCATCTCACAGCCCGTAGAGCGCCGTGTACTTCTGGCGCAGGTAGTCGAGGACCGGCTGCGGATCGAGGTCCGACCCGGTCGCCCGGCGCAGCAGCTCCGGCGGGTCCAGGGTGCGGCCGTGGCGGTGGATCGTCTCGCGCAGCCACTCGCGCAGCGGCGCGCAGTCGCCGGCGGCGATCGAGCCGTCGAGGTCCGGCAGCGCCGCGTTGGCCGCCGCCCACAGCTGGCCGGAGACGATGTTGCCCAGCGCGTAGGTCGGGAAGTAGCCGAGCAGCCCCGATGCCCAGTGGACGTCCTGCAGGCAGCCGCGGGCATCGTCCGGGACCTCGACGCCGAGCAGGTCGCGCATGCGCTCGTTCCACGCGGCCGGCACGTCCGCGGGCGCGAGCGTGCCGTCCACCAGTGCCAGCTCCAGCTCGAAGCGCAGGATCACGTGGAGCGCGTACGTCGCCTCGTCGGCCTCGACCCGGATCAGCGTTGGCCGCACGACGTTGACGCGGCGCAGGAAGTCGTCGAGCTCCAGCCCGGCGAGGGCGGGCAGGTGCTCCTGGGCCCGCGGGAGCCAGTGGCGCCAGAAGGCCTCCGAGCGGCCGACCTGGTTCTCCCACGTGCGGCTCTGCGACTCGTGGATGCCGAGCGAGACGCCGGTCCCCAGCGTCGTGCGGTCCAGCTCCGGGGAGATGCCGGCCTCGTAGAGGCCGTGGCCGACCTCGTGCATGACGGCGAAGACGCCGCCGAGGTCCCCCGCGTTCCAGCGCGCGGTGACGCGGATGTCAGTGATCGCGATCGTCTGCGCGAACGGGTGGACGGCGTCGTCCAGGCGCCACGAGTCGTCGCGATAGCCGAAGGCGCGGGCGATCTGGAGGCCCAGCGCCCGCTGGCCGGCCTCCGGCAGCGGCCCCGGCAGCGCCTCCGGCACCGGGCACTCGGCGATCTGCGCGACGAGCGGCACGAGCCCCTCGCTCAGCTCGGCGAAGACCTCCCGCACGCCGGCGGCGGTCGCGCCCGGCTCGTAGACGTCGAGCAGCGCGTCGTACGGATGCTCGGCCTCCGGGAAGCAGGCCGCGACCTCGCGGGCCAGCTCGACCTGGCGCTCCAGGTGCGGGCGGAAGCGCTCGAAGTCGGAGTCCTGGCGCGCACGGGTCCAGGCCGGCAGCGCGGCCGCGGTGGCGTGGGCCATCGCGACGACGAGGTCGGCGGGGATCCGCGTCGCGCGGTCCGCGTCGCGCGTGGCGATGCGGAGGATCGCGGCGTCCTGCTCCGTCGTCGCCTCGGGCGCGGCGGCGGCGAGCAGCTCGCGCAGCTCGGGATCGGTCTGGTGCTCGTGCACGAGCCGTTCGAGCGTGCCCATCACGTCACCCCGCGGCTCGGCGCCCGCCTCGGGCATCATCGTCTCGCGATCCCAGCCGAGCAGGCTGCCGATCGCGCCCAGGTCGGCGATGACGGCCAGGCGCTCGCGCACCTGCTCCATCGGCGTCCCCTCAGCCTTCGATGCCATGCTCGATCGCTCCCAGCTCGTCGATCTCGATGCGCACGACGTCGCCGGGCGCCAGAAACTGCGGTGGGTCGAGCGCCATGCCGACGCCGTTCGGGGTACCGGTGAGGATCAGGTCGCCGGGCTCCAGCGTGATCGTCTCGCGCAGGAAGGCGACGAGCTCGGGGATCGAGAAGACCAGGTCGGATGTCCGCGCGTCCTGGCGCAGCTCGCCGTTGACCCACGTCCGCAGGCCGAGGTCCTCCGGATCGGGCACCTCGTCCGCGGTCGTCACCCATGGCCCGAACGGGCAGAACGTGTCCGAGCCCTTCGCGCGCGTCCACTGCGGCTCGCGGCGCTGCAGATCCCGCGCGCTGACGTCGTCGGCGACGGCGTAGCCGGCGATGGTTCCGTCCGGCCCCATGACGACGGCCAGTTCGCCCTCGTAGTCCAGGCGCTTGACGACCGCCGGGCAGCGGACCGGGCCACCGGGCGGCGCCGCCGACGTCGGCAGCTTCAGGAAGACGATCGGGGCCTCGGGCAGCTCCTTGCCGGTCTCGGCCGCGTGGGCGCGGTAGTTGAGGCCGATGCCGAAGATGGCACGCGGCGTGTGCGGCGCAAGCAGCGTGACGGCGTCGAGCGCGAACGACGCTCCGGTGGCCGGCGAGTGATCGCCCGTGCGGAGCCGGTCCAGGACGGTCGTCCCGCCGGCGAAGGCGACGACGCGGTCGCCCTCGACGGCACCGGCGAGCGGCTCCGTCGCGCCGTCCGGGAGGAAGCTGGCGAGTCTCATCGCGGCCAGCGTACGTGAGCCGTGCGACGATGGTCCGGCGTGACCGACCTGCTCACATCCCTCCTGGCCGCCGCGGGCGGCGGCTCCGGCGGCTTCGGTGGGGGCGGCGGCGGGGGCGGGGGCTTCGGTGGCGGCGGTGGTTTCGGCGGCCGCGGCGGCGGCGGGAACTACGTCGTCGTCGGGGGCGGGCAGGTCAGCTTCATCCTCGTGATCTTCCTGGTGATCGCGCTGGTCGTGCTCGCGGGGATCATCGCGTCGTGGCTCACCGCGCGGCGCATGCGCCGCGACCGCGTCGTCCGCGAAGCCCGCGTGCGAAGCGCCTCGGCGGAGGCGGCCGAGGACGACGCCGCGTTCGCGGCCGATCGCGTCGGGACCGACGTGACGGCGCTGTTCGTGGCGATCCAGTCGGCCTGGGACGCCCGCGACGAGGCCGCGCTCGGGCGGCTCGTCGGCGCCGACCTGCTCGTCGAGTGGACGCGGCGGCTGGCCGACTTCCGCTCGCGCGGCTGGCACAACCGCGTCCGCATCCTCGACGGCCCGTCGGTCCAGTACGTCGGGCTCACCAACCGCGAGCAGGACGCCGACGACCGCGCCGTCGTGCACGTCGAGGCGCGGCTGGAGGACATCGTCGAGGGTCCCGGCGGGATGCGCATCCTCAAGGACGGAGCGACCTCCGCGGTGTCCGACCTCAGCGAGTACTGGACCCTCGGCAAGCGCGACGGGTCGTGGACCCTGATCTCGATCGAGCAGGACGCTGAGGGCGCCCATCAGCTGCTCGCCCCGATCGTCGCCTCGCCCTGGGCCGACGACCAGCGCCTGAGCGACGCCTCGCTGGTCGAGGGCGCGGTCGCCGATGCCCCGTCGGCCGGCGTCGTCACCGCCGATCTCGCGTCGGTCAGCCTGTCGGACGACGCCCGCGCCCAGGCGCTGGACCTGTCGCTCGCCGACGCGCGGTTCGGGCCGGACGTCCTCGAGGTCGCGGCCCGTTCGGCCGCCGAAGGCTGGGCCGAGGCCGTCGACGGCGACGACGCCGCGCTCGAGGCCGTCGCCTCGCCGGACGCGGTCCAGGCGCTGCTCTACGGGAAGGACACCGCGCGTGCGACGCGGCTCGTCGTCCGCGGGCCGCAGGTCGAGCGCATCCGCATCGAGCGCCTGACCCCGTCGCCCGAGCCCGCCACGATGACCCTGACGGTGAGCCTGCGCGGCCGCCGCTACGTCGAGAACCGCGACACCGCCGACGTCGTCAGCGGGTCCAGGGACCGCGAGATCACCTGGACCGAGCGCTGGACGCTGGCCCTCGACGGGTCCGACGCGACGCCGTGGCGGCTCGTCGCGGTGGGCGCCGGCGCGGGCTGATCTCCACTCCGATGCGAGAACTTCCCGCTATGCGGGACAAACCATCATCGGAGTGGCCGGCGGCGCTCGAACCCGCCCCCTCGATGCCCGCAGTTCGTCCCGCCACCCGCCGCACTGGACAACGCCCGTCCCGCCACGTGCGCCGGGGCGATCCGGCCGGACGCCCCCGGCTCCATTAGGCTCGCGCCGTGCAGCGTCCCTCCGGGTCGCCGCTCGCCAACGCCATGAGCATCCAGCACGACGATCAGCCGCGGGCCGCGGCGACGCCGGACATCCGGCTCGTCGGCCTCGTCAAGCGCTTCGGCGACTTCGCCGCCGTCGATCACATCGACCTGGAGATCGCGCGCGGCGAGTTCTTCACGATGCTCGGCCCGTCCGGCTCGGGCAAGACCACGACGCTGCGGCTGATCGCCGGCTTCGAGGCTCCCGACGCGGGCCGCGTCGAGCTCGGCGGCGAGGACGTCGCGCGCCGCCCGCCGTTCGAGCGCGACATCAACACGGTCTTCCAGGACTATGCGCTGTTCCCGCACATGTCGGTCCTCGACAACGTCGCCTACGGTCTGAAGATCAGGAAGGTCGCGAAGGGCGAGCGCCGCACGCGCGCCCAGGAGGCGCTGGCGATGGTCCGCCTGCCCGACGTCGGCTCGCGCAAGCCGGCGCAGCTGTCCGGCGGCCAGCGCCAGCGCGTCGCCCTCGCCCGGGCGATCGTCAACCGCCCGCGCGTGCTGCTGCTCGACGAGCCGCTCGGCGCGCTGGACCTGAAGCTCCGCGAGGAGATGCAGACCGAGCTCAAGCGCATCCAGCAGGAGGTCGGCATCACCTTCGTCTACGTCACCCACGACCAGGACGAGGCGCTGTCGATGAGCGACCGCCTGGCCGTGTTCAACGACGGCCGGATCGAGCAGGTGGGCACGCCGGCGGAGGTCTACGAGCATCCGGCCAACGAGTTCGTCGCCGGCTTCGTCGGCGTCTCCAACGTCCTCGAGCGCGGCGGCCGGCGCTTCACGATCCGCCCCGAGAAGGTCCGGATCCTCGCCGCCGGCGAGGGCGCCGAGGGCCTGACCGCCGAGGACGGCACCGTCACCGACGTGAGCTACGTCGGGCAGGCGACGCGGTACGGCGTCGAGCTGGACGCGGGCGGCTCGCTGCTCGTGATCCGCCAGAACCTCGAGACCTCGCATGACGAGGCGCGCGAACTGCGCGGCCACAAGATCCGCGTCGGCTGGCGCGAACACCAGACGTCAACCATCGGTCCGGAAGCGGACCCGCCCCCTGAGGAGGAGGAAGCATGAGACGCAACGCGATCCTGGCCGTGATGGCCTGCCTCGCACTGTTCGGGATCGCCGCGTGCGGCGACAGCAAGAACAGCAGCAGTTCCGGCGCGGTCGAGTTCAAGGTCCCCGACGTCCCGATCGCCGACGCGATCGGCGCCGGCGAGGGCAAGCTCAGCATCGTCAACTGGGTCGGGTACGCCGAGGACGGCTCGACCGACAAGACCGTCGACTGGGTCACCCCGTTCGAGAAGGACTCCGGCTGCCAGGTCAACTCGAAGGTCGCCGCGACCTCCGACGAGATGGTGACGCTGATGCGCACCGGCCAGTACGACGGCGTCTCGGCGTCGGGCAACGCGTCGGTCCGGCTGATCGCCGGCGGCGACGTGCGGCCGATCGACACGGCGATCCTGACCGCCTGGCCCGACATCGACCCGCTCGTCAAGGACCAGGCCTACAACTCGGTGGACGGCCGGATGTACGGCGCGCCGCACGGGTACGGGGCCAACCTGCTCGCCTACAACACGAAGAAGATCACGCCCGCTCCGACGAGCTGGGCGCCGATCTACGACCCGGCGAACAAGGGCAAGGTCACGATCTACGACGACCCGATCACGATCGCGGACGCCGCGGTCTACCTGAAGGCGACGCAGCCGGACCTGAAGATCACCAACCCCTACGAGCTCGATCAGGCGCAGTTCGACGCCGCCGTCTCGCTGCTGAAGAAGCAGCGGCCGCTGATCGGCCAGTTCTGGGGCGACGTCGTGAAGCAGCAGCAGGGCTTCACGCAGGGCGACCTGACGGTCGGCTCGATCTGGCAGTACACCGCGAACCTCCTGTCCGCCGACAAGCAGCCGGTCAAGACGACGCTGCCGGCCGAGGGCGGGACGGGCTGGTCCGACACCTGGATGCTGTCCACGAAGGCCAAGCACCCGAACTGCATGCTCAAGTGGATGAACTACATCGAGACGCCGAAGGTGCAGGCGCAGGTCGCCGAGTGGTTCGGCGAGGCCCCAGCCAACACCAAGGCGTGCGCGGTGACGTCGGACAAGAACCACTGCACGACGTTCTCGGCCGGCGACAAGGCGTTCTTCTCGAAGGTCGCCTTCTGGGCGACGCCGACGAAGAACTGCCGCGACGATCGCGGGACGGTGTGCGTGGACTACTCCAAGTGGGTCCAGGCCTGGACCGAGATCAAGGGCTAGTCCCGGGGATCCATGTCCGTCGCCCCGGCGACCGCGCCCGAGCAGCCCCCGGCGAGCCGACATCGGCTCGCCGGGCTGTTCTGGCGTGCCCGCGGGCTGCGGATCAGCGCCCTGCTGGCCGCTCCACTGGGCTGGCTGGGCATCGTCTACCTCGGGTCGCTCGTCGTCCTGCTGGTCAGCGCCTTCTGGACGCTGGACGAGTTCTCCGGCCTGATCGTCAAGGGCTTCTCGCTCGACAACTTCAACACGATCCTGACGGAGCCGGTCTACCGTAAGATCGTCCTGCGGACGGTCTCGCTGGCGGCGCTCGTCACCGTCACCGACATCGTCCTCGCGTTCCCGATCGCGTTCTTCATCGCCCGCGTGGCGAACGCCCGGACCAAGGGCGCGCTGATCGTGGCCGTGCTGATGCCGCTGTGGGCGAGCTACCTGGTGAAGGTCTACGCCTGGCGCACGATGCTCTCCACCGAGGGCGTCCTGAACTGGGCGCTGGACCCGATCGGGCTGCACGTGCCGACGTCCGGCTACATCCGCGTCTGGATCGTGATGTCGTACCTGTGGCTGCCGTACATGATCCTGCCCCTCTACGCCGGGCTGGAGCGCATCCCGGACTCGCTGCTCGGCGCGGCGGGTGACCTGGGCGGCCGGCCCTGGCGGACGTTCCGCAGCGTCGTCGTGCCGCTGGCGATGCCGGCGATCGTCGCCGGGTCGATCTTCACGTTCTCACTGACGCTGGGCGACTACATCACGCCGCAGCTCGTCTCCAACACCCAGTTCATCGGCAACGTCGTCTACGCCAACGTCGGCATCGCGAACAACCTGCCGCTCGCGGCGGCCTTTGCGACGGTCCCGGTCGTGATCATGATGGTCTACCTGTTCCTCGCGCGGCGCGCCGGCGCCTTCGAGGCCCTCTGATGCCCGTCTCCGGTGCCACGCGGTGGCTGCTGCGGATCGGCTCGGGCATCACGCTCGCGTTCCTCTACCTGCCGCTGATCGTCATCGCGATCTACGCGCTGAACAAGAGCCAGGGCCAGTCGTGGCCGCCGAAGGGCCTGACGCTCCACTGGTTCAGCGACGCCTTCCACAACACGGGCGTGCGCGACGCGCTGTGGACGAGCGTCAAGGTCGGGATCGGCGCGACGGCGATCGCGATCGTCCTGGGGTCGCTCTGCGCGTACGGCATCGCGCGCTACGACTTCTTCGGCAAGAACACGATCTCGTTCCTGGTGATCCTGCCGATCGCGCTGCCCGGCATCGTCACGGGCATGGCGCTGAACGCGACGTTCACGCAGGTGCTCCACAAGGAGCTGGCGCTGTGGACGGTCGTCGTCGCCCACGCCACGTTCTGCATCGTGATGGTCTTCAACAACGTCGTGGCGCGGCTGCGGCGCACCTCGGCCTCGCTGGAGGACGCCGCCGGGGACCTGGGTGCGACGAGCCTGCGGGGCTTCGTCGACATCACGTTCCCGCAGATGCGCTCGGCGCTGATCGCGGGGGCGCTGCTCGCCTTCGCCCTGAGCTTCGACGAGGTGATCGTCACGACGTTCACCGCCGGGCCGACCGAGACGCTGCCGATCTGGATCCTCAACAACCTGTCGCGGCCGCGCAACCTGCCGATCGTGAACGTCGTCGCGGTCGCCGTCGTCGTCCTCTCGATCATCCCGGTCTACGTCGCCCAGCGCCTGTCCAGCGACCCGGTCGGGATCTCCAGGGCCGTCGGGCCGGGAGACTGACGGCATGGGACGCCACGCCGCCGAAGCGGACGCCGTCTGCGAAGCCCCGCGCGAGGCCGCCTGGGAGGTGCTCGCCGACGCGAGCCGCTGGCACGAGTGGGGCATCTGGTCCCACAGCGTGCTCGAGCGCGACGGCGACCCGGCCCCGGACGGCGTCGGCGCGATCCGCGCGTTCACCAAGCGGCCGATCACGTCCCGTGAGGAGGTCATCGTCTTCGAGCCCGGGGTCCGCCTGGTCTACCGCCTGCTGTCCGGTCTGCCGGTGAAGAACTACACCGGCACGATCACGCTGCACGACCACCCCGCCGGGTCGCGCATCAGCTGGCGCTCGGAGTGGGAGTCGCGCGTTCCCGGGCTGCAGCGCCAGCTGCAGAAGGCACTCGAGGAGATCTCGGCGCTCGCGGCCCGCGAGGCCGAGCGCCGCGCCGCGACCGGATGACCGCCGAGACCGGCGGGGCGTCCTCTACGCTCCGCCGATGACGCGCATCTCCCGGGGCTGGGCCCTGAGCAAGCAGAGCTGGCAGGTCGTCCGCGCGGACCGCTCGCTGTTGGTGTTCCCCGTGCTGTCGGCGGCCTGCGGGCTGGTGGCGGCGCTCGTCTTCTTCGGCGCCGGCGCGGGCATCTATGCCGCGACGAACGCCACCGCGGCGGCCGTCCCGTTCGTGGTCGTCGGCCTGTACGTGCTGACGTACCTGGCGATCTACTTCGGCGTCGCGCTGACGGCGTGCGCGACCCGCGCCCTGGATGGCGAGGACACCACGGTGGCGCAGGGCCTCGCCGCCGCGCGCGAGCGCCGCGGCGTGATCGCCTCGTGGGCCGGCGTGCAGCTCGTCGTCGGCGCGCTGATCTCGCTGCTGCAGTCGCTGCTGCGCGAGAGCGTCGGCGGCCTCGCGAGCTCGATCTTCGGCGGTCTGGCGAACTTCGCCTGGGCGGTCGCGAGCTTCTTCGTCCTCCCGATCATCGCGCTCGAAGGGCTCGGGCCCAAGGCGGCGCTGGAGCGCTCGGGCTCGATCATCAAGGCGCACTGGGGCGAGGGAGCGACCGGCGCGATCTCGATCGGCGGCCTCGTCTTCCTCGTCGGGTTCCTGCCGGCCGTCGGCCTCGGCGTCCTCGCGGCGGCCACCGCCGCCTCGGCCCCGGCGCTCGCGGTGGTGCTCGGCGTGCTGGCCGTCGTCGTCCTCGTCGTCGCCACCCTCGTGCAGACGGCGATGATGGCCGTCTTCAAGGTCGCGCTGTTCCGCTTTGCGACCGAGCAGCGCGTGCTCGGCGGGTTCTCGCAGACCGACCTCGAGGAGGCGTTCGCGACCAGGGGCGGCGGGCGCTATCTGCCGCCCAGCCCGGGCGGCGGCCCCGGCATGATCTGAGCCGGAACGACGGCGGCCCCGGGGAGTCCCCCGGGCCCGCCGGTCCGTCCTGCGCTGCGAGCTTCCGGGCTAGTAGCCCGACGCCGCGGAGAACAGGTTGCCGATCGCGGTGTAGCCGCTGTCGAACGGGTGGATGTCACCCTCGGCGCAGATCCTGATCTGCGTGCAGACCGACGTCGGCTCGTTGCCGTTGATCGTCGGGAACGGATCGACGAACGTCGCGCCGTACGCCGTGGCGACGTTCCGGATCACCGAGTTGTAGTAGACGGTCAGCGGGTCGGACCCGGGGATCGTGAACAGCGGGTTGTACAGCCCCATGACCATGTACTTCGCCGCCGGGGCGATCGCCTTGAGCTGCCCCAGCGCGGTGGCGGTGTTGCCCGCGACCGCCGCGATGACCGCGGGAGCCTGCTGCTGGATGCAGACCGGATCCTGGTGGCAGACGTTGTTGATCGTGCCGAGCAGGTCGTTGGCGCCGATGTTCAGCGTGATCGGGCTGACGTCGGTCGGGTCCTGCGCGATGAACGCCTTGGCCGCGTCGAGCTGCGACTGGGAGGCCGGGTAGTTCTCGTGCAGGCTGAACGCGTAGTGATACCCGCAGCCACCGTTGAGCAGCGAGGAGGACGTCTCGCCCGGGCAACCGAAGTTCTTGACGACGTTCGAGCTCTTGAGCGTCCTCAGGTACGAGCCGAAGACGTCGACGTAGCCCGTGTTGTAGACGGCCGGGTTCTCGGTCGGGTAGTTCGCGTTGAACTTGGCGTTCGAGTAGCCGAAGGCGAGCGAGTCGCCGATGGCGACGTAGTACCTGCCCGGCTTGTTACTGGCCTGGGCGGCCGGAACGAGCGCGAGTGCGACGATGAGCACGAGCAGCGCGATGACGCGCGTCCGCACGGAGAGAAGCGATGACATCTGTGTCCTCCTGGTTGCGTCAGAGCAGCAGCGCCGGATTCCGGCGCGACCAGGTCCCCTGACAGTGACCGGGCGACCCTATCCGCGCCCGGTCGCGCAATGCAACCGACGCCCAATGGCGCCTTGGACCGGGGAAAGCCCGCGCGGCCGATACATGCCGCGCGGGGACCCCGACGTCCGGACTACTTGTTGGTCGCGTCCTTGAGGGCCTTGGCGGCCGAGAACTTCGGCGCCTTGCTCGCGGCGATCTGGATCGTCGCGCCGGTCGCCGGGTTGCGGCCGGAGCGTGCGGCGCGATGCGACACGCTGAACTTGCCGAAGCCGCCGATGCTGACCTCGCCACCCCGACCCAGGGTCTCGGCGATCGCCGCGGTCGCGGCGTCGAGTCCGGCAGCAGCGTCGGCCTTGGTCAGGCCGGCACGGTCGGCGATGTGATCAATGAGCTCACTCTTGTTCACGAGCAGCCTCCTCCTGGGGTTGGAATGAAGCGAGAACGTATCCCCCCCATCGGTCGTAATGGCGCCGCAGAGCCTGAAACGGCGGGGCAAATGCCGGACGGAGCGGGGTCGGCGGTCACTCAGCGGCGGGCGCGGAGGTCCCGGATCGCAGCTCGCCGAGCAGCGGCCAGGCCGCCAGAGCACCCGCCAGAGCGATCGCGGCGGCCACCAGGAAGACCAGATTCAGGCCGTCGACGATGCCCTGGTGCCGCGCCGCCGCCGCCGCGGCGGACCCGGATGCGCCCGCCTCCGCGACCCGCGCCGCGATCTCGTGCTGGTAGATCGCGCCGAACACCGCGACCCCCACGGCGATCCCCAGCTGGCGGAACGTGTTGTTGACGCCGGACGCCAGTCCGGCGCGGTCGACGGACACGACGCCGACCATGGCCGCCGCCAGCGCCGGGCTGATCGTGCCGATGGCGATCCCCCCGACCACGAACCCGGGCAGCAGGTGCGTCCAGGACGACGTGGTCGTCAGCCCGCGCATCAGCAGCAGGCCGGCCGCGATCAGCACGAGGCCCGTGACCAGCGGCACGCGCAGGCGCACGCGGCCCGTCAGCGCGCCGGAGACCGGCGCCACCAGGAACAGGACGACCGTCAGGGGCAGCAGCCGCAGCCCCGCGCCGGTCGGCGACGTCCCGAGCACGTCCTGGAAGTACAGCGCGAGGAACAGGAACAGCGGGTAGAGCGCGACCGACTGCGCGAACGCGACCACCGCCGTCCCGGTGAACGCCGGGATCCGGAACAGCGCACCGGGCAGCATCGGCGCACGGGCGCGCCGCTCGGCGATGACGAACCCCGCGACGGCCACGGCCGCCAGCGCACTCGATCCCACGATCAGCGCGCTCCCCCAGCCCTCGGCGTTGCCGCGGATCAGCGCGAACGTGCCGAGGAAGCCCGCGGCCGCGAACAGCGCCAGCCCCGGCAGGTCGAGACCGCCCGGGTGCGGGTCGCGCGACTCCGGCAGGGCGCGCAGCGTCGCGGCGATCAGCAGGAGGCCGAACGGCAGGTTGATCAGGAAGACCCAGCGCCAGGACAGCGCGTCGATGACGAGGCCGCCGACCAGCGGCCCGACGGCCAGCGCGGCGCCGGTGATCGCACCCCAGACGCCGAGCGCGAACCCGCGCTCGGATCCCTGGAACTCATGCGCGAGCAGCGCGAGCGACGCCGCGAACATCCCGGCGGCCCCGACGCCCTGGGCGGCGCGGGCCAGGTCGAGCATCACGCCCGACGTCGCCAGGCCGCAGAGCAGTGAGCACATCGTGAACAGCGCCAGGCCCGCGGCGTACGCCGCGCGGCGCCCGTAGCGGTCGGCGAGCGCCCCGGCCGCGAGCAGGGTCGCAGCGAGCGTCAGCGCGTAGGCGTCGATCACCCACTGCAACTCCGCGAAGCTCGCGCCGATGTCGTGCTCGATCGCCGGGAGCGCGACGTTGACGACCGTCACGTCGAGCAGCAGCATCGCGGTGCCCGCGGAGACGACGACCAGCGTGATCCAGCGGGAGCGATGCATCGGCGCGAACGCTACCCGCGACGCGGGTGTGGTCAGCGCCAGGCGGTCAGGCCGACGGAACCGGGTGCGGGGCGACGCGGGGCGCGATCGCATGCGCCCGCAGATCCGCCCCGAGCCCGCCGACGGTCTGCCCCAGCCGGCGGGCGAGCCAGGCGCGGCCGCCCGCGGTCCAGATCAGCCGGTGGTGCGGCGCCGCGCGCACGAGCCGCACGGCCACGGACACGCGCGTGCGCCCAGCGCCGGCGGGCTTGAGGTCCCAGACGACGACGGCTCGGCTGCGCCCACATGCGCCGCGCCCGAGGATCCGCATCGGAGCGTGGTGCTCGTCGACGCGGGTGTCGACCGAGAACACCATCCCGAGCGGGCCGCGCAGGCGGATCGTCGCGCCGTCCGCGCGGCCCTCGGCCGGTCGCAGGGCGACGACCTCGATCCACGGCCCGGCAAGGCGCCAGTGGTTACGCAGATCGGCCAGGAACGCGAAGACCTCGTCCGCCGGAGCACCGACGTCCGCGCTTGCCCTGGCATCGCCCACGACCCACATCGTTGCACGCACCGGATTCCCGGCTGACGGCGGGGGCCTGTGGCGTCCTCAGCGGGACGACGGACGACGCGCGGCGGCGATCATCGCCACGCCGATCGCCGCCGCGGCAGCATGCAGCGCCGCGACCAGCCCGGCGAGCACCGCCAGGCCGGTTCGGCCCTCATCCGACTGGTGGACGACCTCGCGGACATCGAGGACGGCAAACAGCGCCATGGCCGCGACGGCGAGCAGGAGCCCCGGAAGCCAGGCGGGCCGGACCCACGCGAGCGCTGCCAGCGCGAGCGACGACAGCGCGGCGAGCACGATGAACGGGATCGCCTCGATGTCGATGCCGAACGGGCGGTACTCGGCGTGGCCGCCCGCCTCCGCGGCGAGCTTCGCCGTGCTCTCACCGCCGGCCTCGCCGCCGGCTTCACCGCCGCTCTCGGTGTGCCGCTCGGTCGCGGCCGGGGCGGTGTGTGACTCGCGCTGCCCGCGCTCGATCGTGGTCCCCACGACGAAGCCCGCGGTCGACAGCGCGATCAGCAGGACGAGGACGGCGCGCAGGCTCAGCAAGCGCGCCCCCGGCTGCCTCGCCGCAGCACCAGCACCGCCGTGACCGCCACCATTGCGGCCGCGACGACGCCGATCCAGCCGCCCACGAGCGACCCGGCGATCGCACCGATGGCCGCCGGGCCGGCGGCGCAGCAGATGATCATCAGCAGCATGCCGCCCGCCATCAGCCCGTCCCGGCGCGAACGGCGCGGCTGGTCGTCGGGCCGCGACGCGGCGTCTCTCTCGGTCATGCCGGGTAGTCTCGGGCTTCAACCCGGCTTGAAGTCAAGGAGACAGACGTGGACGCGACGCTCACCATCGGCGAGGTCGCCCGGCGCACCGGGCTGCGAACCTCCGCGATCCGCTACTACGAGTCGGTCGGCGTGCTGCCCGAGCCCGATCGCGCGCACGGCCAGCGGCGCTACACCCCGGGGACGGTGCGGCGCCTGCAGGTGCTCGACGTCGCCAAGCGGGCCGGGTTCAGCCTCGACGAGGCGCGCATCATCCTGGCGACCGGTGACGAGGGCACCCCGGCACATGAGCAGATCCGCGAACTCGCGCGGCGCAAGCTCCCAGAGGTCGATGCGCTGATCGAGCGCGCGCAGGCGATGCGCGCATGGCTCAGCACCGCGACGGGCTGCTCGTGCGAGTCGCTCGAGACCTGCGCGCTGTTCGACCTCGGCGACGAGCGGACTCCGGCGGCCGACGGCGCGATCCCCTCGCTGAACATCTCGTTCTCGGGCTCGCGGGCCTGAACGCGCACGGGGCCCCGCGTCGCCGCGAGGCCCCGTGTGCGGTGTCGCGGGCCGGCGCCGTGACGACTCAGCCGGCGCGCTGCGCGTAGCCCGTCAGGCCGCCGAAGTCGAGCAGGACGCACGGTGCGTCGCCCTCGGTCCAGGCGTCGTGTCCGGCGGGCATGTTGAACGCCTCGCCGGGCTCGTAGGTGCGCTCCTCCCCGTCGTCCATCCGGACGGTCATGCTGCCCGACAGCACGTAGCCGACGTGCGAGACTTGGCAGCTGTCGGTGCCGGCGAGCGGCTTGACGTCGTTCGACCAGCGCCAGCCCGGATCGAACGTGCCGCGGCCGACCGGGCCGCTCCCCAGGTTGACGAGTTCGACCTTGCCGTGGGCGTGGAACGCGCGAACCTCGTCGGGCGCGTCGAACCGCTTGCCCTCGAGTTGTGACATCTCGGGCCTCCTCCCCCGCCTTCGGGTGGTGTCGGTCCACTCTCCCACCGCGGCCGGGACCGGACAACCCGGCTTGGCACCGCGCCGCTCGCCGCCCGGGCGGACATCTGTTCGATGCGCCGAAACTCCCTGGATCGCCGCGGTTTCACTCGGTATGCGATCGCCTGGTCGCCGCCACCACGAAAGGACCCGTTCCATGCGCCGTCACCTGCTCGTTCCGCTGCTCGCCCTGTGCGCGCTGCTCGCCGTCCCCGCGCTCGCCGCGGCCCACCCGGTCAAGCGCGACTTCAACCACACGTTCCCGCATGCGTCCCGCCTGTGCGACCGCGTCGCCGCGGGCGACGTGCCCAAGCGCCTTGCCGCTTCGGCCGACAAGGTCAAGGCCGCCTGCGACACGCTGCACGCGAGCTTCGAGGGCGCCCGGACGACGTTCACCACGGCCGTGACGCCGCTGCGCCAGCAGGCGACGGACGCGATGACCGCGCTGCGCGCCACGTGCAAGCAGGCCCGTGCCGACCAGAAGCCCGAGGTGTGCCAGGCCGCCCGCCAGTCGACGCGCGAGACGATCAAGGGCCTGCGCGCCCAGGTCCGCGGCGCGGCGAAGACCTACCACGAGGCGATTCGCGCCGCCCGCAAGGCCTTCTGGACGACGATCAAGGGCCTGCGCGGCGGCGACGCCGTGGCTCCCGACCGCACCAGCGGCCCGGACCCGCAGGTCACGCTGCCGAGCGACGCACAGGTGGTCGCCGCCTAGCCCGGGTTGCGATCACGCGAGACGCACCGACGGGGCGGCCACGCGGTCGCCCCGTCGTCGTTCCGCCGGCCGCTCAGCCCGCGTACAGCGCCTCGATCGTCGCGGGATCCTGCCGAGCTGGGGGCTCACCAGGTCGGACGACGGGCCGCTCGGCCCGGCTACTTGCTGTGGATGACGATGCTGCCGCCCGCGATGTCCTGTGTGGGGGAGTCCGCGAAGGCATCCGTCGCTCCAAGCTTGTTGTCGTAGACGACGGCACCGCTGGCGGTGTTCCAGACCTTCATCCGGAACTTGTCAGGGGTTGTCGCGTTGACGAGTGCGCCATCGACCGCGGTGATCATGAAGCTGTAGCCCGTGCTGCCGTTGACCGTGCCGGTCCCCTTGTACTGCGCCTTGGAGCCGGAGATGACCAGCCAGTCGTAGAGCTCGCTGTGGAAGTTGAACCTGGCGGTCTGGAACTGGAACTCCGTCTGCCCGCTTGGCGTGCTCTGGCCCTTCTGGTACTTCGAGACGAAGCCGAAGTTCGCCTGGCCGGTCAGCGTCGGGGCCGCCGGGTACGCACCCGCCGGGGATGAGATCGTTCCGCCGCCCGTGACGAAGCCCGCGTTCGGGTCATACGTGACCGCCAGACCGCCACTCGAGCCGGCGTCCTTCGAGCTGCTGACCCGGTGGACCGCGCTACCGCCGTACACCGCGTGGATGTCGTCGACGCCGGTCGTCGTCGACTTGTAGCTGACGGTGCACTTGGAGCTCGTGGTGCTGCCGGTGATCGGCACCAGCGTGCAGGGGTTGCCGGTAAAGCTGCCCGCGGTGCTGTCAGTGGTGAACGCCGCCGTGCCGGCCGGGTTGGACTTCGTCCCGCCGGGGTCCACGTCGGTCACGGTCACCGCACAGGTTCCCGTGGTGCCGACGGGCACCGGGTTCCCGCAGACGACGCCCGTCAGCGTCGCCCGCTTGCCGACGGCCAGCGAGAATCCGGACGAACCGCCGGGCTTGTGCAGGCCGCTGCCGGCGTAGGCGCCGGTGATCGCGTGGGTCGGGCTGCTCGCGTCGCTCGGTGTGTAGGTCACCTTGCAGCTGCTCGTGGTCGGCGAGGACGAGCCATCAGAGACGAGCGTGCAGGTGTTCGGCGCGGTGAACGTGCTACCGGACGCGGCGCTGAACGAGCCGCTCGCCCCGGCGGAGGTCGAGAACGCCACCGAGCCGCTCGGATGGTCCGCCGTGCCGGTGGGCTCGCTGTCGGAGACGACCACGGTGCACGTGGTGGCCTGCGCGGCGACAACGCTCGAGGGGGCGCAGCTCACGCTCGTGCTCGTCGACCGCTTGCTGACGAGGATCGACGCGGTATCGGTGCTCGTGCTGAACGCCGTGATCGCACCGTTCACCGTCGAGTCGCCCGAGCCGGCGTTGCTGCCGCTCGTCGTGTCCCAGGCGCGGAACGTGATGCCGGGATCGACTGTCCCCGTGAAGCCCGCGTTCGGGACGAAGCGGAGGCGCATGCCACTGGTGGCGGCCAGCAGCCGCGCGTTGCCCGGCGAGACCGCGCCGAGCGCGCTCCAGGTCGCGCCGCCATCGGTGGAGTACTGCCACGCGCCGTTGGTGGTGTCCGCCGCGGTGATCGCGACGCCCTGGGCCACGCTCGAGCCGTCGACGTCGGTGATGTAGCCGCCGGCGCCGCCGGCGATGAGGCCGCTGATCGAGATGCCGCCGTTGCCGTAGTCGTTGGCCACGATGGCGCTCAGGCTCGGGCTGCCTTCGGCGTGGAGGACCGGCGCATCGTTGACCGGGTTGACCGTGATCGCCACGGCCACGACGACGGAACTCAACGGGCCGTCGCACGTCGCGCTCGGCGCGCCGCTGCAGTTGTCGGGATCACCGCGGTCGGTGACCTTGAACGTGAACCCGTCCGGGCCGTTGAAGTCGCCGTCCGGCGTGTATGTGACGTTCTGCGGGCTGCTGGTGAACGTGTCGTTTGAGCCCAGAGCGGTCGCGCCGAGCTTCAGCGTGCCGTGGCTCGGCGCCTGCATGATCGTGAACCGCAGGTTGGCGGCCGCGGTCTCGACGTCCGAGCCACTGAGCGACAGCGTGGTCGCCGGAGCATCCTCGTCGACCGTCAGCCCGGACGGCGTCGAACCAGCCGTCGGCCGGTCGTTGACCGGCGTGACGTTCACCGTGATGGTGTTTGCCGACTGGTCCAGGTTCACGCCGCCGCCGGCGGTACCGCCGTCGTCCCTGACCTGGAAGTCGAGGGTCGCGTACGCGGCGCCGTTCGCGTTCGCGGCCGGATGGAACTTCAGCTTGCTGGCGGCGATGTCGGTGACGCTGACGACGTCGCCGGCCGTGACGGCGACACCGTTGAGCTTCAGCGAGCCAGCGCCAGGCAGCGATGTGACCTTCACCGCATCGAACGCGTTCGCCGGCGAATCGTTCGGGTCGCTGAACCCGAAATCAGCGGAGGAGAACGTGTAGGCCGTGTCCTCAAGGGTTGTGACCGTCTTGTCTGCACCGCTCGGCGCGTCGTTCACCGACGTCACGTTGATCGTGATCGTGCTCGAGGCAGCCGCAAGGTCGACGCCGCCGTTCGCGGTGCCGCCGTCATCCTTGACGCGGAACTTCACGTCCGCGTAGGAGGAGCCGTTCGCGTTGGCCGCGGGATGGAACTTGAGCTTGCTCGCGGCGATGTCCGTGACGCTGACGACGTCGCCG
>JBKJRO010000045.1:0-18792 GCA_046594555.1 Solirubrobacteraceae bacterium
CCCGGAGCTCGCCGACAACGTCCTCATCTTCCCGGACGACAAGACGCTCGCAAACCTCAACCCCTACCCGTCGCTCGGCAACGACGCCGAGCGCGAGCTCACCGCGGAGATGCAGAAGGTCACCGGGGCGTGAGCACGGCTGGCGCGGGCGCGCCGGCGCACAGCGGGGACGGCCGTCGCTCTTCGCCGCGTCGCCGCGCGCTGCTGCCGGCGCTGTTCGTCGCGCCCGGGGTCACCTGGCTGCTCGTCTTCTACGCGGTCCCGATCGTCAGCCAGCTCTGGGTTTCCCTGCAGACGGGGAACGCGGACGACGGCTTTGCCCAGACGTGGCACTGGAGCGTCTACCCGGACGCGATCTCCGAGTACCAGGACCAGCTCGTGCGCTCGCTCGGGTACGCGGCGGCGGCGACGGTCCTCTGCCTGCTGATCGCGTTTCCGCTCGCCTACTTCATCGCCTTCAAGTCGGGCCGCTGGAAGAACTTCTTCCTGCTGCTGGTCATCCTCCCGTTCTTCACGAGCCTGATCGTGCGCACGGTGGCGTGGCAGACCCTGCTGACGGACGACGGGTGGGTCGTCAACACGCTGCAGTCGCTGGGGATCCTGGCCGCGGACGGCCGGCTGCTGGCGACGCGGACGGCCGTGATCGCGGGCATCACCTACAACTTCCTGCCGTTCATGGTGCTCCCGCTGTACGCCTCGCTGGAGCGCATGGACCGGCGGCTCGTCGAGGCCGCGACGGACCTCTACGCCTCGCGCTGGACGGCGTTCCGCAAGGTCACGCTGCCGCTGTCGGCGCCGGGGGTCTTCGCGGGCACGCTGCTGACGTTCATCCCGGCGATCGGCGACTACATCAACGCCCAGCTGCTCGGAACCACGCAGCAGTACATGGTCGGCAACGTGATCCAGTCGCAGTACCTCGTCGTGCGCGACTACCCGACGGCGGCCGCACTCTCGTTCGTGGTGATGGCGGCCGTGCTGGTCCTGATCGTGATCGCCACCCGGGCGCTCGGGCTGCGGCAGCTGACTGAGGCGGCGGCGTGAGGACGCGCGCCGACAGGATCCGCGACGCGCTCGTCCGCCTGGCCGGCGGCCTGGCGCTGTTCTACCTGTTCATCCCGATCTTCGTGATCGTCCTGTTCTCGTTCAACGACAACAAGGGCCGCTTCAACTTCACCTGGCAGGGCTTCACGCTGGAGCACTGGAAGCACCCGTTCGGGGTCGAGGGGCTCGGCAGCGCCTTCGGGACGTCGCTGAGCATCGCCGCGCTGACGACGGTCATCGCGGTCGTGCTCGGCACGTTCGTCGCGCTCGCGCTGGTGCGCTACCGCTTCCCGGGCCGCGGCCCGACCAACGCGCTCGTCTTCCTGCCGCTCGCGACCCCCGAAGTCGTGCTCGGCGCCGCGCTCCTCGGCTGGTTCCTGACGCTCAACGTCGCGACCGGCTATGCGACGGTGCTCATCGCCCACGTGATGTTCACCCTCGGGTACGTCGTCGTGACGATCCGCGCCCGGCTCGAGGGGATGGACCTCCACATCGAGGAGGCGGCGCAGGACCTGGGCGCCGGCCAGCTCACGACGATCCGCAAGGTGACGCTGCCGCTGATCGCCCCGGGGATCGCCTCCGCGGGCCTGCTCGCGTTCGCGATCTCGATCGACGACTTCGTCGTGACGAACTTCAACGCCGGGCAGACGATCACGTTCCCGCTGTACGTCTATGGCGCCGCCCGCCAGGGCGTGCCGCCACAGGTGAACGTGCTCGCGACCATGGTCATGCTGGTGGTCGTCGGGCTCATGATCGCGAACGTCGTGGTCCAGCGCCGCCTGGCTCGCCGCGACGCCCGGCTGCCGTCGGACGCGCTCGTCGCCGGCTGACGGCGCGGGCCGCGGCCGGGGGTGCCGTAGGGTCCGCGCCATGCGCGCGATCGTCATCACCCGGCACGGGCCGCCCGAGGTCCTGCAGGTCCAGGAGCGCCCGGACCCGGCTCCCGGCCCCGGGCAGATCCGGATCGAGGTCGGCGCCGCGGGCGTGAACTTCGCCGACACGATGGCCCGCGTCGGGTTGTACGACGATGCGCCGCCGCTGCCGAGCATCGTCGGCTACGAGGTCGCCGGCACCGTCGCGGAACTGGGGGAGGGCGTGACCGGTCTGGCCGTCGGCGGGCGCGTCATGGCGGGCACGAAGTTCGGCGGCTATGCCGAGCAGGTCGTGGTCGGGGCGGGGGATGCAATCCCGATCTCCGATGCGCTGAGCTTCGAGCAGGCGGCCGCGATTCCCGTGAACTACGCCACGGCCTGGGCCGGGCTGCTCGGCTTCGGCAGCCTGCAGCCGGGCGAGCGCGTGCTGATCCACGCCGCCGCCGGTGGCGTCGGCATCGCCGCGACGCAGATCGCCAAGCGCGCCGGCGCCGAGGTCTGGGGGACCGCGTCGCCGGGCAAGCACGCCGCGATCCGCGAGCAGGGCGTCGATCACCCGCTCGACTACACCCGCAAGGGCTGGGAGTCGGGCGTCCCGCCGCTGGACCTCGTCATGGACGCGGTCGGCGGCGCCTCGTTCCAGCGCAGCTACAAGCTCCTGCGACCGGGCGGACGGCTGATCGCCTTCGGCGCGTCGAGCGTCATGTCGGGCGAGAAGCGCAGCCTGCGGACCGCGGCGCCGCAGGCGCTGCGCATGATCCGCGGCTTTAACCTCATCGAGCAGATGGGCCAGTCGAAGGCCGTCATCGGCCTGAACATGCTGCGCCTGTGGGAGGACCGCGGCAGCCTGCGCCCGTGGATCGATCCGCTCGAGGCGATGCTCGCCGACGGCACGCTGCGGCCGGTCGTCTCCGACGCCGTGCCGTTCGCCCGTGCGCCCGAGGCGCACCGGATCATCGGCGAGCGGCGCAACGTCGGGAAGGTCGTGCTCGTTCCGTGAGGCGGTTTGCGACCCCGCGGACCCGTTGCTAGGCTCAAAAGCCGTATGTCGTTCCTGCTGAACCTGCGACTTCTTCTCCTCCCCCCTCGGGGGGAATAGCGCGTGGGCGGCCGCCGAAAGCCGCATGACCAGCACCGAGAAGCGTCCAGCAGTTTCGAGCCAGACGAGGGATGAACGACATGGAGCCTGACCGAGTACGCATCTTCGACACCACGCTGCGCGACGGGGAGCAGTCGCCGGGCATCTCGCTGAACACGGCCGAGAAGCTCGAGATCGCCCAGCAGCTCGCGCGCCTGGGCGTGGACGTGATCGAGGCCGGCTTCCCGATTGCCTCACCCGGCGACTTCGAGGCCGTCCAGACGATCGCCCGCGCAGAATACGGACCCCATCCGGCCCCGATCATCGCCGGCCTCGCCCGCGCGAACGCGACCGACATCGAGACGGCGTGGAACGCCGTCAGGGACGCCGAGCGCCCGCGCATCCACACGTTCGTGTCGACGTCGGACATCCACATCCGCCACCAGATGCAGAACACGCGCGAGGACGTGCTGGGCCTGGCCCGCGCGGCGGTCGCCCAGGCGCGCGCGCTGTGCGAGGACGTCGAGTTCTCGCCGATGGACGCGACCCGCTCGGATGCCGAGTTCACCGCCCAGGTCCTGCAGATCGCGGTCGGCGAGGGCGCGACGACGATCAACATCCCCGACACGGTCGGCTACGCCATGCCGAACGAGTACGCCGCCTTCCTGACCTGGCTGTACGAGCTGGTGCCGGAGCTGCACGACGTCATCGTGTCGACGCACTGCCACGACGACCTCGGGCTGGCGGTCGCCAACTCGTTCGCGGGCGTGCAGGCGGGTGCGCGCCAGGTCGAGTGCGCGATCAACGGCATCGGCGAGCGCGCGGGCAACGCCGCGCTCGAGGAGATCGTGATGCTGCTGCACACGCGCCAGGCGGACGTCGGCCTGCGGACCGGGATCGTGACGACGGAGCTCGCGCGGACCAGCCGCCTGGTCTCGCGCCTGACCGGCTACGTCGTCCAGCCGAACAAGGCGATCATCGGGCGCAACGCGTTCGCGCACGAGTCGGGCATCCACCAGGACGGCATCCTGAAGGAGCGCACCACGTTCGAGATCATGGACGCGACGACCGTCGGCCTGGACGCCAACCAGCTCGTCCTGGGGAAGCACTCCGGGCGCGCGGCGCTGCGCCAGGCGCTGGAGGATCTGGGCTTCACCGTCGACGGCCAGACGCTGAACACCGCGTTCAAGCGGTTCAAGGAGATCGCGGACAAGAAGAAGCAGGTCACCGCCATGGACCTCGAGGCGCTCGTCACCGACGAGCTGCGCGAGGAGGTCGGCTACGTCCTGGAGGGCTTCGAGGTCGAGGCATCGTCGACGCGCCCGCCGCACGCGACGGTGTCGCTGCGGCTGCCCGACGGGTCGCTCGTCAGCGGCTCGTTCACCGGCGACGGGCCGATCGACGCGGTCTTCCACGCGATCAACGCCGCCACGGGCATCGACGCCCGGCTGCGCGAGTTCCGCGTCGATGCCGTCAGCGAGGGGCAGGATGCCCTCGGCGACGTCAGCGTCGTGCTCGAGCTCGAAGGGCAGACGGCGGCCGGCCAGGGCGTGTCGACCGACATCATCGAGGCGTCGGGGCGCGCCTATCTGCGCGCGCTCGCACTCGCGGTCAACAAGGTCGCCCGCGGCGACCAGCCGCGGCCCAAGCCCGAGCAGCCCGAGCCGCAGCGCTCGTCGTCGGCGTAGCGGGCGGGCGCGGGACGGTCGCCCGCGCGCCCCGTCGCCCGCGTCCGCGGCCGGCCTTCGCAGCCCCTGGCCGGACTGCGGTCGCGGGGCATCGAGGGTGGATAGCCGGGGTCGCTCGCGGCGGATCGGCCGTCCCGTCGCTTCGATGTCGGTGTGTCTCGCAGAGCGAGACGTTCTGACATCGGAGTCGTCGGCCGGCACGGAGGTCACGCGGAAGGCGCGCGGATCGCGACGCGTCTGCGACGCGAGCACGGACGCTGATGCCGCTTCCGCCCAGCCGGCCGGAGGAGCACCACAGCGCGGAGCAGGACGCGAGAGCCGCAGCACGGCGGACGAACGTACGTGATAACGTACGGATGTCGCATGCCCACCCCCGACGAGCACATCCCCATCGGTCCGCGCCTGAAGGCGCTCCGCGACGCCGGCGGCCTGTCGCTGCGCGACCTCGCCGAGCGCAGCGGCGTCAGCGCGCCGATGCTGAGCCAGGTCGAGCGGGGCGAGACGAGCCCGACGCTCGCCGTGGCCGCGAAGATCGCCGCCGGGCTGGACCTGACGCTGTCCCAGCTGCTGCGCCTGGACGAGGGCGGCAGCGTCACGATCGTGCGCGCGGGCGACCGCCGGCGCGGCGGCGCGCAGCAGCGCGGGCACGCGTTCGAGGTCCTCACGCCGCCGCTTCCCGGGCTGCGGGCGGAGCTCTCGCGCCACGTCCTGGCACCCGGCGCCCAGACGGGCGGCCCGGGCGACGCGCCGATGCACGAGCCCGGCAGCCGCGAGATCACGCTCGTCGAGGCGGGCCCCGTGGCCCTCGTGATCGACGGTGACCGGCACGAGCTGGCGACCGGCGACACCGTGACCTTCGACGCCGACCTGTCCCACCATTTCGAGAACCCGGGTCCGGGCGAGGCGGCCATCCTGGCCGTCGTCAGCGCGGGCCTCAGACGGAGCTGAACCATGGCTGAGCCAACCACGCTGTTCGACAAGATCTGGGCCGACCACGAGGTCGCGGACGGCCTGCTGTACATCGACCTGCACCTCGTCCACGAGGTCACGAGCCCGCAGGCGTTCGACGGGCTGCGGCTCGCCGGGCGTCCCGTGCGCCGGCCGGACCGCACGGTCGCGACGGCCGACCACAACGTGCCGACCGACGGGACGCCGGTCGCCGCGCGGATCAAGGATGAGCTGAGCCGCGTGCAGGTGCAGACGCTGGAGCGCAACTGCGCGGAGTTCGGCGTCCCCGTCTACTCGCTCGGCTCGGACCGCCAGGGCATCGTCCACGTGATCGGGCCGGAACTCGGGATCACCCAGCCCGGCATGACGATCGTCTGCGGCGACTCGCACACCGCCACGCACGGCGCCTTCGGTGCGCTCGCGTTCGGCATCGGCACGAGCGAGGTCGAGCACGTGCTCGCGACCCAGTGCCTGGTGCAGCGCAAGCCGAAGTCGATGCGGATCACCTACACCGGCGAGCTGGGGCCGGGCGTCACGGCGAAGGACCTGATCCTCGCGACGATCGGCCAGATGGGCGTCGAGGGCGCCGTCGGCCACGTCGTCGAATTCGCCGGTCCCGCGATCGAGGCGCTCTCGATGGAGGGCCGGATGACGATCTGCAACATGACGATCGAGGGCGGCGGCCGCGCAGGCATGATCGCCCCCGACGAGACGACGTTCGAATTCGTCAAGGGCCGCGAGGCCGCGCCCCGGGGCGACGACTGGGACGTGCTCGTCGCGAAGTGGCGCACGCTGCACACGGACGAGGGCGCGACGTTCGACCGCGAGATCACGGTCGACCTGGCCACCGTCAGCCCGATGGTCACCTGGGGCACCAACCCGGAGATGGTCGTCGGCGTCGCCGACGCTGTCCCGCAGCCGCAGAGCGACGGCGACGAGCGCGCGCTGGAGTACATGGGCCTCACCGCCGGAACGCCGATCCAGGACATCCGCCTGGAGCGCGTGTTCATCGGCTCGTGCACGAACTCGCGGATCGGCGACCTGCGCGCCGCCGCGCAGGTCGTCCAGGGCCGCAAGGTCCACGGCGACGTCTACGCGATGGTCGTCCCCGGGTCCGTCCAGGTGAAGGCGCAGGCCGAGGCCGAGGGGCTGGACGAGATCTTCCGTGCCGCCGGCTTCGACTGGCGCGGCGCGGGCTGCTCGATGTGCCTGGGCATGAACCCCGACACGCTGGCCGAGGGCGAGCGTTGCGCGTCGACCTCGAACCGCAACTTCGAGGGACGCCAGGGCCGCGGCGGCCGCACCCACCTCGTCAGCCCGCAGATGGCCGCCGCAGCCGCCATCGAGGGCCGTTTCGTCGACATCCGCACGTGGAGCTAGGAGCGCCCCAATGGACGCCATCACGACCATCAGCGGCGCCGTCTCGGTCCTGGACCGCGACGACGTCGACACCGATCAGATCATCCCCAAGCAGTTCCTCAAGCGCATCGAGCGCACCGGGTTCGGCGAGTTCCTGTTCTTCGACTGGGCCAAGGAGGACGGCTGGGACCTGCCGTCCAACCCGATCCTCGTCGCGGGCCGCAACTTCGGCTGCGGCTCGTCGCGCGAGCACGCGCCGTGGGCGCTCGAGGACTACGGGTTCCGCGCGGTCATCGCGCCGTCGTTCGCGGACATCTTCGCCTCCAACAGCACGAAGGTCGGGCTGCTGCCGATCGAACTGCCGGCCGCCGACTGCACCGCGATCGCGGCCGCAGGATCGGCCGCGATCGACCTCGCCGCGCAGGAGGTCCGCTACGGCGACGGCAACGTCGCCCGGTTCGAGATCGACCCGGACGTCAAGCACCGACTGCTGCACGGACTCGACGACATCGCCATGACGTTGCAGCGGGCAGCGGCGATCGACGCGTACGAGGCGACGAGCGAGCGTCCCGGCCCGGTCACCACGGCCATGACGGGCGCCGCATGAGCGACGTCCGCCAGATCGCCCTGCTGCCCGGCGACGGCATCGGCCCGGAGGTCGCCGCGGCGGCCGTCCGTGTGCTCGACGTGGCCGTTCCTGGCCGCCTGGCCTACACCGAGCACGTCTTCGGTGGCGCGTCGATCGACGCCCACGGCACGGCGATGACCGATGCGGTCCTCGCCGCCTGCCGCGCGGCGGACGCCGTTCTGCTCGCCGCCGTCGGCGGGCCCAGGTGGGACACGACCGATGCGGACAGACCGCGCCCCGAGCAGGGCCTCCTGGGGCTGCGCAAGGGCCTGGGGCTGTACGCCAACCTGCGCCCGGTCCGCGCGATCGAGGCGCTGCTCGACGCCAGCCCGCTGCGCGAGGAGCGCATCGCGGGCACCGACCTGCTCGTCGTGCGTGAGCTGACCGGCGGGATCTACTTCGGCGAGAAGACCCGCACGGCGGACATGGCCAGCGACGTCTGCGTCTACACCGTCCCCGAGGTCGAGCGGATCGCCCGGACGGCGTTCGCAGCGGCGCGGCGCAAGGTCACGAGCGTCGACAAGGCCAACGTGCTCGAGACGAGTCGCCTCTGGCGCGAGGTCGTCATCCGCGTGCACGCGCAGGAGTTCCCGGACGTCACGCTGGAGCACCTGCTGGTGGACAACGCGGCGATGCAGCTGGTCTCCAACCCGGCGGACTTCGACGTGATCCTGACCGAGAACATGTTCGGCGACATCCTCAGCGACGAGGCGGCGATGATCACCGGCTCGATCGGGATGCTGCCGTCCGCGTCGCTCGGCGGCGACGGCGGCCCGGGCGTCTTCGAGCCCGTCCACGGCTCGGCTCCGGACATCGCCGGCCAGGGCATCGCCAACCCGCTGGCGATGTTCCTGTCCGCGGCGCTGATGCTGCGGCACGCGTTCGGTTGGGAAAACGAGGCCGCGTCCGTAGAATCGGCCGTCGATCGTGCACTCGCCGCGGGCCTGCGCACCCGCGACCTCGGCGGCGAGGCCACGACCGACCAGGCCACCGAGGCCGTACTCAGCAACCTGACGCAGTGAGGAACCGACGAACGTGAACCCGAGCGAGCTCATCTGGATGAACGGCGAGTTCGTGCCGTGGGATGAGGCGCAGGTCCACGTCCTCACGCACGCGCTGCACTACGGCACCTCGGTGTTCGAGGGCGTGCGCTGCTACGACACCGAGATCGGCCCGGCCGTGTTCCGCAACCAGGACCACGTCGACCGGCTGTTCAGGTCGTCGGACCTCTACTACATGCCGATCCCGTTCGCGCGCGAGGAGCTGCGCCAGGCGACGCTCGAGACGGTCGCCCGCAACAACCTGCGCTCCTGCTACATCCGCCCGCTGGTCTTCCGCGGTTACGGGACGATGGGCCTGTTCCCGCTCGAGGCGCGCGTCGACGTGATCATCGCCGTCTGGGAGTGGGGCGCCTACCTGGGCGAGGAGGGCAAGCAGCACGGGATCCGCGCGAAGGTCTCCTCGTGGCGGCGGATCAGCGCGCAGTCGCTGATCCCGCAGGCCAAGGCCGGCGGCCAGTACCTCAACAGCGTGCTGGCCAAGATCGAGACCCACAAGGCCGGCTACGACGAGGCGATCCTGCTCGACGAGCACGGGATGGTCTGCGAGGGCTCGGGCGAGAACATCTTCGTCGTGCGCGACGGCGTGATCCTGACGCCCCCGCTGACGGCGTCGATCCTCGACGGCATCTCCCGCAAGTCGATCATCCGCATCGCCGGCGACCTGGGGTACGAGGTCGCCGAGCGCGACATCGCCCGCGCCGAGCTGTACCTGGCCGACGAGGTGTTCATGTCGGGCACGGCGGCGGAGCTCGTGCCCGTGCGCGAGATCGACGACCACCCGGTCGGCGCCGGCGAGCCCGGCCCGGTCACGAAGGCGATCCAGACGACCTACGACGACGCCCTGCACGGGCGCGGGGAGCGCTACCGCGAGTGGCTCGACCCGGTGCCCGTCATCACGGGAGCCGAGCACGCGTGAGCGTGACGGGACGACGAATTCGAGGGCGGCGGGCGCAGTAGCGCCTGTCGCGCCCGCATGCCGCCGCGGCCGCCCGGCCGCGCTGCTCGTCGTCCGTCCTCGAAAGGAACAGCTCTCGTGACAACCACCGTCCAGCTCTACGACGCCACCCTGCGCGACGGGATGCAGGGGCAGGGCCTCAGTCTCTCCGCGCCCGAGAAGGTCCGCGTCGTCCACAAGCTCGATCAGCTCGGCATCGACCTGATCGAGGCCGGCTTCCCCGGATCCAACCCGAAGGACCTCGAGCTGTTCACGCTGCTCGAGCACGAGCAGCTCGAGCACGCCCAGATCGCCGCCTTCGGGATGACGCGCCGCAAGGACTCGGCCGCCCAGGACGATCCGGCGCTGCAGATCCTCGCCGCGAGCTTCGCGCCGGTCTGCACGCTCGTCGGCAAGACGTGGAGCCTGCACCTGGAGAAGGTCGTCCGCGTCGGCCGCGACGAGAACCTCGCGATGATCGCCGACTCGATCGCCTTCCTCGCCGGGGCCGGCAAGCGCGTCGTCTACGACGCCGAGCACTTCTTCGACGGCTACCGCGATGACCCCGCCTACGCGATCGCGTGCCTGGAGGCCGCCGTCGGCGCGGGCGCGGAGACCCTCGCGCTCTGCGACACCAACGGCAGCTCACTGCCCCACCAGGTCACCGACGCGACGGCGGCGATCGTCGCGGCGTTCGGCGGGCGGGTCCGCATCGGCTTCCACGGCCACAACGACGCCGAGTGCGGCGTCGCCAACAGCCTCGCCGCCGTCCACGCGGGTGCCCGGCAGATCCAGGGGACGATGAACGGCATCGGCGAGCGCACCGGCAACGCCAACCTCGTGTCGATCATCGCCAACCTCGAGCTGAAGATGGGCGAGCGCGTCCTGCCCGAGGGGCACCTCGCGCGGCTGACGCCGACCGCGCACTTCATGGACGAGCTGCTCAACCGCGCACCTGATCCCAACCAGCCCTACGTCGGCCGCAACGCGTTCGCCCACAAGGGCGGGATGCACGTCGCCGGCGTGCGGGCCGAGGCGTCGAGCTTCGAGCACGTCGCGCCCGAGAGCGTCGGCAACCGCCGCGAGCTCGTGATGAGCGAGCTCGCCGGGAAGGGCACGGCGCTGGAGAAGGCGCGGGCCGCCGGCCTGGACATCGACGATGCCACGGCATCGCGGATCGTCGAGCGCGTCAAGCAGCTGGAGCACCTCGGGTACCAGTTCGAGGCCGCCGACGGCTCGCTGGAACTGCTGATGCGCCGCGAGACGGGCGACTACGTCCCGCTGTTCCAGCTCGAGTCCTGGCGCACGATCGTCGAGCAGCACGCCGACGGGAAGGTCGACTGCGAGGCGACGCTGAAGATCTGGATCGACGGCGAGCGCTACGTCCGCACGGCGGAGGGCAACGGCCCCGTCAACGCGCTCGACGCCGCGCTGCGCGATGCGATCGGGGAGATCCATCCGCACCTGCGGGACATCGAGCTCGTCAACTACAAGGTCCGCATCCTCGACGAGACCCATGGCACCGGGGCCACCACCCGCGTGCTGATCGACGCCTCGGACGGTCGCGACGTCTGGGGCACGATCGGCGTGGCGGAGAACGTCATCGCCGCGTCCTGGCAGGCGCTGGTCGATTCGCTCGAGTTCGGCGAGCAGCCGCCCGGGCGCCGCGACGGCGACGCCGCCGGCGCGGAGACCACCGAGCGCACGTGAGCGACGAGGTCGTCCCGCTCGCGCGCCCGGTCCTGGGCGAGGCCGAGGAGCAAGCCGTGATCGACGTGCTGCGCTCGCGCCAGCTGTCGCTCGGCCCGCGCGTGCCACGGTTCGAGACGGCGTTCGCCGCCCGGGTCGGCGCGCGGCACGCCAGTGCCGTGTCGAGCGGGACGACCGGCCTGCACCTGGCACTGCGGGCGGTGGGCGTCGAGGACGGCTCGGAGGTCGTCACGTCGCCGTTCTCGTTCGTCGCCAGCGGCAACGCGCCGCTGTACGAGCGCGCGCGCCCGGTGTTCGCCGACATCGATCCCGTCACCCTGAACCTCGACCCGGCCGCGGCGGCCGCCGCCGTGACGAGCCGGACCTCGGCCCTGCTGCCGATCCACATCTTCGGCTACCCGGCCGACATGCCCGCGTTCGAGGCGCTGGGCCTGCCGATCGTCGAGGACGCGTGCGAGGCGCTCGGCGCGGTCCACGCCGATGGCACCCCCGTCGGCGGGCGCGGAAACCCCGCGGTGTTCGGCTTCTACGCAAACAAGCAGCTGACGACCGGGGAGGGGGGCATGGTCACGATGCCCGACCCCGCGATGAAGGAGCGGATCGACTCCGAGCGCAACCAGGGCCGGGCGCCGGACATGGACTGGCTCGATCACGATCGGCTCGGCTTCAACTACCGCCTGTCGGACATCGCCTGCGCGATCGGCATCGTCCAGCTCGGGCGCCTCGACGGCATGCTCTCCGACCGCGCACGTGTCGCGGCGGCGTACCGCGAGGCACTCGGCGGCATCGAGGGTCTCGGCCTGCCCTGCGAGGACCGCGGCGGCGACCGGCGTGGCTGGTTCGTCTTCGTCGTGCAGGTGCCGCGCGACACCGATCGCGACGCGGTGATCGTCGCGCTGCGCGAGCGCGGCGTGCAGTCCAAGCCCTACCTGCCCGCGATCCACCTGATGAGCTTCCACCGCGAGCGCTTCGGGCACCGCGAGGGCGAGTTCCCGGTCTGCGAGGACGTCGCGGCGCGCTCGATCGCGCTGCCGTTCTTTCCCGAGCTCTCCGCCGGTCAGATCGAGCGGGTCGCGACGGCGCTGCGGGCGGCGGTCGGCCAGGACTGACCGCGGCCGCACGACACTAGACTCCGCCGCCATGTCGCGCTTCGCCGAGCCCCAGGACCCGGACTTCGCGTCGATCAACCGCTCGCTCGACGTCGATCGCCGCCTGTGGCCCTACGACGTCGCCCAGTCACGCGCCCACGCGCGGATGCTCGCGGCGCAGGGGATCATCGGCGACGACGACCGCGACGCGCTGCTGGCGGGCCTGGATGCCGTCGAGGCCGAACTGCGCGGGGGGACGTTCCCGTTCCGCGAGGACGACGAGGACATCCACATGGCCGTCGAACGGCGGCTGACGGAGATCGCCGGCCCCGTCGGTGGCAAGCTCCACACCGCGCGCTCGCGCAACGACCAGGTCGCCACCGACGTTGCGCTGTTCGTCCGCGAGGCCGCGCAGGACGCCGTCACCGCGATCGAGGAGCTGATGGCGGCGCTGCTCGACGCCGCGGAGGCCCACATCGACTGGCCGCTTCCGGGCTACACGCACCTGCAGCGTGCCCAGCCCGTCTACCTCGGCCATCACCTGCTCGCCTATGTCTGGATGCTCGCCCGCGACCGCGAGCGCTTCCGCTTCACGGCGACGCAGGTGGCGAACCTCCCGCTCGGTGCCGGCGCGCTGGCGGGCGTGAACTTCGACACGGACCGGCGGATGGTCGCCGCCGAGCTGGGGTTCGACGGGGTCGTCCCCAACTCGCTCGACGCCGTCAGCAACCGCGACTTCATCCTCGACTACCTGTCGGCGGCCGCGACCTGCGCGACCCACCTGTCGCGTCTGGGCGCCGAGCTGGTCCTGTGGTCCAGCGAGGAGTTCGGCTTCGTCGTCCTGTCGGACGCCTGGACCAGCGGCTCGTCGATCATGCCGCAGAAGAAGAACCCCGACGCCGCCGAGCTGCTCCGTGCCAAGGCGCCGCGCGTCGCCGGCCGCCTCGTCGCCCTGCACGGCGTGCTCCACGCGCTCCCGCTGACCTACAACAAGGACATGCAGGAGGACAAGGAGCACCTGTTCGACGCCGTCGACACGCTGCGCCTGGGCCTGGCCGCCGCGACCGGGATGATCCGCGGCGCCGCCTTCAACGCCGACCGGATGGCCGCCGCGGCCTCCGACGACCTGATCGCCGCGACGGACATCGCCGACCTGCTCGTCAAGCGCGGCGTCCCGTTCCGCGAGTGTCACGGCATCGTCGCCGGCCTGGTGCGCACGGCGGTCGAGAGCGGCCGGCAGCTCTCCGAGCTGACGCCTGAGGAACTGCGCGCGCAGTCCGAGCACCTCGACGCCGGTGTCGCCGAGGTCCTGTCGCAGAGCTCCTGGCTGGAGTCGAAGGTCAGCGAGGGCGGGACGTCGCTCGCTCGCGTGCGCGAGCAGCTGGGGCAGGCGCGGGCGCTGCTGGCGTGATGCCGTCGCGCGCGTTCTTCGACCGCCCGGTGGTCGAGGTCGCGCGGGACCTGGTCGGCTGGACGGTCCGCCACGGCTCGACCGCGGGCAGGATCGTCGAGACCGAGGCCTACCACGAGTCCGAGCCCGCCTGCCACGCCTTCGACGGCCAGACGCCGCGGCTGGACGCGCTGTTCGCGGCGCCGGGAACGGCCTACGTGTACCGCTCGTACGGCATCCACGCGCTGCTGAACGCGGTCTGCGAGCCTGATGGCGTCGGGGCCGCGGTGCTGATCCGCGCGCTCGAGCCCGTCGCCGGGACGGCCGTCATGGCGCGCCGGCGCGGACGCGACGACCCGCGCGAGCTGTGCTCCGGACCCGGCAAGCTGACCCAGGCGCTCGGCGTCGGCCTGGACCGCAACGGCTCCAGCCTGCTGGGCTGTGGTCCGGTGCTGCTGGAGCCCCCGGCGGCCGGCACCGTTCCACGGGTCGTCGCCGCGACGCGGATCGGCATCACGAAGGCCATCGACCTGCCGTGGCGCTTCTGCGACGCCTCCAGCCGTCACGTCTCGCGGCCGTGGCCGCCGGCGATGCGGAGCGTCAGCCGGACGGCGCGCTGACGCCGCCGGATTCCGAGCCCCCGTTGCTGGGCGTGCCGTCGGCCGGGGGAGCGGGGGTGGCAGGCGTCGGGGCCGGCTTCGGCGTCGGAGCGGGTGTCGGCTTCGGCGCCGCGGGCTTGCCGGTGCCCTGCTTGGAGCCGCCCTGCTTGCTGCGCTTCGTGCCCGAGCCCCCGCCGGTGTCCTGCGTCCCGCCCGTCGTCGCGGGCGACGTGTCGGTCACCGACGTCGCGCCGGTGCTCCCGGACCTGCTGCCGTCAGGCCCGCTCGCGCCGGTCCGGCCGGCTGCGGCCGCGTCCTTGCGGGCCTGGGAGATCTCGTTCGCACGGACCACGAAGTCGTGCCAGATCTGCGCCGGGAACGTGCCGCCGGCGACCGGCTGGCCGCCGTACTCGGTCTTCATCGGCTTGGTCGAGTCCGGGTATCCGACCCAGACGGCGATCGTGTACTGGCGGGTGAAGCCGACGAACCATGCGTCGCCGAAGTTTTCGGTGGTGCCGGTCTTGCCGGCTGCGAACCCGCCGTAGGCGGCGCGCTTGCCGGTGCCGTTGCTCACCACGGTCGTCATCTGCTGCACGGTCTGGGCGTCGACCGACTCGGGCAGGACGCGCTCCGTCTTGACCTTGTTCCTGCGCACCACGTGATCGGTGGAGATGCTGCGGACAGTCTCGATCCCGACGGGACCGTGGTCGGGCGCTCCCAGCGAGCCCCACACGCGCCTGCCGCCGGTCGCGAAGCTCTCGTACGCGTGTGCCCAGTCCAGCGCGGACACGCCCTCCTTGAAGGCACCAAGCGTCATCGCCGGGTTCGTCGAGACGGGGCTGCGCACGCCCATCCGGCGGATGAGCTTCGAGATCCGCTTGGTGCCGGTCTTCAGGCCGGCGGCGGCATACACGGAGTTGTCCGACACGGTCAGCGCCGAGCCGAGGTCGCGGGAGCCGCCGTAGGAGTCCTCGAAGTTGTTGACGATGAAGAACTCCTTGCCGCTCGTCCCGGGCACGGTGAAGATCCGCTTGCGTGAGGGCCACACGGACCCCAGGCCGATGCCCTTCTTCAGGGCGGAGGCGAGGATGAACGGCTTGACCGTCGATCCCGGCTGCCGGCGTCCCTGGGTGGCGAGGTTGAACGGCCGCGTGGCGTAGTCGTCGCCGCCGACCATCGCGCGCACCCCGCCGGTCGCGTTGTCGATCACGACGACCGCGGCCCGCGGCCCATTGACGTTCGGCAGGTTCTTGGCGACGGCATCCTGCGCGGCCTGCTGCAGACCGAGGTCGAGCGTCGTGCGCACCTTCAGGCCGCCCTCGAACGCCCGCCGCGCGCCGAAGTGGTCCACGAGCTGCTGACTGACCCACGTCGTGAAGTACGGCGCGCGGGTGCGGACGGTGGGCGGCTCGACCGATGACGGGGCGGGAAGAGCCTGACGGATGGCCTCGCTGTAGTCGGCCTGGGTGATCCGGCCCTGCTGGAGCATCTTGCCCAGCACGACGTTGCGCCGGCGCTCGGCGGCGGCGGGGAACTCGACCGGGTCGTAGGCGGTCGGATTCGCGACGACCGCGGCGAGCAGCGCGGCCTCGTGGATCTGCAGGGTCCTGGCGCACGGCTTGGAGCGCGTGCCGCAGCCGACGTGGTTGGGGTCCCGGCCGAAGTACACCCGTGCGGCCGACTCGATGCCGTACGCGCCGTTCCCGAAGTAGATCGTGTTCAGGTACTCGGTGAGGATCTTGTCCTTGGGCCACTTGCGCGTCAGGTGGTACGCCAGCGCCGACTCGCGCAGCTTCTGGAAGACGGTGCGCTTGTCCTCGGCCTGCATCGCGTTCTTCACGAACTGCTGCGTGATCGTCGAACCGCCCTGTGCCGCGCGGCGGCGGACGATGTCCTGGTAGAAGGCGCGCCCGATGCCGCGGATGTCGACGCCGGAGTTCTCGTAGAAGCGCTGGTCCTCGACGGAGATGATCGCCGCGCGCATGTAGGGGGAGATGCCGTCGAACGGGACGATCACCCGGTTGCGCTCGGTCGTGAGGATGCCGAGCGGCTCGCCGCGGCGGTCGAGCAGGATCGAGTTCCGCGCGGTCTTGAACTCCTTCGCGGTCTCGAGGTTGGGCAGGTCGCCGGCGACGGCCATCATCATCCCGAACACGGTGGAGACGAGCGCGAGGCCGGCCAGCGGGATCGTGAGCAGCAGCAGCCGGCGCTTCTTCACCTTCGGCTTGACGACCGGCACGGCGTCCTCCGGAGGCGCTGCGGCGTCCGGTGGCGTGATGGTCTCGGGTTCCTCGGCGTCGCTCATGGCGGCGTGCTCGCCGGGCTCGGCGGCGGCTGATCGCAGGGGCGGCGGGGCGCGATCGCCGGGTGCGGACGGTGATGCGCAGACCGTCCGCGGGGGGCAGACTCTAGCATTGGCGCCCATGGCCAGCCCCGCTTCCGACGCCGCCTTCCTCGCCCGGAACACGGCCGAGTCGCTCCCCGAGGGCGGGCTGGAACGGCGCCTCGCCGAGGTGGCGAAGGCCGGGCGGCCGCTGCGGGTCAAGCTCGGGCTGGATCCCACCGCGCCCGACATCCACCTCGGGCACACCGTGGTGCTCCAGAAGCTGCGCGAGTTCCAGGACCTCGGGCACCGCGTCGTCCTGATCGTGGGGGACTACACCGCCCGGGTCGGCGACCCGAGCGGGCGGTCGGACACGCGGCCCGTCCTGACGTCCCAGGAGATCGAGGCCAACGCCCGCACCTACGAGGCCCAGGCGGCCGGCATCCTCCGCACCGACTCCGACAGCTACGAGCTGCGCTTCAACGGGGAGTGGCTCGACATGCGCATGGAGGAGCTGTTCGCCCTCACGCGCACGACGACCGTTGCGCAGCTGCTCGACCGCGAGGACTTCGCGACCCGCTACGCGGCGGGCGCGCCGATCTCGATCCTCGAACTGCTGTACCCGCTGATGCAGGGCTACGACTCGGTCGCCGTCGCCGCCGACGTCGAACTCGGCGGGACCGACCAGACGTTCAACCTGCTGCTGGGCCGGGACATCCAGCGCGCCTACGACCGCCCGGAGCAGGTCGTCCTGACCCTGCCGATCCTCCCGGGCCTGGACGGCACGGAGAAGATGTCCAAGAGCAAGGGCAACCATGTCGGCATCACCGAGGCCCCCGAGGAGATGTTCGGCAAGACGATGAGCCTCCCGGACGAGGCGATGGACGTCTGGTTCCAGCTGCTGGCGATCGAGCCGCCAGCCGCCGGGATCTCGCCGCGGGACGCCAAGCGGGCGCTGGCCCGCGGCATCGTTGCGCGGTTCCACGACGCCGACAGCGCGGCCGCTGCGGAGGACCGGTTCGACCGGGTCTTCGTGCAGCACGAGATCCCCGAGGACATCGCCGACGCCGCGGTGGCAGCCGCCGACGGCGTCGTGCACCTGCCCGCGGCGCTCGCAGACGCGTTCGGCCTCTCGCGCTCCGAAGCGCGGCGCCTGCTGACGCAGGGCGGCGTCCGGGTCGACGGCGCGGTCCTCGACGGCACGGTGCTCGACGTGGACGCTGCGGTCGTCGACGGCCGCGTCGTGCAGGTCGGGCGCCGGCAGTTCCGGCGCCTGCGCGTCGGCTGACCGGGGGCGGCGGCCGCACGGGCGGGGCGACTGCTACAGTCCCGCCTGCCGGTACGTGCCCGTCCGACGCACCCCGATTGCGGGGTCCACAGGGGGGCGCTATAGTGCTCGGCCCGCACCTGAGCTTTGTCAGGCGCGCCTCGTTGTGAAGGCATCACCTTCCCGATCAGGGCGTGGCGGTCTTTGAAAACTCAACAGCATGCGCACCTTCGGGCTTCACGGCTCGAGGTGTGTCCAGATTCGACCCTTCGCACCGGCTTGCCGGAGCGAAGGAATTGAGCATTGACCCGTCATGACCGGCGGCGCCCCGTGTATTGGCGCCGCACTATCGGTCTATGACAGCTTTTTGTGACGGTGTTGGCCTACGGGCCGGCGCCTTGCAGTACAAAGTCACGGAGAGTTTGATCCTGGCTCAGGACGAACGCTGGCGGCGTGCCTAACACATGCAAGTGGAGCGACGACCCAGACTTCGGTCTGGTGCAAAGCCGCGAACGGGTGAGTAACACGTGGGTAACCTGCCCCAATGATCGGGACAACCCGGGGAAACCCGAGCTAATACCGAATGTGCTCGCGGACCATGAGGTCCGTGAGGAAAGGAAGCTTCGGCCTCCGCATTGGGATGGGCCCGCGGCCCATTAGTTAGTTGGTGGGGTAACGGCCTACCAAGACTTCGATGGGTAGCTGGTCTGAGAGGACGATCAGCCACACTGGGACTGAGACACGGCCCAGACTCCTACGGGAGGCAGCAGTGGGGAATCTTGCGCAATGCGCGAAAGCGTGACGCA
>JBKJRO010000067.1:0-53625 GCA_046594555.1 Solirubrobacteraceae bacterium
GTCGCGCGACTGCGCCAGCAGCAGGGCGCGACAAGGGCCTGCACGTGTTCTTCATCGAGCGCGCCGAGGTCCGCGACGAGGACGTCGACCGGACCGCCGCGCGGCTCGTCGGCGCCGCGGTCGACGGGATCGTCGACGTCGACGCGCGCTCGCTCGACGACGAGCCCGAGCGGGTCCGCGCGATCGTCGGTCATCTGGCGCGGGCGGGCGTCCTGCGTCCGGCACCCGCGCCGGTCGATCGGGTTCGCGGGCGGATCGAAGCGCCGTTCGACGGCCGCGCCCCCGCGACGTGCCGCACCTCCGCCGCCGACGCGACCCGCGCGCGCTGGCGCCAGTACCGCGCGGTCTGGGCGTTTGCCGAGGAGCCCGTCTGCCGCCGCGCGACGGTGCTGCGGCACTTCGGCGATCCGGCGGCGCCGCAGCCGCACGTTCCCTGCTGCGATGTCTGCGCCCCGGAGCTGATCGCCGACGTGACCGCCGCGCGCGTCGATCCGCGCGGGCGCACGCGGTCCGGTGGCGGCGCGCCGCGGGCGAGCCGCGAGCCGCTGGACGTCGGCGAGCTGGACGACGCGATCATCGGCGTCGTGCGGACCGCCGAGCCCCCGGTCGGCCGGACCCGAGCCGTCGAGATCCTGCGCGGCGGGCGCTCGAAGGTCGTCGAGAAGCACGGCTACGACGGCCTCGACGTCTACGGCGCGTTCGCCGGGCTGCGCGCCGACGACGTGCTGGGCCGGGTGGACGAGCTGCTCGCCGAGGGCACGCTCGCATCGACCGGCGGGCGCTTCCCGAAGCTCACCGTCACCGGGGCATGAAGGCGGCCGTCCTCGTTTCGGGCACCGGCTCGAACCTGCGTGCGCTGATCGAGCAGGTCCACGGGCGGGAGGCCGACATCGTCGCCGTCGCCTCCGACCGGGTCGACGCGCCGGCGCTGGAGCTGGCTCGCGCAGCCGGCATCCCGAACCGGGTCTTCGCCAAGGCCGACTTCGCCGACCGGGTCGCCCGCGACGCCGCGCTCGCCGACTGGCTGATCGGGCAGGAGGCGGAGCTCGTCGTCACGGCCGGGTACATGGCGCTGCTCGACTCGGGGTTCATCGCTCGCTTCCCGGACCGCATCGTCAACGTGCATCCGTCGCTGCTGCCGGCGTTCCCGGGGGTGCGCGCGATCGAGCAGGCGATCGAGGCCGGCGTGCGCGTCGCCGGCGTCACCGTCCACCTCGTGGACGAGGGCGTGGACACCGGCGCGATCATCGCCCAACGCGCGATCGAGGTGCCGCAGGGCGCGAGCGGCGAGGAGGTCCACGCGCTGCTCCAGCCGATCGAGCACGAGCTACTGCCGTACGCCGTCCGGCTCGTCGCCGGTGGGGCCGTGCGCCGCGATCCCGCGAACCCGCGGCGGCTCCTGCTCGGCGACTGACCGACCGCCGTCAGCACCCTCCGATAGCCTGGGCGAGCCATCGCCGACTCCGCCCCCGCAACGCCCACCACGACCACCGCTCCGGGCGCCGTCCGCGTCCGCCGGGCACTCCTGTCGGTGTCCGACAAGACCGGCGTGGTGGAGTTCGCCCAGGGCCTTGCCGAACTCGGCGTCGAGCTCGTCTCGACCGGCGGCACCGCGAGGGAACTGACCGGCGCCGGTCTGCAGGTCCGCGCGATCGACGACCTCACGGGCTTCCCGGAGATCATGGACGGGCGCGTCAAGACGCTCAATCCCAAGCTCTACGCCGGGCTGCTCGCGCTGCGCGACAACGAGCAGCACCTGGCCCAGGCCGCCGAGCACGACATCGAGTACATCGACCTGGTCTGCGTCAACCTGTACCCCTTCGAGCAGACCGTCGCCCGCCTGGACGTGCCGATCGCCGAGGCGATCGAGAACATCGACATCGGCGGCCCGACGATGATCCGCGCGGCCGCCAAGAACTACGGCTTCGCCGCCGTGGTCACGAGCCCCGCGTCCTACGACGCGGTCCTTGCAGAGCTGCGCGAGTCGGACGGGCGCCTGTCGATCGGCACGCGCGAGGAACTGGCCGCCGAGGCGTTCGCCTACACCGCCCGCTACGACACCGCGATCACGCGCTGGTTCAGCGAGCGGCGCGGCGGCTTCCCGGACCTGATGCTCCGCGCCTACCAGAAGGCGATGGACCTGCCGTATGGCGAGAACCCGCACCAGAAGGCAGCCTTCTACGAGCAGGTCGGCTCGCGCCGCGGGGTGCTCTCCCGCCTACGCCAGCTCAACGGCAAGCAGCTCTCGTTCAACAACGTGCTGGACCTGGACTCCGCGCGCTCGATCGCCACGGAGATCGCCGGCGACCGCGCCGCGTGCGTGATCGTCAAGCACAACAACCCATGCGGAGCGGCACTCGGCGCGACGCCGCTGGAGGCCTATCGCGCCGCGTTCGCCGGCGACCCGGTCAGCGCGTTCGGCGGCATCATCGTCTTCACCGGGACCGTCGATCTGGAGACCGCCCAGGCGCTGTCCGAGCAGTTCGTCGAGGTCGTCGTCGCGCCGGAGTTCTCGCCCGAGGCGCTGGAGCTCCTTGCGCAGAAGCCCAACCTGCGGGTGATGCAGGACGAGGAGCGCCGGCTGCGGGCCACGCGCGAGCTGGACATCCGCCAGGTGGACGGCGGGCTGCTCGTGCAGGAGCAGGACACCGTCATCGCCGACCCCGATTCGCTCGAGGTCGTGACAGAGCGCGAGCCGACGCTCGAGGAGTGGCGCGACCTGGTGTTCGCCTGGCGCGTCTGCCGGCACGTGAAGTCCAACGCGATCGTGCTCGCCCGCCACGAGGCGACGATCGGCATCGGCGCCGGCCAGATGAGCCGCGTGGACTCCGTGAAGATCGCCGTCGAGCGCCCCTGGATCGAGGACCGCGAGGGCCTCGTGCTCGCCTCCGACGCGTTCTTCCCGTTCGCCGACGGTCCGCAGGCCGCGATGGACGGCGGCGTCCGGGCGATCATCCAGCCCGGGGGGTCCGTGCGCGACCAGGACGTCATCGACGCCGTCAATGCGCGGGGCGGGACGATGGTGTTCACCCGCCGCCGTCACTTCCGTCACTAGGTGGTTCGCGGATCTCGCGGCGCCTGAGGCCACCCGCTGCTCGGGGGCAGGACCTGCGGTACGGCACCCCTCGCGCGTGCGCCCTCAGGCATCCACGATCTCTCGCTCGAGAAACGCCGTGGGAGTGGGGTCTCCGTCATGGTTGTGGCATGAGTTCGATTGAGCGGTTTGGGTCTGGTGGGCAATGGGAGGCGCTGGTGGGGTACTCGCGGGTGGTTCGCGTGGGGGACCGGGTGCTGGTCTCGGGCACGACGGCGACGCTGCCCGATGGGGAGATCGCCGGGCTGGGCGATCCGGAGGCGCAGGCGCGGCAGGCGATCGCCAACATCGCGGCGGCGCTCGACCGTGCCGGTGCGACGCTGGCCGACGTGGCGCGCACGCGCATCTATGTCGCCGAGATTGGCCAGTGGCAGGCGATCGGGCGCGCGCACGCCGAGGCGTTCGGCGCCGCGCCGCCGGTGACGACGATGGTCCAGATCGCCGCGTTCATCGACGAGCGGATGCTGGTCGAGATCGAAGCCGAGGCCTGGGCGCCGCTCAGAGCTGGGTCCTGAGCGCCACGACGACGTCGCCGCGCCCGACGAGGATGTCGGTCGTCAGTTCCGGCTCGAACAGGCCATGGGCGACGACGCCGTCGAGCGCATCGAGGCGGCCTGCCAGTGCCGCCGGATCGTCGAAGGCGCCCCGGTAATCGGCGATCACGCCTCCATCGGGGCTCGGCGGTGCGTCGCGGACCGTCATGTCGCCGAGCGCAGCGGCGACGGCGGCCACGGCATCCGGCCGCAGCTCGAGCGGCACCGGCGGCGCCAGCCGCGCCACGACCTTCTCCCATGCGGCGATCACGACGAAGCGGGTCGCCGCCTGCGCGACGCGCTTCTCGCGGCCGTGCGCGCCGCCGCCGCCCTTGACGATCCAGCCGCCGGGGCCGATCTGGTCGGCGCCGTCGATCGCGATGTGCAGGTCGCGCGCGGGCGGGAACGGCTCCAGGCGCAGTCCCAGCGCGCGGGCGGCGGCCTCGGTCCCAGGCGAGGTCGGCACGCAGACGATGTCGAGCCCGCGACCGGCGAGCGCGGGGAGCAGGTGGGCGACGGTCGAGCCCGTGCCGAGCCCGACGCGGTCGCCGGCGGCGACCAGCAGCGCCGCGGCGAGCGCGGCCGCGTGCTTCTCGATGTCGGTCAGGGAGGCGTCGGGCACCGCCGCTGCAGCGTATGCGGGGTCCGTCCGGCGCGTGCCGTTGGATGCCGCGCTCGTGCTGTCTCCCGTTCGCCCATCCGCCGCCCGCCTCAGGGGGTGGCAGGACGAGGCGCTCGTGGCGATGCGCACGTGGGCCACGTCGGGGACGCGGCCCTTCCTCGTCGCCGCGGCGCCGGGCGCCGGGAAGACGCGACCTGCGCTCGAACTCGCGCGCGAAGCGCTCGCCTCTGGGCATGTGCGACGTGTCGTGGTGGTCTGCCCGACCGGGCCGCTGACGCGCCAGTGGGCGCACGCCGCAGCGAGCCTCGGCATCGACCTGCAGCCCGACGCCGACGATCCGCGCCCGCCCGGTGACTTCCAGGGCATCGTCGTCACCTACGCCCGCGTCGCCCAGGCCGGCCTGCGCTGGGCATCGCGGATCGATCCGGCGACGCTCGTCATCGCTGACGAGGCGCACCACCTGGGTGACGACCTGGCCTGGGGCGAGGGGTTCCGCGCCGCGTTCGGCGCCGTCCGCGATCGCTGGCTCCTGCTCTCCGGCACGCCGTTCCGCTCGGACCAGACGGCGATCCCGGGCGTGCGCTACGACGACGGCGTCGCGGTGCCCGACGTCTCGTACACGTACGCCGACGCGGTGCGGGACGGCATCTGCCGGCCGGTCACCTTCATCCCGTACGACGGCACACTCCAGTGGCAGAGCGGCGACGACGTGATCGAGGCGAGCTTCGACGACGCGCTGAGCACGCGCGAGGCCGGCCGCCGCTACCGCACCGCGATATCCGTCGACCTCGATGACGGCCTGCCGCGCATCCTGCGCCAGGCGCACGAGCGGCTCGAGCGGCTGCGCGCCGGCTCGCACCGCGACGCCGGCGGCCTGGTCGTCTGCGCCGACGGCGAGCACGCACGGTCGATCGCCAAGGTGCTCGGCGTCGTCACGGGCAAGAAGCCCGTCGTCGTCGTGCACACCGACCCGCGCGCATCCGAGAAGCTCGCCGCCTTCACCGCCGCGCGAACGCCCTGGATCGTCGCGGTCAACATGGTCAGCGAGGGCGTCGACATCCCGCGCCTGCGCGTGGGCGTGTACGCCACGGCGGCGAAGACGCCGCTGATCTTCCGTCAGATCGTCGGGCGGTTCGTGCGCACCCTCCCGGGCCGCCCGGCCGAGCCGAGCTGGGTCTACCTGCCCGGCGACGTCGTCCTGCGCCGCCACGCGACCGACGTCGAGACCGAGTTGCGCCATGTCCTGCGCCCGCCGGGAGAGGAGGACGCCGGAGCGTTCGACGAACTCCGCGAGGCGCGCCTGCAGAGCGAGCAGCTCGAGCCCGAGGACTTCGTCCCGCTGTCCGCCGACGTGGCGCCGCAGATGGCGCTCTTCGGCCCGGCGCCCGGCGAGGCGCCGCGCGCGTCCCGCCCGCTCATGCCGGCGCGGTCCCAGCCCTCCGCCGAGGCCGAGCCCGCGGAACTGCCCGCCTACCAGCGCCGCGCCCTGCTGCGCGACAAGCGTCGCCGCCTGGTCAGCGAGCTCTCGCGCCGCGACGGGCGCTCGCACGCCGAGATCAACCGCTGGGTCAACCGCGAGGTCAGCGTCGTGAAGGTCGGCGACGCGACGATCGAGCAACTCGACCGGGCCTGCGCCAAGCTGCTCGAGGCGCTGTCGAAGCGGCGCGGCCGGCGCTCGTAGCACCTGGCGCATGGGCCGCCTGGGGCTCGAACCCAGAACTCAGACCTTAAAAGGGTCGTGCGTTACCGATTACGCCAACGGCCCGTGGGCGAAGGTCGCAGCTTAGAGCCGATCCTGTCCGGGCTGGGCGCCAACGTGCGGGCGGCCATGCACGACGAAGCGACTCCGATCCAGCGAGACTGCCGGAAGCACGGTCGGACGGTGTTCCACACCTATGCGGACGGGCGCGTTCGCTGCAAGCGGTGCGTCGGCGAGGCCGTGTCGCGCCGCCATCGTCGTCTCAAGGCGCAGCTCGTTGCCGAGGCTGGCGGCGGCTGTGCCGTCTGCGGGTACAACCGCACGAACCGCAGCCTGCAGTTCCATCATGTTGACCCGACCACAAAGTCGTTCCCGATGACGATGGCACGCGGGAAGTCGATTGCCGCGTACCGCGCCGAGGCGGAAAAGTGCGTACTCGTCTGCGCGAGCTGCCACGGCGAGATCGAGGCGGGCGTCATCGTCAGTCCGGTGGCAGGGGCGACGTTTGCTCGGCGGGCGCCACTGTACCCTCGACCGCGCTGCGCCCCCATGGTGTAGCGGTTAGCACGCCAGCCTTTCACGCTGGTAGCGGGGGTTCGATTCCCCCTGGGGGTACTTCGCGAGGCAGCGGTGGGCGGGCCCGTCGTCGAGCAGGAGGAGCACCGGATGAAGCGGTTCCACGTCGTTCTCGTTGCGGTCGCGATGATCGCCCTGACCTCCGCCATCGCCCAGGCACAGACGCAGAAGGCCGCGCCGATCGAGGCCACGGGTCCGGCGCCGACCGTGCCGGACTACGTCGGCAAGCCGTTCAAGGCGCACCCCGTCCCGGGTGTCACGCCCGCCTGGCAGAACCCCTTCATGGCGGCCAACCCGAAGAACAGCGTCCACAACGACGCCTGGCAGACCGACAACTACACGAGCATCTCGGGCCCGCTGGGCAACAGCCCGAAGGTGTTCTCCACCGGCTTCGGCCGCACCTGCATCACGCTCACCTTCGACGGCAAGGGTCGCCTGATCGGCTCGTGCACCAACCTCGGCGACGGGCCGGCGCTCTACCTGCTGGACCCGGTCACGCTCGACACGCTCGCCTTCCTCCAACTGCCGTTCGTGCCGCCGCCCGCAGGCACCAACCCGGCGCTCAACACCACGGGCGGGGCGTACTTCTTCCTGGACGACAAGAACCGGGTCGTCGTCGCGGCGAGCAATCGCAAGATCCTCGTGATCGGTGTCGATGACCGCGGCGCGGCGCCCGCGTTCAAGCAGGTCGCCGCGTACGACCCGACCCCGTGCCTGCAGCCCGACGAGCGGATGCCGTCCACGCTGCCCGACGCGCAGGGGCGCTACTGGTTCGTCGGGCGGTCGAAGGGCACCGTCGGGGTGCTCGATACGAAGACCGGGACGTGCGGGTCGATCGTCCTGAACGAGGAGATCGAGAACTCGTTCGCGGTCGCCGGCGACGGCGTCTACGTCGTCTCCGACAAGGCGATGTACAAGTTCACCGCCGGTGCCGACCTCAAGCCGAAGACGTCGTGGAGCTCGCGCTACCGCAACAGCGGCACGCAGAAGCCCGGCCAGATCAACGCCGGGTCGGGCACCACGCCGACGCTGCTGTGGGACAACGCCAAGAGGGCGGCGAAGAAGAAGTCGACCGCGCCCGCCTACGTCGCCGTCACGGACAACGCCGACCCGATGGATGTCGTCGTCTACCGCGCCGGCGCGCTGGGCAAGGGCCAGAAGCGCACGGTCTGCACCGTCCCGGTGTTCGGCAAGGGCGCCGGCGCGACCGAGAACTCGCTGATCGCGATCGGCAGCTCGCTGATCGTGGAGAACAACTACGGCTACGACCTCGTCGCCTGGAACGACGTCATCGGCGGCGGCCTGAAGATCGGCGGGGACCTGAACAAGGTCAGCACGCCCGGCGTCACGCGCATCGACATCAAGCCCGGCGGCACGGGCTGCCGGATCGCCTGGAGGAACACGACCGTGCGCGCGCCGTCGGTCGTGCCCAAGGGCGACTCGGCCAACGGGCTGCTCTACCTGTTCGAGAACGTCAGAGATCCGTCCGGCGCGGACCCGTGGTACTGGACCGCCGTCGACTACCGCACCGGCAAGGTCGCGTGGAAGAAGCTGGCCGGGCACGGCGGCCTCTACAACAACCACTACGCCGGGATCGCCGTCGGCAAGAACCCGAAAACCGGGAAATCGACCTTGTACGTCGGCGGCGTCGGTGGCGTGATGGCGCTGCGCGACCGGTAGGCGGCGCGCGGCCGGCGCACCGCGCTCGACGGGTGGTCCCGTCGCGAGCGTCCAGGTGCCAGACTGCGGCGCATGTCTCCCCGACGCGTCCGTGCCGTCTCGTGCCTGCTCGCGCTGGTCGTCGCATCCGCCGCCGGTTCGTCACCGGCGCTCGCCGCGAAGAAGGGCGTCTGCCCGCGCGGCGCGTGGCCGGTGCTGAAGGGCAGCGGCGCGAAGGCCAAGGTCGTCAAGCGCCACGGCAAGGTCCGCTGCCGCAAGCCGGCGAAGCCGAGCAAGGCCGGCTTCGCGAAGCCGGCCGCGGTCGCGCAACGCGAGCTCGCAACCACCGCCGACCAGATCGCGCAGGCGCTGGCGGTCAATCCGGACGCGTTCGCCGGGATCAGCCGCGTGATCGGACCGCGGCGCACCGCGGCGCTGACGCAGCTCGCACTGCGAGCCTGGCGCAAGCAGGCCGGCGCGGCACGCGCCCGCCTCGCCGCGGCCGACGGTGAGCTGCACATCAATCAGACCTTCGGGGCGGGCGGCGCCGACGGCGGGATCAAGCTCGACGCCGCCCCGGTCTCGACCGGCGGAAAGCTGGGACTGGAGGCGAGCGCGACGATCGACGTCAACGTCAGCGCCGACGGCCTGAAGAACATCGCTTCCGGCGCGCTGGAGCCCGGGACGACCGCGAAGGCCAAGGTCGAGATCAGCTTCAGCGACGTCCCGGTCGCGTGCCCGACCGCGGCCGGGAAGGTCGCCGGTCGGCTGATCGGCAAGGCGAAGGTCGCGCTGACGATCGCCGGGCCCGGTGGGACGGAGACCCACTTCGCCGCCGCGGAGATGGACGTCGCGTACCAGCTGACCGTCGGCGAGAACGCGCGCTGGGAGACGATCGACGACGTCGACGCAAAGTCGACGTTCTCCTACGGTGGGAGCGGCAAGGGCACCGAGACCTGGCGCGGGCGCCGGCTGGGGACCGGCTTCGGTCAGAAGGGGGTGCTCGGCGGCGGCGACTGGGGCGCCAACATCGCCGCGCAGACCCAGCACTTCGACGCGAGCCACGGCGGGGTCTTCGGCCCGCACAGCCGTGTGCGCTGGGACACCGGCCCCACGGCCGGCGACCTCAAGTCGATCAGCAACATCAAGGGCCTGATCATCACCTCGATCGCCACCGACTACCTGACGCTCGCCTCGCTGGAGTACGTCCGCGAGATCGTCGCCCCTCGGCTTCAGAAGCACTGGTACGACGACGAGGCCTGCCTGAAGCTCGAGGGCAAGCCGGCCGCCGCCAAGCTCAAGGCGGGCCAGACGACGAAGGTCACGACGAAGAACGCCAAGGCCGCCGACGGGTCGCCGGTCAAGACGAACCTGACCGGGTCCGGCGTCGCATCGCTGAAGCCGGCGCAGGCGACGATGGCCGCCGGGGGCGTGTTCGACTTCACGCTGACGGCGCCGAACGCGACGCCGACGCGCTCCTCATGGAAGGTCGTCGCGCTCAGCCGTGCCGGGAAGAAGACCGTCGAGGGGTCGCTCGGTGATCAGCCCGGATACGAGGTCACGCTCGACGATCACGAGACCGGCACCTTCGCGACGCACGACGGCACCGGACGGCTCGTCGCGACGCTGCGCCTCGTGCCGGTCGCCCAGAGCGATCCCGCGACGTGGACCGCGAGCGGGACGCTGGTCTGGAGCGAGGTGACCGCTACCTCGAAGATCCAGTACTGCGACCCGATAAGCCCGATCAGTGGCGGCGCATGGACGGTGACCGCGACGCAGGCGGGGCCCGACGCGATCACGGTGACGCTGGACTTCAGCGCTGACACGCGCGTGCTGTGGACGATGCACTGCGACTTCCCGCCGGACCCGGGGGGAGGCAACGATCCGCCGCCGACGGACTCCCCGGGCCTGCTGGGCGTCAACGCACTCGCCGCGGGGCCGCTCACGTTCACCGTGCCGGCGATCGGCGGGATCCAGGCGCTCAAGGGGGAGATCCTCGACGGTGGCGACGGCCTGAGGTCCAGCGGCACGCTGACGGTGACGGCCGTCGGCTGACGGTTCCCGCTGGCGCCGCACCGCTCCCGGCGGTACCGTCCGGGCGATGCCGCGTGCGCTGCTGACCGCCGTCCTCGCCGCCGCGCTCGCGGCGCTGACGTTCGCGCCGAGCGCCGGCGCGACTGCGGATCTGAGTATCGGCCCGGGGGTCAAGCCGTCCGCCGCGCAGGTCGTCTCGACCGGGTCGGGGCCGCTGGCGTTCTCGATCCCCGCCGCCTGTGCCGGGCTGAACGCCTACGTCGAGGTCGCCACCGACGTGCAGTACGACCCCGACGGGACGCTGTACGGGTTGGTCACCGTCGACCGCTTCGCGGTCACCGACACCGGCAACGGCCTCTACCAGGGGACCACCGGCGGCGACTGGCTCCAGACGCCGGGCGTCTACTACTGGCAGATCGACGGCCTGGGTGCCTGCGACGCCGCGGGGGCGGATCTGTGGGTCGGGCCCGTCGCGTCGATCGTCATCAAGTCGGCGCCGAGCACGGGCACGCCGACCGACGTGCCCGATCAGGTCGCGACGCTCACCCTGTTGCAGGCCCAGGCGGCCATGCCGCTGGCGATCAAGCACGCGCGCCACCGCATCGCCCGCACGCTCAAGCGCTCCTGCACGCACGCGGGCATCGGCGACCTGGACACCGTCACCTGCAAGGCCAGCTGGAACGACAAGGTCCAGTACTTCTACACCGGGACGTTCACCCTCGTCCTCGACGACACCGGTGACATCGTGACCCGCTTCGACGGACGCCGCGCAACGCTGAAGTGCCTGAAGCAGCGGCGGCGGATCGGCACGCGGAAGTGCTACCGCGCGCAGCACTTCGACGCGACGATCTGAGGTCTCAGATCGAGCGCAGCAGGCCGCCGTCCACGGCGAGCGCCTGCCCGGTGATGTAGCTCGCCGGCGCGGAGCAGAGGAAGACCGCAGCGGCCGCGAACTCCTCCGGCGTCCCGACGCGGCCGGCCGGGACGTCGCCCTGCGCGGCGGCCTGCGCGGCCTCCGCCGAGCCGTAGGCCTCACGCAGGCGGTCGGTGAGGATCCGCCCCGGGAGGACGCTGTTGAGCGTCACGCCATCCCCGGCGACCTGGCGGGCGACCGTCTTGAACGCCGCGAGCGTCGCCGCCCGATGGCTGTTGCTCAGCATGATCGCCGGCAGCGGCTCGCGGACCGCCGTCGAGCTGACGTTCACGATCCGCCCGAACCCGCGCTCGCGCATGCTGGGGAGGACGGCCGCGACGAGCGCCATCGGGGCGAGGACGAGGTCGTCGTACGCCGCGCGCCACTGGTCGCGCGTGAAGCCGAGCGCGTCGGGCCCGGGCGGCGGCCCGCCGGTGTTCGTGACGAGCACGTCGATCGGGCCCAGCGCGTTCTCGACCTGTGCGACGAGCGGCTCAGCCGCGTCCAGGTCGGCGCTGTCGTGAACGAAGGCGCGGGCGCCGATCGCCACCGCGGCGGCGTCGACGCGCTCGCGCGAGCGGCTCGCGATCGCGACGGTCGCGCCCTCCGCGGCGAGCGCTGCGGCGATCGCCCGCCCCAGGCCCTTCGAGGCTCCGGTGACGAGTGCGACGCGGCCCTGCAGACCCAGATCCATCCGGCGTATCCAACCAGACTCGCTGGTACCTTGGCCCGGCGCGCCGTATCCCCGCGGCCGAGGGTTCTGAGGAGGACCGGATGTCGAGGATCGTGTCCCACACCTGCGCCGCTGCGGCAGCACTCGTGCTCGTCATGGCGGCGCCCGCCGTCGCCAAGGACTACGCGACGACCGCGCTGAACATCATCCCGTCCGGGCAGCTCCAGCCGGGCGAGCTGATCCCCGGCGCTCCGGACGGCTCGATCCTTCCCAACGAGACCCAGGCCAAGATGTACGACGGCCTCACCCCCCTGGGCGCCAACGTCACCGCGGCCGACCTCAACATCTACTTCAAGTCCGAGGCGCTGGACCCCGGCACCACGGTCGTCGACGAAAAGCCCGCCGAGCGCCCGGGCGTCACGATCAGGCGCGACACGTACGGCGTGCCGCACATCTACGGCGTCACGGACAGCGACGTCATCTGGGGTGCCGGGTACGTCGAGGCCGAGGACCGCAGCCTGCTGCTCAACCAGGCCCGCTACAACGGCCTGCTCGCCGCGATCGACGCGCCCAACCTGTCCGCGATCGCGCTGATCGCCGGGCTGGCGAACTTCGAGCCGACGAGCCAGGCGACGAAGCTCGTTGACGCGCAGACCACGGCACTACAGGACGCGGGCACGTTCGGCAAGCAGGCGCTCGCCGACCTGGACGTGTACCTCGAGGGCATCAACGCGTGGTACGCCAAGAACCAGCCGGCGACGGCGAAGTTCGTGCGCCGCGACATCTACGCGATCAACGCCGTCAAGGGCCAGTTCCTGGGTGAGGGCGGCGGCGAGGAGGTCAAGAACGCCGAGCTCCTCGACGCGCTGCGGGACACGTTCGGCACGACGAAGGGCACGAACGTCTGGAGCGACCTGCGCGCGCGGCAGGACCCGGACTCGCAGGCGACCTACGCCGAGAAGACGTTCAAGTACCAGGACCAGCCAAAGGACTTCAGGGGCAACGTCGTCCTCGAGAAGGGCAGCTACCGCCCCGTCTCGTTCGGCAGCGCCGCGGCGATCCCCGCGGCTGCGGCCGCGCACGACAACCTCGCGTCGAACGTGCTGCTCGTGTCCGGCTCGCGCACCGCGACGGGCCATCCGCTGATGGTCGCCGGCCCGCAGATCGGCTACTTCTACCCGGGCCTGACGCTGGAGATGGGCCTGCACGGCCCGAACATCGAGACCCGCGGCGCCACCTCGGCCCCGTTCCCGGGCTACATGCTCATCGGCCGCGGCGCGGACTTCGCGTGGTCGCTCACCTCCGCCGGCCTGGACATCGTCGACAACTACGCCGAGACGCTCTGCGGCGGGAGCCGGCAGAAGTACGAGTACAAGGGCCGGTGCGTGAAGATGGAGAAGGTCAACGCCGGTGTGCTGAGCAAGGGCGGGAAGAAGACGCGGGTGGTCTTCTACCGCACCGTGCACGGTCCGGTGATCGGGTACGCCAACCGTGCCAACGGCACGCAGACCGTCGCCATCGCGCGCAAGCGGTCGAGCTACGGCGAGGACGTCGTCGACCAGCTGTTCTTCCAGCAACTGACCTTCGGGCGCGTCAAGAGCTACGAGGACTTCCGCAAGGCGGCCGAGCTGACCCCGCAGACGTTCAACTCGTTCTACGCCGACGACAAGCACATCGGCTTCTTCACCACGGGCAAGCTGCCGCTGCGCAGGACCGGCTCCAGCGGCGACCTGCCGATCGACGGCCGCGGCTCCTACGAGTGGACGGGGTTCCTGAAGAACTCGGCCCACCCGCAGGCCAAGGACCCCGCCAGCGGCCTGATCGTCAACTGGAACAACAAGCCCGTCAAGGGCTTCCCGGCGGGCGACGACCGGTTCGGCTCCGAGGGCCCGATCCAGCGGGCGCAGCTGCTGACCGACAACCTCGCCAAGACGCAGAAGCACACGCTCGCCACGGTCACCGGCGCGATGAACGCCGCCGCGTCGCAGGACGTCCGGGGCGAGGCGCTGTGGCCGACGATCAGGAAGGTCCTGGCGAAGGGCACGGCGCCGACCGCGCGCGAGCGGCGCATGGTCGAACTGCTCGACCAGTGGTCGGCCGACGGCGCGAGCCGCCTGGATCGCAGCGGCGACGGCAAGATCGATGATCCCGGCGCCGCGATCATGGACGCGGCGTTCCCGCTGCTGGCCAAGGCCGCCATGTGCGCGCCGCTGGGCAGCGGATTGTGCGCTCGCCTCGCCAAGCGCGTGTCGATCTTCGACCAGCCGCCGAGCGGGCAGTACGGCGGCTGGCACCAGTACATGCAGAAGGACCTGCGAACGCTGCTCGGCACGGCCGTCAAGCGCAGGTACTCGACGGCCTATTGCGGCAAGGGCAAGGTCTCGGCATGCGCGTCAGCGCTGTGGGGAGCGCTCGAGCAGGCCGGAGCCACGCTGGAGAAGGCCCAGGGTCCCGATCCTGCGGCGTGGCTGAAGGACGAGGCGCCGGAGCGGATCTCGTTCACGCCGCTGCTGCTGATTCCCATGAACTACACGAATCGGCCGTCGGGGATTCAGCAGGTGATCTCGTTCGACGGCCATCGGTAGACCCGCTGCTCAGGCGGTCTGCGTGCGTTCGCTGTGCTTGCGACCGCACCAGATGCCGAAGGCGATGATCGCGACGACCGCTCCGAGCCAGTGGAGGCCGACGGCGGTGGCGAGGCCGCTGGGGATGCCGGCGAGGGCGGCGCCGGCGAGCGTGTCGCGGAGCTCGAGGTGCAGGACTCGGGCGGTGATGGCGGCCGCGAGCATCCAGGCGAGCGGGCCGACGATCCAGCCCCAGTCCTCGAAGAACGAGTGCGGCAGGCTCAGCCCGGTCGCGAGCGCGAGGACGGCCACGGCGAGCAGCTGGACGCCGGCGGCGCGCAGCGCGAGGGAGCGATCCATCGCGTCAACGTAGCGTGGCGCGCCGGCCGATCGCGCCGTCCGCGGCCGTAGAGTCCCGCCGCGTGGGTGCCCTTCCACAGGCCGTGCCGCTGGCGCTTGCGGCGGCGATCTATCCGCCGGCGATCATCGTCTGCGCGCTGCTGCTGACGGGCGATCGCCCGCGGCTGCTCGTGTCGTCGTACTTCGCCGGCGCGGCGACGGTCGTGGTCGGCGTCGGCATCGCCGGACTCGCGCTGCTCGACGGGGTCGGCGCCACCGAGTCGCAGAGCCACAGGACCTCCGCCGGGCTGGACGTCGTCCTCGGCGTGGTGCTCCTGGCACTCGCCGCATGGATGTGGCCGCGCCGCGACCGCGCCGATCGCGCGCAGGGGGCGCCGCGCGAGCCCGGGCGCATCGCGCGGATCTCCGACCACGCGCGATCGAGTGCACGCTGGGCGTTCGTCCTCGGCGTCGCGATGTACCTCCCGTCACCGTGGTACCTCGCGGCGGTCAAGACGATCGCCGATGAGGGCGGGCCTACGGGCGGCAACATCCTCGCGGTCCTCGTCTGCGCCGCGTGTGTGCTGCTGTTCGTGGAGGTGCCGCTCGTGCTGCTGCTGCTCTCCCCGGACACCCTGGAGGATCGGCTCAACAGGGTCCAGGCCGCCATCTCGCGCCACGCCTGGACTGTCGGTGTGCTCCTCGCGGTGATCGCGGGCGCGTTCCTCCTGGTCCGCGGCATCGCGCGCCTGGCGTGACCGTTTCAGGCAAGCTCCCGGGCATGGGCCGCTGGACCGTCATCGTCGTGCTCGCCACGGCGCAGTTCATCATGGTGCTGGACACCACGGTGATGAACGTGTCGCTGTCGGCGGTCGTCAAAGACCTGGACACGACCGTCGCGAGCCTGCAGCTGGCGATCACGATGTACGCGCTGTGCATGGCCGCCTTCATGCTCACCGGCGGCAAGCTCGGCGACGTCTTGGGACGCAAGCGCGCATTCTCGATCGGCCTCGTCGTCTACGGCGTCGGTTCCATGACGACGGCGCTCAGCCCCAACCTGACGGTGCTGCTGATCGGCTGGTCGCTGGTCGAGGGCCTCGGCGCGGTGCTGATCATCCCGGCGATCGCCTCGCTCACGGCCGTCAACTACCGGGGCCGTGACCGTGCGGTCGCCTACGGCATCCTCGGCGGCATCGCGGCGGCCGGCGCCGCGGCCGGCCCGCTGATCGGCGGCTGGTTCACCACCGAGCTCAGCTGGCGCTACGTGTTCGCCGGCGAGACGGTGTGCACGATCATCCTGCTGCTGTTCGTCCGGCGGATCGCGGACGCCCCGGTGGAGCGCCGCCCGCACCTGGACCCGCTGAGCGTCGTGCTGTCGGCGCTCGGGCTGGGCACGCTGGTGTTCGGCATCCTCAAGTCCAGCAGCTGGGGCCTGCTCGCGGCCAAGAGCGGGCCGGAGATCGGCGGCGAGACGGTCGAGCCGTTCGGCCTGTCGCTCGTCCCGTTCCTGATCGGCTTCGGCCTCGTGATCATCGGCGTCTTCATCCGCCGCCAGGAGCACCTGGAGCGCGAGGGGCGCGACCCGCTGTTGCCGACGCGGCTGCTCGGCGTGCCGCAGCTGCGCGCCGGCCTGTCGATGCTCAGCGCCCAGCAACTGATTCTCAACGGGACGTTCTTCGTCCTGCCGGTCTACCTCCAGATGGTCCTCGGCAAGGACGCGCTGGAAACCGGCATCGCGATCCTGCCGCTGTCCATCGGCGTCGTCCTGCTGTCGTTCGGCGGCGCACGCATGGCGACGACCTACGCGCCGCGGACCCTGCTGCGGATCGGGCTCTCGGTGCTCCTGGCCGCGCTCGTCGTCATGCTCGCGGCGGTCGACAAGAAGCTCGACTCCGGCCTGTTCGCCGTGTCGATGTTCCTGTTCGGCGCCGGCATCGGCCTCGGCGCGTCGCAGCTGGGCAACGTGATCATGTCGTCGGTGCCGCAGTCCGACTCCAGCGACGCGGGCGGGCTCCAGGGCACAGCGCAGAACCTCGGCGCGGCGCTCGGCACGGCACTGATCGGCGCGGTCCTGCTCGCGGGGCTCAGCTCCAACTTCAACAAGCAGATCGCCGCCAACCCGGCGATCAGCACGTCGACCCAGCAGGCGGTGGCGAGCGCGACCCAGCAGGGCGTGCCGGCGGCATCGACGGCCGATGTCCAGCAGGCCCTGGCCGGGACCGACATCCCCGCCTCCCAGCAGGAGGCGCTCGTCAAGGAGTACTCCGACGCTGAGCTCCTGGCGCTCAAGCAGTCGCTGCTCGCCGCGATGTTCTTCGTGCTCGCCGGCTTCTGGTTCGCCGGTCGCCTGCCGGCGCAGCCGCTGGTCGCCGAGGAGGAACCCGGCATCGAGACCGTCCCCGCGTAGCGGGGGCGCCGCGCACCATCTAGCCTGCCGTGGCGCGGGCGGTTAGCTCAGCTGGTCAGAGCGCCTGCCTTACAAGCAGGAGGTCCCCGGTTCGAGCCCGGGACTGCCCATCGCCATAGGACCATGTTTCAAGGGCGTTCCGCGTGTCGTTGACGCACCGAGTAGTCGCGCTAGGGGCGCCGGGGTACCAGTCGCGGGTACCAGACGACGCGGCGGGATCGGTCGTTTCTGCAGCGGGTCGGACCGCCGGGCAGCCGGTTGTCGTCGGATTCGCTCAAAAGGCTTGACGGCGCGTGGCCGGCGCGCGTAGGTTCGGTCGGCGAGGTGCGGCGTGGGTCTTCTGCGTTGCTAACTGGGGAGGCTGAGCATGCAGCAGGTCTGTGAGGCAATGGTGTTTGCGCTGCATGCCGGGTCTCTGCGTGTCACTGCAGCAGACGACGTCAGGCGTTGACGCGTGCGGTCGGGTCGCGGGTGCTATTCAGGCCGGGCGGCCAGACGTTGCGCCACGCGCTGCGCTTGGCACCGACGGAACATCGTTCGTTCGGATGTCACGCGCCTCCTGTCGACCGGTAACACCGGCGGTCAGGTGCCGGTGATCGGCGGCGCTGGATACAGACGACGGGGAGGCAGGATGGCGTGAGGCGAACCGTCATGAGCACGACACGCACGTGGGGGACCGCAACGGCGCTGCTGGTGTCGCTGGTCGTCGCTGCGACCCTCGCCGGCCCTGCGGCGATGGCGCAGCAGTTGGCGCCGTCCGGCGGGCTGTTCGCTGATTGGTCGCAGCCGGCCGCGGCTCCTGATCCTGTCGTGGTGTCGCCGGCTGAGCAGGCGCGTCTGGCGCAGATCGCGGCCGTTGAGCAGGCGCGGATGGCGGCGCTTGAGACGCCGGCGCTCGCGGCCGCGCGTGTTGATACGCGGACCGGCTTTGACGGTTTGACGCGGGCGGATGCGCGGCTTGCTGACCTCGCGCAGTTTCCGCAGGTCTTCGGTTCGCCGGCGTGGACGAGCCCGTTGGCGCAGCGCGATGTGCGGATGCTCGGGTTCGTCGGTTCGAGCGCGGCGGTGATCGAGGATCGCGCGACGGGCGCGTCGAGCATCGTGTCGAGCAGCGTCCCGCTGTTGAGTCTGGAGGCTGCGGTCCCGGCTGTTGTGAGTAGGCGTGTTCCACAGCAGCAGCGCCTGTGATCCGTTCGAGGCACTTGGCGTCGGAGATGCGCGTTAGCCGACATCTGAAATGGCCCGTTGCGGTCGCAGTTGGCGCGACCGTTGCCGCCGAGCTTGAAAGGCTGGGGGTCGGCGGCTTGCTGCTAACGGCGATTTCGCTTGGGATGGCCTCGCTGTACGTCGACCTGACCGAACGTAACCGCCAGACGCCGGTCCGAGTGTCCGGTGGGCCGGCGCCTCCGTTTCTCGCACACGTCGCTGCGGGCGTGGTCGCGATGGTTCTCGGCTTGGTGCTCGAACCTGCATGGCCTCCGTCCAGTTGGCTGGCGGCTGGAGGGTTGGTGTATCTCTTCTTGGTGGTCCCGCTTCTCTGTTTCTACTGGTTGTCGTCGGGACGTCTTGACTAGATCATCGATTGGAGTTCCCCCGCTTGATTAGGCGGCATGTGCGTGGGTGGGGTTGATCTTCTCGAACTGGGCGGGGCTGACTCCTCCGAGGGTGCTGTGGCGGCGTTGGCGGTTGTAGAAGACCTCGATGTAGTCGAAGACTTCGGTCCGCAGCTCGGCCTTCGTCGGCCAGCTGCGACGGTGGATCAGCTCCTTCTTGATCGTCGCGAAGAAGCTTTCGGCAACGTCCATGGCATCAATACTTTTACATCAACAACCCAATACAACTGGACCAAAGCCAGGGGGCCGGTCACAGGGAATTCGTGCTCCTGAGTGTCGTCGCTCTCACGCCCATCCGCGCCCTCGAGTCCCTTACAAGCAGGAGGTCCCCGGTTCGAGCCCGGGACTGCCCATCCGCCGCAGGGCCATGTTTCGCAGGCCATGTGGGCGCCATCGGCGCGTCCCAAACTTGCTCATGCGGGTTTGGGGTACCACGCGCGGGTACCAGACGACGCGGTGCGATCGATCGTTTCTGCACCGGCTCGGGACATCAAGCAGCCGGTAGTCGACGGATCCGTCCGCACCGCGGCCTTGGTTACCAGACACCGTCCGCGTTCTATGAGAGCCTGAAAGCGGGCAGCAGATGAGAGCGACCTCCCGCACATCGCCTGGACCAGACCACAAGGCCCGCCGACGGACTCTCGGCAACAACGGACGCGTTGATCTCGACACATACACAAATCAACACATCTGGACCCAACCCAGGGGGCCAGTCACTACAACTGTCACCACAGCTCTTGAACGCTGGACGCAAGATCACCGACGGCTTGGTCCGTTGGCAGATGCAGGGCGCACAATTGCCCGAACGGTGGGCTACGGGCGCGTTCACATGGACCCGCCCCAGCGCCCCGATCCCCAACCCCATCGCTTCCGCCCGTGACGATGCGTGCTTCGGCTGCCAATCAGACATCCGCCGCGGTGACGCGAGACGACGAAATCGATCGCCTCTTGGCACTCGCAGGGTCGACCCGCGACGAGAATCAGTTGAGGTCGTACGCGAACAAGTTGGGCGAGCTTCGGGCCCATCGCGGATCGGCAACGCTGAGAATGTGGGCCTTGGAGTTCCCCCGGTTTGGTGGACAGGGTGATCTACCCCGGGTTTCATGGAGTCTGGATGCTGGAGTCAGGCGGCGTTGTTGGCGTTGAAGTAGTTGGTTTCGAAGTCGGTTGGCGAGAGCATCCCGAGCGCTGAGTGCCGCCTGCGGGTGTTGTGGAAGAGCTCGATGTAGTCGTGGATGGCGGTGGCCAGTTCGATGCGGGTCGTCCAGCGCTTGCGGTTGAGCAGTTCGACCTGCATGCGTCCCCAGAACGACTCGACCACCGCATTGTCGTAGGCGCTGCCGACGGCTCCCATCGACGGAGCGATGCCGAGGTCTTTGACTTTCTGGCTGAAGGCCCAGGACGTGAATTGAACGCCGCGATCGGAGTGAATCACGAGGTCGCCTTCGGGGCTGCGGCGGCGGGTTGCCATCCCGAGCGCGTTCAGCACCAACGTCGTCGTCTGAGTCGAGTCGATCGACCAGCCGACAACCAGGCGCGAGAAGGCGTCCAGGACGACGCAGCAGTAGATCTTGCCCTCCCTGGTGGGGTGTTCGGTGATGTCGGTCATCCACAACTGGTCCGGCGCGTCGCGGCGGAACTGGCGGCCCACGAGATCCAGCGAGGTGATCTTCGCCAGCCGCGCACCACGCGGGAGCCGGCGTGTCGGCAGGCCCTTGATCCCGAGCTGGCGCATGATCAGCTCGATCGCGCCGTGACCGACAGGGATGCCGCGGCCGTGGATCAGCTCGGCCCGGACACGCGTCGCGCCGTAGGTGCCGCCTGAGGCCTTGTGAACGTCGACGATCTCGCCGGCCAGCCAGATCCGTCGCAGCTCCCGCGGCGGCGTCGGGCGGTCCTTCCAGGCGTAGTAGCCGGACTCCGACACGCCCAAGGTCCGGCAGGCGTGACGAACGTCGATTCCCTGCCCGGTCAGAGCATCAATCACCGGGTAGAGGCTTTTGGGGCCAGGTCCTGGCTGAGGAAGACCTCGTTGACCTTCCTGGAGACCGCGAGCTCGGTCTCCAGCTGCTTGATCCGGCGCCTTGCCGCCGCCAGCTCGATCGCCTGGTCCGTGCTCAGACCCTCGATCTCACCTCGGTCGATCTTGTCTTGCTTGGTCCAGTTGTAGATCGTCGCTTCACTGACCGCGAACGTCACGGCGAGCTGCTTTACGCGCGTCCCGGACCGAGCGAGCTCGATCACCTGACGACGTGTCTCCGGCGGGTACCTGCGGGGCATCTGAATCTCCGTAGCTGCCACCGAACTCTAGAAACCCGACTCCACCATTGCCGGGGTAGATCACGGTCTCCGCGCAACCCGGGACGGCTCAAAGATGCTGTCGGTGGAGGAACGCTCGCCGGGATTTGGAGGGCCATCAAGCACCGGTCGGCGAAGAAGTTCGTCAAGTACGTTACGCGGGCGGCCGGTAAGGGCAGCGCGGGCGTGGAAGTCGTATCGTGTCTGCGTGCAAGCTAGTCTGGGTAGCACATGACGCTACGCGACATGGCGCTTGGCTTTGTCCTTGCGATCGTCGTCTTCGCGGCCGCATCGATGGCGAGTCGTCTCGCGAAGGGCTTCAACGCGAGCACTCGCGTGCGTCGCATCGTCGATCGCGACTCTGGAATCGTCTTCAGTGTCCTAGTAGCGACGGTGGTGCTAACCCAGCGGTCATACGGACTCGCCGGTTTGATCGTCGGGGCCCTCGTCGCGGGACTGTTACTGGCGGCTATTGACAGGACTCGTGGACGCGCCGAGTAGCTGACCGACCCGGGCTTGTTCCTGCCCGCGATGGGGGTCGGTTTTCAAACGGCGCGAGCGGCAACTTTTCGAGCGGCCCTTGATACATCCCTGAAGGAGGCGATCGAGACTGGAAGACCACATGCCGGCGCGGTTCCCGGATCGTCTAGCGCGGTTTGCGGCCTGAGAAAGTCTTTCAGCATGGTTGGAGCCTTCTGAAGCGCTCGCGACGAGCTCGGCGGTCGGCGCTCTTACTCGCTCCAGAGCCGCATCTGCTCATCTGCCTCGTTTCCAGGGAACTCGTGTACGCACGCGTCGTCGCTCGCACGCCCGTTCCCGGCCTCGAGTCCCTTACAAGCAGGAGGTCCCCGGTTCGAGCCCGGGACTGCCCGCTCACCGCTTGCAGGGATTTCCAGTCGCGATCCTCTCGACGGGGTGCGGGGAGGAACGAAACGGGTATGTCCGGCCCCCGTTGTTCGGTCCACTCGCGGTGTCAGTCCTGCGCGTTGTGCGAGTGCGAATGGAGCAGGAGGGGCGTGATCACGAACTGACCTGGCGGTTCACTCGAGTTCGCGCGGACGCTGCTGCGCAAGGCCCGGGAGGATCTCGCGGCGCTCGATGTGCTGCACGGGCGCAGTGGAATTGCCGATGTGATTCTCGGCTTCCATGGCCAGCAGGTCGTCGAGAAGGCGCTCAAGGCGATGCTCGTCGCCGGTGGCTGGGAGCTGCGCCGGACGCACGACTTGCAGTTCCTGGTCGAGGAGGCCGCCACGATCGGGATCGAGCTTCCCGAGCCGCTCTTCGCAGCCTGATGGCTGACGCCGTGGGCGGCTGAGCTGCGCTACGACGAGTTCAGCGATGAACCGCTCGACCGCGACCGGGCGCACGCTCTCGCGACCGAGGCCGTCGACGTCGCCGCGCTCCATCTTGATGACCACGGAAACGCCCGGCCCTGAACGGGAGTCACGGTCGACCGCGGGTGATCGCTGAACGCGGGTGCCCCGCACGCGGTTGAGGTACAGAGCGGGTACATCACCGCGTGATCGCCGCTCCGACTCGCTCCAAAGCGTCATCTGCCCATCCTGCGGTTCGAGCCCGGGACTGCCCACTTGCCGCAGGCCCGCAGACGTCGGATTCGCGTCACGCCGAACGCGGTCGGCGAGCGCCGCCTGAGGTAGGGTCGGGCCGGTGAGCGAGCAGCCGTCCCGATGCGCGATCGTGACCGGAGGCGCGAGCGGCATCGGCCTCGCCGTCGCGCGGCGGCTGGCCGCCGACGGCTACGGGGTCGTGGTGGCGGGGCGGCGGACGCAGGCGTGCGACGCCGCCGTGGCCGAGATCGAGGCGGCAGGCGGGGCGGCGGTCGGCGTCGCCGCCGACGTCGGCGACGCCGACGACGCCGAGCGGATCGTCGTGGCGGCGACCACGCGCTTCGGCGGCGTGGACGTCGTCGTCAACAACGCCGGGGTGGGCGACGCCGCGGCGGTGCTCGAGGAGACGCTCGAGGGCTGGGAAGCGGTCCTTCGCACGAACCTGACCGGGGCATTCCTGGTGACGCGCGCGTCGTTGCCGGCGTTGATCGAGCGCCGGGGCTGCATCGTCAACGTCGCGTCGATCAACGGCATCCTCGCCGGGCCGGGGTGGGCCGCTTACTGCGCCTCGAAAGCGGGCCTGATCATGCTGACCCGCAGCCTGGCCGGCGACTACGGCCCGCAGGGGGTGCGCGCAAACTGCGTCTGCCCGGGGTGGGTGCGCACTCCGATGGCCGACGCCGACATGGACGACGTCGCGCAGGCCCGAGGCATCGACCGCGACGGCGCCTACCGGCTGACCCACGCCGACAACCCGCTTCGCCGGCCCGGCGAGCCGGAGGAGATCGCCTCGGTGGTCTCCTTCCTCGCCGGACCCGGCGCGGCCTATGTGAACGGCGCCACCGTGCCCGTGGACGGCGGCACGAGCGTCGTCGATCCGACCGCTGCGGGCCAGTTCAGCCCCTGAAACACGGACGGGGAACGACGTCGGAATCCTTCTGGCGAGGCGGCCCGCCGGTTGCCCGCCTCGGGCGCCGGCGAGTGCCCCGGCGTGGCGAACGTCCTCGAGCTGCGGGCGCTGCCGCCGGACGGGTTTCCGGCCCTGCTCAGGGGCCGTTGACTTGCGCGCCCTTGCGCGTGATCAGCACCTTCAGCGCCGGGTTGCGGAAGGTGTGGTCGTGCTTGCGGCAGCCGGTGGCGAAGCGCAGCGCGCCGCGGGTGATGTGGAACTCGTAGTAACTGGCGAACAGCGTGATGCTGGCATGGGTGCCGACCGCGCAGGCGCTGTCGTCGGTCGCGGTGACGATCAAGGGCAGGGTGAGCTCGACGCCGAGCTTGCCGAGCTTGGTGACCATGCCGTGCAGCTTCGACGGATTGGACGACACGCGCAGGACGACGTGCCGGGTGGGCGAGCCCCCGCCCATGTCCTGATGGCAGACCCAGCCGTGCCCGCGCGAGCCGAGCCACGTCCCGCGGCCGTGGGTGTAGGACTTCGTCAGCCCGGGGTGGCGCCCGGTCGGCGGGCCGTACTGCGAGAACGCCCACTGGACCTGGCCTGCGGAGGCGCCCTTCGCGTCGAGCGGGCAGGTGACGCGCGCGGTTGCGGCGGACCCGCTCGGCGCGAGCGCGACCGCGACGAGCGCGATCGGCACGAGGAACGGGACGGCGGAGCAGAGGCGGCGCATCGACGCGATGCTGTCAGGGGATCGGTGCCCGGTCAAGCATCCGGTGCGCCGCCCCGGGGCGGCCGCTCCAGCGGGTAGATTGCGGCGGTCTTGACGCGCCGCGTGATCACTTCGAGAAGCGCAGCGGCGCCGTGACGAAGTTTCTGCTGCGGCGGCTGGTCAGCTCGTTCATCCTCGTTGCGATCGCGGCGAGCATGGCCTACATCCTGGCCGCCGTCAGCCTGAATCCGCGCTCGAACTTCGAGGGCCGCAACCCGCCGCCGCCCCCGGCGGTCGTCGACAGGCAGCTCAGCCAGCGCAACCTCAACGACAAGACGCCGGTGCTGGAGCGCTACTGGGTCTGGGTCAAGGGCGTCGCCCAGGGCGACTTCGGGCAGACGTGGGACGGCGACTCCGTCAACGCCGAGATGGGCCGGCGCATCGGCGTCAGCATCCGGCTGCTGTTCGTCGCGACGATCATCGGCAGCATCCTCGGCGTGCTCGTCGGGGCGTGGGGCGCGATCCGGCAGTACAAGTTCAGCGACCACGTCGTGACGCTGACGTCGTTCGTGATCCTCGCGACGCCGGTGTTCGTGCTCGCGATCCTGCTGGAGATCCTGGCAGTCGGGTTCAACGACGCGGTCGGGGCAAAGTTCTTCAAATACACGGGCGAGTTCACTCCCGGGTTGTCGGGCGGCTTCTGGACCAAGGCCGGCGACCGCGTGCAGCACCTGATCCTGCCGAGCCTGGTCCTGATCCTCGGGCAGATCGCCATCTACAGCCGCTACCAGCGCAACGCGATGCTCGATGTCCTCGGCAGCGACTTCGTGCGCACGGCACAGGCCAAGGGCCTGCGCCGGCGGACCGCGCTGGTGAAGCACGCGCTGCGCATCGCGCTGATCCCGTCGGTGACGTTCTTCGCCTACGACTTCGGCCTGCTGCTCGTCGGCGCGACGTTCGTCGAGAAGATCTTCGGCTGGCACGGGATGGGCGAGTGGTTCGTCGACTCGGTCACCAAGAACGACGTCAACGCGGTCGCCGCCGTCAGCCTGTTCGCCGCGGTCCTCGTGCTCGTCGCGGGCCTGATGTCCGACGTCGCGTACGCCCTTCTCGATCCCCGGATCCGGGTGAGCTGATGTCCGTCGGCGGACCGGTCGAGACCCTCGCCGAAGACGAGCGCGTCATCTCGCGCCGACGGCTCGTCTGGCGGCGGTTCCGGGGCCAGCGGATGGCGGTGCTCGGCCTGGCCGTGCTCGCATTCCTCTTCCTGCTGGCCTTCGTCGGCCCGCACCTGGGCAAGTGGAGTTACACGGACCGGGACTTCACAGCCTTCCTCCAGGCCCCGTCGGTCGAGCACTGGTTCGGCACGACGCAGACCGGCGGCGACGTCTACGCGCTGACACTGCGCGGCATGCAGAAGTCGCTGATCATCGGCCTGCTCGTCGCGCTGTTCGCGACCGGGCTCGCGGCACTCGTAGGGTCGTTCGCCGGCTACTTCGGCGGCGGGACCAACCGCGTGCTGATGTGGTTGGTCGACCTGCTGCTCGTCCTGCCGGCGTTCCTCATCGTCGCGATCCTGTCGCCGTCGTTCCGCGGCAAGACGTGGCTCGTGTTCGTCTTCCTCCTGGCCGCGTTCCTGTGGATGGTCACGGCGCGGATCGTGCGCGGCATGACGATCTCGCTGAAGGAGCGCGAGTACGTGCTCGCCGCGCGCTACATGGGCGTCTCGGCGCCGCGGATCATCTTCCGCCACATCCTGCCGAACATGTCCTCGCTGCTCATCATCGATGCGACGATCAACGTCAGCGCGGCGATCATCGCCGAGACCGGGCTGTCGTACTTCGGCTTCGGCGTGCAGCCGCCGGACGTCTCGCTCGGCACGGTGATCGCGGACGGCACCACCGCGGCGGTGAGCTATCCGTGGCTGTTCGCGTTCCCGGCCGGACTGCTCGTCCTGATCGTCCTGGCCGTGAACCTCATCGGCGACGGCATGCGCGACGCGCTCGACCCGACCTCCAAGGCTTCGTCGTGACCGAGTCAGTCCTGCGCGTCGAGGATCTCCACGTCACCTTCCCGGGGGGCGACGGCGACGTGCGCGCGGTGCGCGGCGTCAGCTACGAACTCGCCCGCGGCGAGGTGCTCGGCATCGTCGGCGAGTCGGGCTCGGGCAAGTCCGCCTCGGCGCAGGCCGTCATGGGCCTGCTCCCCGAGTTCGCGCTGGTCAGCGGGTCGGTGCAGCTCGGCGGCACGGAGCTGATCGGGCTGGACGACCGCGGGCTGTCGCAGGTCCGCGGCCAGCGGATCGCGATGGTCTTCCAGGATCCGCTGTCGGCGCTGACGCCCGTCTACACCGTCGGCGACCAGATCGCCGAGGCGGTCCGCGTGCACCGCAAGGTCTCGCGGGAGGCCGCGGAGACGCGCGTGGTGGAGCTGCTCGACCTCGTCGGGATCCCGCAGGCCGGGTCGCGGGCGCGGGCCTATCCGCACGAGTTCTCGGGCGGCATGCGCCAGCGGGTGATGATCGCGATGGCGATCGCCAACGATCCCGACGTCCTGATCTGCGACGAGCCGACGACGGCGCTGGACGTGACGATCCAGGCGCAGATCCTGGACCTGTTGACCCGGCTGAAGACCGAGATCGACACGGCGATCGTGATGATCACGCACGACCTCGGCGTGATCGCCGGGTTCGCTGATCGCGTGGCCGTCATGTACGGCGGGCGCTTCGTCGAGTCCGGGATCGTGGACGACGTGTTCGCCCGGCCGCGGATGCCCTACACGCTCGGGCTGCTCGGGGCGATGCCACGCGTCGACGCGTCGGACCGCCGTCCGCTCGTGCCGATCTCCGGCACGCCGCCGACGCTGGCCGACCTGCCACCGGGCTGCCCGTTCGCGCCGCGCTGCCCCGTCGTCATCGGTGCCTGCACGGTCGATGAGCCGGCGCTGGCGGGCGTCGGCTCCAGCGGCCACCGCAGCGCCTGCCATCGCGCGGGCGAGCTGGAGTCCGGCGCGCTCGCCCCGGACTCGGTGTTCCCGGTGCCGGACGTCCCGGAGGCCGCGATCGCCGGCGTCCCGCGCGCCGACCGCGAGGTCGCCCTGGACGTCGAGGACCTGATCAAGCACCACGCCCTGCTGAAGGGGGCGATCATGCGCCGCCAGGTCGGCACGGTCTACGCCGTCGACGGGATCAGCTTCGACATCCGCGCCGGCGAGACGCTCGGTCTCGTCGGGGAGTCCGGGTGCGGGAAGACCACGACGCTGCTCGACATCCTCGAGCTCCGGGCGCCCCAGGGCGGCAGGGTGGTCGTCCTCGGGCAGGACGTGGCGCAGCTCGACGATCGCCGCCGCCAGGCGCTGCGCCGCGACATCCAGGTGGTCTTCCAGGACCCGATGGCCTCGCTCGATCCGCGCGTCCCGGTCGGCGACATCCTGCGCGAGCCGCTGCAGACCCATGGCTACGACTCCCGGCGCATCGACGACCGCGTGCGCGAGCTGCTGCGGCTCGTCGGGCTGGAGCCCGGGCACGCCTCGCGCTATCCACACCAGTTCTCCGGCGGCCAGCGCCAGCGCATCTCGATCGCGCGGGCCCTGGCGCTGGAGCCGAAGATCCTCGTGCTCGACGAGCCCGTCTCGGCGCTGGACGTCTCGATCCGCGCCGGCGTGGTCAACCTGCTGGTCGAGCTGCGCGCACGGCTGGGGCTGTCGTACCTGTTCGTCGCCCACGACCTGTCCCTCGTCCGGCACATCGCCGACCGCGTCGCCGTCATGTACCTCGGGCGGATCGCGGAGATCGGCGAGGTCGACCGCGTCTACGGCACGCCGGCGCATCCGTACACGCAGGCACTGCTGTCGGCAATCCCGATCGCGGACCCGGCAAAGGAGCGGGCGCGCCGGCGCATCCTGCTGGAGGGCGACCTGCCGAGCCCCGCCGACCCGCCCTCGGGCTGCAGGTTCCGCACCCGCTGCCCGAAATTCGCCGCGATCGGCGAGGATCAGCAGCGACGCTGTATCGACGAGGAACCGCGGCTGCAGGCCGTGGGTGAGGACCAGGCGGCCGCGTGTCACTACGCCGAGCACCTCGAGGTGCTGTGAGTGACGCCGAGGGCCACACCATCAATGGGGAGGAACCAGCCGTGAACCGCATTCGAGTCTGGGCCATGTTGCTGGCCCTCATCGCCGTCGCGCTCGCCGCGACGGGCTGTGGCAGTGCTTCGACGAGCACGGGCGGCGCCACGCTCAAGGCGTCCGACACCAACCCGCAGCCGCGTGACAAGGTCAAGGACGGCGGTGTCATGCGCTGGGCGATCTCCGAGTTCCCCACCCAGTGGAACTTCAACGAGATCGACGGCACACTCGATGCGGCGTTCAAGGTCGAGGGGGCGCTCATGCCGCAGATCTTCCTCGCCGACGACGAGGCCAACCTCAGCCCGAACGAGGACTACGTGACCGCCGCGAAGGTCACCGCGACCTCGCCGGAGCAGGTCATCACGTACACGCTGAACCAGAAGGCCAAGTGGTCCGACGGCACCCCGATCACCGTGAAGGACTACGCGGCGCAGTGGAGGGCCTTGCGCGATGAGAGCGGCCCATACCTGCTCGCCGGCTCCACCGGCTACGAGGACGTGTCGAGCGTCGAGCCGGGCAAGGACGAGTACGAGGTCGTCGTGACCTTCAAGAAGCCGTTCTCCGAGTGGCAGTCACTGTTCAGCCCGCTGTATCCGGCGTCGGCGAACAGCTCGCCGGAGGCGTTCAACAAGGGCTGGGTCAACAAGATCCCGATCACCGCGGGGCCGTTCAAGCTCGAGAAGATCGACCAGACGGCCAAGTCCGTCACGGTCGTCCGCGACCCGAAGTGGTGGGGTGAGCCGGCGAAGCTCGACAAGATCGTGTTCCGCGCGCTCGACATCGACGCCACGATCGGCTCGTTCGCCAACGGCGAGGTCGACGTCGCCGACGTCGGCCCGGACCCGTCGGGCTACAAGCGCGCTCAGGGCGTCACCGGCGCGGCCGTGCGCGAGGCCGGCGGGCCGGACTTCCGCCACTTCACGATCAACGGCACGAGTCCGAACCTCTCCGACGTTCGCGTGCGGCAGGCGGTGACCGTCGGCATCGATCGCTCGGTGATCGCCAAGTCGGACCTGACCGGGCTCAACTGGCCGACGGAGACGATGGACAACCACTTCTTTGTCAACACGCAGAACGGCTACCAGGACAACACCGGCGACCTCGGGAAGTACGACCCGGCGGCCGCCGGGAAGCTGCTCGACGCCGCGGGCTGGAAGCTGAGCGGCGCGTTCCGCCAGAAGAACGGCAAGACCCTGGTCCTGCGCTTCGTCGTGCCTTCGGGCGTGTCGACGAGCAAGCAGGAGGGCGAGCTGGTCCAGGGGATGATGAAGAAGATCGGCGTCAAGATCGACCTGCAGACGGTCCCGGCGGATGCCTTCTTCGAGAAGTACGTCATCCCTGGCAACTACGACATCACGCCGTTCTCCTGGATCGGGACGCCGTTCCCGATCTCCTCGGGGCAGGCGATCTACATCAACCCGACGAAGAACTCGAAGGGCGAGCTGCAGGTGCAGGAGAACTTCGCCCGCATCGGCTCGGCGGAGATCGACAAGCTGATGAAGGATGCGGCGTCGAACCTGGATCCGCAGGCGGCGATCGACCAGATCAACGAGGCCGACAAGCTGGTCTGGCAGGAGGGACACTCGCTGACCCTGTACCAGCGGCCGCAGATCACGGCGGTCAAGGCGACGCTCGCCAACCAGGGCTCATTCGGGTTCCAGACGATCCCGTACGCGGACATCGGGTTCCAGAAGTAGCGGTTCAGCGCAGGTCCGCGGCGATCGCTGAGGCGATCGCCGCGGCGGCGCGGCGGCGCCACGCCGGAGATTCGAGCTCGCGGGCGTCGGCGGCGTTGCGCATGTTGCCCAGCTCGACGAAGATCTTCGGGGCCGTCGAGAGGTTCAGGCCGGCGAGGTCGGCGCGCTGCACCAGCCCGCGGCCGCCGACGTAGGAGGCGGTGCGCAGGCCGGCGGCGAGCAGCCGTGCGCGGACGTGGCGGGCGAAGCGCAGCGATGGCGCGACGATCCGGGCGCTGCGGCCCGCGATCCCGGCCGGGGCGATCACGTGGAATCCGCGGCCCAGCGGCGGCCCGCCGTCGGCGTGGATCGAGATCGCGAGGTCGGCCCGCGCGGCGTTGCCGATCGCCGCGCGCCGGTTCACGCACGGGCCGACGCCGCGGTTGTCGGCGCGCGTCAGGACGACGCGGGCTCCGGCGGCGACGAGGTCGGCGCGCAGCCGCCGCGCGACGGCCAGCGTGAACGCCGCCTCGCTGAGGCGCCCGTCGTTCGTGGCCGTGCCCGTCGTGTCGCATGCCTTGCGGAAGCCGCCGGCGGGCACCAGCCGGTTGATCGCCTGCGGGTGGGCGGCGTTGCCTCCGTTGTGGCCTGGGTCCACGACGATCGTGCGGCCCGACAGCGGCCGCGTTGCGGGGGACGCGGACGCCAGCGTGCCGACGCCCGCGAGGGCGATGGCGATGGGGACCGCGACGAGGAGGCGGCGACGGCGTCCGATGGGTCCGAGCCTAGACGCCGGTGCCCGTCGGCAAGAAATCCCGCAGGGGTTATGTCCCGTGGTAGCGTCGGAATTCCTGCGGCACGACCGAGGGCTTGTTTTTTTGGGGGGTGTCGCGCGTCCACAGGAGGAGGATGAGTTTCATGCAGTCGAGTTCTTCGCGCGCCCGGTGGCGCGCTCTGCTGGCGGGGGCGCTCTGCGCGTCCGCTCTCGCGGCGCTGCCGGCAGTCGCTCAGGCGGCGAGCCAGGGCATCGTCCCGAAGGTCATGACCCGCAACCTGTACCTCGGGGCGGACTTGACGCCGGCGCTGGCCGCGCTCGGCTGCGCGCCCGCGCCGTACTGCACGCTCGACGCCGACCAGCTGATCTGGAACGCCGTCGTCGCGACGGACTTCCCCGCCCGCGCAAAGCTGCTGGCGAAGGAGATCGACGACGACGATCCGTACGTCGTCGGCCTCCAGGAGGTCGCCCTCTGGCGCAGCGGGCCGTTCAACGGCGTGAAGGACGCCACGACCGTCGAGTACGACTTCCTCGCGAGCCTGATGAGTGAGCTCGCGGCGCGCGGCACGCACTACGCGGTGGCCGTGCAGCAGCAGGAGGCGGACATCGAGAACCCCTCCGGGTCCGTAAGCCTCGGGTACGCCGATGTGCGGGATCGCCGCCTGACCATGCGCGACGTGATTCTCGTCAGGACCGACCTGCCGAGTTACCTGCTGTCGTTCACCAACCCGCAGAGCGGCAACTACGACGCGAGCCGCGTGATCAACATCCCGACCGGCTCGACGTACGGGCCGATCGAGTTCAAGCGCGGCTGGACGTCGATCGACGCGAAGATCCTCGGCCACAGCGCAGCGAGGATCGTGAACACGCACCTCGAGTCGGCTTCGAGCGGCTACCGCCAGCTCCAAGCCGCCGAGCTGGTCGGCGCCTACGGCAGCGGTCCGCTGCTGACGACGCTGCCGTCGATCATTGTCGGTGACCTCAACTCCGATTCGGCGATCACGTACGGCGGCAACCCCGCCTCGGGCGTGTCCGACGGGGCGGCGCTCGCGATCATCCAGAGCGCCGGGTTCGTGGACTCGGGCAACACGGTCAACACGTTCGGTCACGCCGGGAACCTGCTCGACTTCCCGTCGAACGTGTTCACCGAGCGGATCGACCACGTGCTGACCCGGCCCGGGGTGGTCAAGTTGCTGACGAACAAGGTGGTCGGAACCGATCCGGCGAACCGCACGCCCGGCGGCCTCTGGCCGTCGGACCACGGCGGGCTGGTCGTCGGGATCGGCTTCTAGCCCGGCGGGCGCCGGCGCGTCCGGCGCTTCTCAGTCGCAGCGCGGGGCCCCCTACCGGGGGCCCCGCGTCGTTCCCGCGCCGCGTCTGCGGCGATCCACCGTCGCCGACTCGTCCTCCCCACGCGAAACTCTTGGCATCGGCGCCCGTTGCATGTGCGTCATGTCTTCCACGGAGGTTCATCCCATGAGTCGGTCCCATCGTGGTGCGGTGCTGCTCGCCGCGCTGCTCACCCTCGCCCTCGCAGCTGCCCAGGGGGCTGGCGCCGCCGGCGTCCGCGTCGGCGCATCGAGCTGGACGTGGGGCAACCCGCTGCCGCAGGGCAACACGATCAACGCCCTGGCGTTCGCGGGCTCACAGGGCTACGCGGTCGGCGACTTCGGGACGATCCTCTCGACGCCTGACGGCGGGACCAGCTGGAAGGGCATCTCCTCCGGCACGTTCACGCCGCTGGCGCAGGTGCAGGCGATCGACGCCGACGCCTTCTTCGCCGGCGGCGGCTGCGTCGGCCGGCGCTCGAACGACGGCGGGAAGACCTTCACCCGCGTCGCGTTCACGCCGGTGGAGTCCAAGTGCAGCCAGCCGCTCGCGGCGGCGTACTTCGTCTCGCGCCTGATCGGCTACGTCGTCCTGGCCGACGGCACGGTGCTGCGGACCGACAACAACGGCGAGTCGTTCGCCCAGAAGATCGCCGTTCCGGGGACGAAGGCCGGCGGCGGTGGTGGCCTGCGCGTCAACGCGCTGCGCTTCCTCGACCAGACGACGGGGATCGCCGCGACGTCGGACGGCAAGATCTACCGCACCGCCGACGGCGCCAACTCGTGGACGGTCGTCAACGACACGCAGCGCCAGGTCCGCAGCTTCCTCATGTTCGACGCCAAGAACGGCGTCGCGGTGGGCGACGGGTCGCTGTTCCTGACGACCGATGACGCCGGCGTCACGTGGACGCCGAAGGCGCTGACGATCAGCGCGCCGCAGAACCTGCAGACCGTCTCCTGCGCGACCGCGAAGCTCTGTGTCATGGCGACGGGCACCAACCAGCTCGTCCGCACGACCGACGCCGGCGTGTCGGGCTCGCTCGTCGCACCCGCGCAGGGGACCGTCACGACCGCCGGATTCGGCTCGGTCACCCGCGTCGTCGCGCTCGGCGCGAGCGGCGCGACGGCGACCTCGGATGACGCGGGAGCGACGTTCGCGCCCGTCGGCGGCCGGCTGACCGGGCGCTACAGCGCCGTGGTGGCGGGACCTGCGGGCGTCGCGTTCGCCACCGGCGACAACGGCTCGCTGGCCAAGACCACCGACGGCGGCGCCACCTGGGTGCGCAGCAACGTCTCGACGTCCGAGGACGTGCGCGACGTCTCGTTCCCGACCGCGGCGACCGGTTTCGCGCTGGACTCGTCGGGCGGCCTGTTCCGCACCACCGACGGCGGCGCCACGTGGCGCGCGCTCGACACGGGCAGCACCGCGGTCGCCCGTGCGGTGCTCGCCACCACCGCGACGAACGTCCTCGTCATCGGCCCGCGCGGCGTGCGCCGCTCGACCGACGGCGGCGACACGTTCAACGCCGTCCGCGGCATCAACCTGTCGCGCCTGAGCGGGGTGGACCGCGCCGGCAAGGCACTGGTCGCCTGGGGCGACCTGGACCTGTGGCGCTCGCTCGACCAGGGCCGCACGTGGACCGCCGTCCGCAAGCCCGGCAAGCTGACGACGCTGCGCAACGGCAAGAAGGTCAACCAGCGCCCGCTTGTCGCAGCGGACTTCATCAGCGCGAACGTCGGCTACGTCGCCACCGGGGATTACCCGGAGGGCGGCCTGTACCGCACGGCCAACGGCGGGAAGACCTGGGCGTTCCTCGCGGGCACCGGCACCGGCATGAGCTTCGGCGGCGGCCTCTCGTTCACCAGCGCCAAGCAGGGGTACGTCGTCGTCGGCGGGCGCTCCGGCAACGCCGCGCTGCGCTCCAACCTGCTCAGCACCATCGACGGCGGAGCGACCTGGACGCCGCAGTTCGTCGTGCCCGACGCGCTCGCCGCGCGCGGTGTGGCGTCGGGCCCCAACGGGACCGACTACCTGCTCGGAGGCGACGCGAACCTGCTCTCGACGACGACCGGCGGCATCGCCGGGTCGGCGTCGAAGATCACAGCGTCCACGAAGCAGCGCCGGTTCACGAAGCTGCCCGGCGGCAGCATCACCGTCACCGGCAAGGTCTCGCCCGCGCAGTCCAAGGACGCGGTGACCGTCAGCTACCTGCTGCCGGGGACGAAGATCGCCTGGCAGCATCAGACGGTCTTCGCCGACGCCAGCGGCAAGTTCACGACGAGCTGGCGCCTGCGCAAGGGCGTGAACACGTTCGTCGCCCAGTGGCTGGGCAACTTCCAGAGCTCGGGCCGCGGCTCCGCGCCGCTGACCGTCACGGTCGGCCCGATCAAGAAGTAGCGGCACCCTCCTCGGGGAGCCGCTACGCGGCAGAGGCCGGCTCGCGTGCGTCGTCCAGCACGCGAGCCGGCGCCGCAGCGCGGACGGTCATCGGCAGGCCGTGCTTGGGGGAGATCGTCGGCGCGTGGCGGATCTGGAGCCGGTACCCGGGCACCGGCTCCAGGCGAAAGCGCTCGAGCATCGCGCGGGCGATGATCGTGATCTCCGCCAGGGCGAAGCGCATGCCCAGGCACGTCCGCGACCCGCTGCCGAACGGGACGTAGGCGCCCTTGGGCAGTGCGGCCTTCGCCTCCGGCGTAAAGCGGTACGGGTCGAAGCGCTCGGGGTCGGCGAACACGTCGGGCAGGTGGTGGCTGGCCCATGAGCAGTAGTGGACGTGGACGCCGCCGGGAACGCGGTGACCGGCGAACTCGAACGGCTCGATCGACCGGCGCGGCCCGGTGTAGGCCGCCGGGAATTTGCGCAGTGTCTCGTCGATGAGCATGGCGACGTCGATGCCGGGGTCATCCAGGATCCCGGGGTTCTGGGAGAGCTCCCAGAACAGGAACGAGACCGTCGACGTCGTCGTGTCGTGCCCGGCGAACAGCAGCGTCATCGCCTGGTCGCGGACCTGCCCGCGATCGAGCGGGTCGCCGTCCTCGTCGGTCACGTCGAGCAGCAGCGACAGGAGGTCCGGGCCGCGCTCGCCGCTCTCGCGGCGCCGGTCGATCTCGGCGTAGAGCAGCTCGTCGAGCCGCTCGCGCGACCGCAGGAGCCGGGCGAACGGGGATCCCGGCCCGCGCATGATCTGCGCGGGCACGCTCACGGCGTGGAACCCGAGTGCCGCCTCGAACTCGTGCGCGGCGTCCAGGCCGCCCGCCCGCGCCGCGTCCGGGTCGAACCCCATCAGCGCGCGCATCGCCACGCGCAGCGCCAGGTCGCGCGCCCAGGCCGCGACGTCCACGACGGCTCCGGGCGTGAGCCGCTCGACCGCCTGATCGACCTCGGCTTGGATCGTGTCCAGCGACGCCGCGATCCGCTCCCGGTGGAACATCGGCACCATCGCCATCCGGTTCCCGCGGTGGTAGGCCCCGTCCGTGGTCAGCAGGCCGTCGCCCAGCAGCGGGATCAGGTCGCGCAGGTGTCCCTCCCGCCAGGAGAAGTTGTCGGCGTTCGAGACGAGCACGTGGTGGTTGGCCTCCGGTCCCAGCAGGAACACCACGTTGTGGTGGAAGATCTTCAGCGTGAAGATCGGGCCGTAGCGCTCGTACCCCTCGAGCAGGCAGCCGAGCGGGTCGCGCACGTAGCGGTTGGTCCGCCGCATGCTGAAGCCGAGTTCGCCGGGCGGGAACGGCACCGTCGCGGCGCGATCCATGCGCAGGTCGCGCGCGATGATCGAGACCGGGTTCGTCGGCGATGCCGGCGGGCGCTCCAGCATGGGCCGGGGCAGGATAGTCGAGCGCGGGGCGGCCGGCACCGGCTCTGGACGCCGGGCGGATGGCGGCGGAACGACGACGGCCCCGCATCCGTGCGGGGCCGTCGGTCCTCCGCGGCGCATTCGTGCGCCTGAACGCGGGGCCTAGGCGGGAGTCGCCTGGTCCTCGCGCTTGGCCTTGTTGCTCGCGTCGTCCTCGGCCTTGAGGTCGTCGCTGCCCTTGCCGTGCTTGCGCGCGTCGCCCGGCAGCTTGCGGACGACCTTCTCGCACGAGCCGTTGGGGTTCGTGACCGTGGCGTCGGTGATCACGTCGACCGTGTCGAGGAGCGCCCTGTCGTCGCCGTCGCCGCAGTCGATCTTGTCGACCTCGCCGTCGCGCGTGTGGAACGTGTCGTTGCCGTTGCCGCCGTGCAGCGTGTCACCGACCTGGTCCACCTCGCCCGCGGGACCCGGGGTGACGTCGGCGCGGGCCAGGGCCCACAGGTCGTCGTTGCCGTCGTCGCCGAAGGACTCGTCGACGCCGACGTTGGCGTAGATGCGGTCGTTGCCCGCGCCGCCACGACTGACGTCGTCGCCGCTGCCGCCGCTGATCTGGTCGTTGCCGTCGTCGCCGGTGATGGCGTCGTTGCCGTCGCCGCCCGCGATGCGATCGCGCGCGTCGCCGCCGGTGATCGCGTCGTTGCCCGACCCGCCCCAGATGCGGTCGGTCGAGAACAGGTCGCCGGTGCCGGGGGTGTCGCCGACAAGGTTGTCGTCGCCGGAGCCGCCATGGATCCGGTCGTCACCCGCGAGGCCGCGGATCGTGTCGTTGCCCGCGTCGCCCCAGATGCGGTCGTTGCCCTGCTCGCCGTCGACCGTGTCGTCGCCTGCGCCGCCGCGGACGAAGTCCGCCTCGGAGCCGCCCTTGACGGTGTCGTTGCCGGCGCCCGCGAAGACGCGGTCGAAGCCGGTGCCCGCATCGACGGAGTCGTCGCCGCCGCGTGCGCGGACGACGTCGTTGCCGCCGAGGGCGCTGATGGTGTCGGCCTGCTGCGTGCCGATCAGGTGGTTCGGGTTGTCATCGCCCGTGATGGTCGCGGCCATCGCCACGGCCGCGGTGAGCGCCATGATCGCCGCGAGGGCGAGCAGTGACGTGGTGAAGCGCTGTCGCATGTGCTGGTTCTCCTTCATTGACGGTCCCGGGGAAGCCGGGGGAAACACATCCACTCCCGCCATCTCGAACACGGGGTCCCAACCGGAGTTGCGCTGCCGCGACTCGATCTCCTGCCGCCGGACGGACCTCCGATTCCAGCCCGGGGCGCCCGTGCGCCCGGGGGATTGCAATACTGGTCGGGTTCGGGGGCGTAGCTCAGTCGGTTAGAGCGCCGGCCTGTCACGTCGGAGGTCGCGGGTTCGAGTCCCGTCGCTCCCGTACACGAAGGCCCTGCAGACGCGGGGCCTTCGGCGTTTCAGCCTCGCGATGCGGGCTCTCCGGCATCTCGCCGGTACCACTTGCCGGACCACATCGGGGTGCGACACGCACGGATCGGCCGACGCAGCCTCACAGCCACCGCCGGCTTCAACGGCTAGCTCGATGAGGCAGTTCGGCCCGGGTATACGATCCTCCTTCCAGGCGACGCCTCTCCACGGGTCGCTGCACAGAGGAGCATCATGGCGCGATCCGGTAGGGCGCTCGTCGCGGCAGTCACTGCGTCGCTTGGGGCCGTCCTCCTCGGTGCCACAGGTGCGCAAGCCGCGACGACGGTTCAGACGCGCACGGACGCCGCCGACAGCCCCGGGCTGGCCGCGGCGGACCTCCGCGGACTCACGTGGACCCTCGACGCCGGCACCGCCACGCTCGAGGTCCGGTTGCGCAATCAGGACGCGACGGACCAGCGCGTCCTCGTCTGGACGGACACGGATGCCAACGGTAAGGCCGACCTCCTCGTGAGGATCGTCCGCGACACGATGAAGACGGCCAGCGTCGCGGTCGAGCCGGTGACCGCGGCAGGCGCGGCGCCGTGCCAGCCGTTCAGCGGCGACAAGGCGATCACCGCAGACCCCACCGCACCGGTGGTCGTGGACGGCGACCTGATGAAGGTCAGCGTCTCGTTCGCGTTCGACCCGCCCGGCGGGCGCTTTCGCTGGGCCGCGTACGGCGACTCGACCAGCGACGCGGCGCCGTACGACTTCGCGCCCGACGCGCTCGCACCGGCTGATGCCAAGGACCGGTTCTGCGGCGGCGGAATCAACGCCGACCTGGCCAAGGCGGCGCGCTTCCCGGACGTCGCACCGGTCGCCGCATTCACGACCGACGACGCGCAGCCGCTCGCCGACCGCCCCTTCAAGGCCGTCTCGACCGCGACCGACGCCGACGGGGCGATCGTCGACTGGCGCTGGGACACCGGTGGCGATGATGCCTTCGATGACGGTTCCGGGCCCGAACTGGCGCTCCGACGTCCCGCGGGAGACCACTCCGTGGCGCTGAAGATCACCGATGACGACGGCCTCAGCAGCGTCGTCCGCCAGACGATCACCGTCGGCTCGACGGATCTGCAGGTTCAGCTCTTCCTGCGTTCGCTGTTCAGCGAGCATCTGCTGTTCGTCCCCGACTGGCCCCAGCTCCCGGAAGTCAGCGCGCCCACCGGCGGCAACAAGGCACCGGCGGTGCGCGTGCGGGTCACGCCGTCGCGGCCCCGCGTGGGCCAGGTCGTCCAGCTCGACGCGACGAGGTCGCATGACGACGGAAAGGTCGCGAGCTTCGAATGGGACCTCGACGGTGACGGCGAGACCGACGATGCCGTGGGGCCCAAGGTGCGCACCGTGTTCGACCGCGCAGGCAAGAACCGCATTGCGTTGGAGGCGCGCGACGACCGCGGGCTCGGGGCACACGCCGCCGTGACCGTCCGGGTCCGCGCCGGCAGGCCGCTTCCGATCCTCGCGGCGATCCTGCGTGCCCGCCACGCGAGCAAGCCCGGCGGGTCCTTCGAGCACGGACTGGGCGGCTGGAAGCGGGTCGGCAAGGCGTTCGGCGCGAAGCCGATGCGCAGGCCGGTCCTGCCCGCCTCGGTCGACCTGCGCACCGCCAGCCGACTCGGCGGCAGTTACGCCTCGGCGCCGATGCCCGTCAACGCGGTGGGCAAGGCGTGGATCACGTCGCGCACCGTCGGCCCGAAGCTGACCGGCCTGACGCCCGACGCCCGCGGGAACCTGGCCACGGGCGCGCTCGTCTCGCCCTCGTTCAAGGTCACCAAGCGCTACCTCACGCTGCGGGTTGGCGGTGAGGACGAGCTTCAGGGCAAGCGGTCCCTCGAGCGTGTCGAGGTCTGGGTGCGCAAAGGCGGGTCGGCACACAAGGTCGCGACGATCCCCGCCGGGCCGAGCGAGCGCCTGCGCCCGGTCGCCATCGATCTGCATCGCCATCAGGGATCGGAGGTGGTCGTCTCGGCGGTCGACCTCGGCGCCGCCGGTCACGTCAGCCTCGACGATCTACGAGGCAGCGGCAGCCCGACTGCGCGGAACGCGCCGGAACCCGCGATCGTCGGCTTCGCCGACACGCACACGCACGCGATGGTCCACCAGTCCTTCGGCGGGCTGCTCGGCCACCGCACCTACATGGGCGTGCCGGGCGGCGCCTACCAGGACTACTTGAGCGGCGCGTCGGCCCAGAGCCAGTTCTTTGAAGACATGCGGGACCGGCGGGACCACGCCGCGGGCAGCTTGGCCCTGCGCACGGTGTTCACAGACGCGCACGCCGCGTTGCCCAGCGCGATCGCCGGACTGCACGAGCACATGCACATCACCGAGATCCACCGGGCCTGGGAGGGCGGGCTGCGACTGATGTCGTCCTTGGCGGTCTCCAACGCGACGCTCGAGCACGTGACGGGGATGATGATCAACAGCACCACGGGCACGCCGTGCGAAACCCCTGTGGGACTCGCTGCACTTCCCTGCGCCAACCTCGACGGCGCCAGGATCCCGATCGCATCGGACCGGCGGGTCATCGAGGCGTCGGTGCACGCCTGGCGCGTGCTCGCGAGGATGAACGCCGACTGGATGGAGATCGTCTACGGCCCGGACCAGGCCTACGACGTCATGAGCCAGGGCAAGCTGGCGATCATCCTCGGCACCGAGGTCGACACGCTTGGAAACCTCGGCGTCGTCAGTGCCGGCACGCCCGAGCCAGAGGTCGCCCGACAAGAGGTCGATTGGCTGTGGAGTCGCGGCATCCGCCAGATTCCGCTGGTCCACGCGATCGACAACCGGCTCGGCGGCTCGGCCGAGTTCCAGGACATCTACAACACGACCCAGGACCTCGTGAACCGTCCGGTCCCGGACGCGGATACCCGCACGATCGCCAACGATCTCCGCGATCACGGGCTGTTCAAGAACCACCCGGACACGGCGAAGTTCGGAGCGTTTCAGGACGTCGAGAACTACGGCTGCAATCTCGGTTTCCGCGGCACCCGCCTGCCGGTGGGCGAGTGCGTGAACTGGCGCTACAAGCCCGACCAGAACGTGCTCGGACTCGGAGCCAACCTGTTGTACGGACCGCACCCGTTCTTCGTCACCACGGACGCGCGGACGCCGGTCTACAGCGAGCACCTGAGCGAGGACGGCCAGCGCAACAGCAAGGGCCTGACACCGCTCGGCGTGGCCTACATCCGTGCGCTGATGCGACGCGGGATGCTGATCGACGTCGACCACATGTCCGATCGCACCGTCGACGGCGTGATCGCCTCGGGGACGAACCCCGGCGAGGCGCGCGGCCCGGTGTGGGCCTCGCTGCCCGCGGGTCAGAACGGCTGCGAGCCGGGCGGCCCGCTCAAGCCGCGCTCCGTGCGGCCCGGCTGTTACGCGCGGGCGTATCCGATCATGAGCTCGCACACGACGTTCCGTGGCCAGTCGATGGTGCCGCCCCGTCAGATCCAGGGCGTGACCCCCCTGCCGGCCGAGTCGCAGGTCCAGGACAACTGGGCGCGGGAGTTCGGGCGCACGCCGCGTCAGGTCGAGTACATCCGCGAGTCCGGTGGCATGATCGCTCCGAACTTCGGGCCTGGACCGATCTTGCGCCCCACCACGGTCACACGCCCCGAGCGGGCGGCTCCCGGTGTCCATGTCTTCCGCGGCGAGGACTATGCGCTGCACACGAACGCGGATCGCACCGAGCTCAACGACTGCGCGGGCTCCTCGAAGAGCTGGATCACCTCATATCTGTATGGCCTGCAGAAGATGGGCGGCCGCGGCATCGGGATCTCCACGGACATGGGCGTCGTCTCGTCCGGCCCGCGCTTCGCCGCCGCCGGGTCGACGGACAACTGCAATGCGAGCTCCGCGAACCTGGCCTCGAGCGCCCGCGAGGAATCGGGCTACCCCTGGGCCTACAACCGCGGCGGGCAGCGCAACCCGGTCCTCTACCACGATCCCGCCCCCGGGACGTACCCGGCGGGGTCGCTGTTGCGCCACGTCACCCCGTTCGGAGGGGTCTACGACTTCAACACGCAGGGAACGGCAACCTACGGCAGCCTGCCCGACCTGCTGCAGGACGCGGTCAACGTCGGCGTCGACCCCGAAGACATCCGGCCCCTGCTGCACTCCGCACAGGACTACGTCGACATGTGGCGCAAGGCGTACGTCATCACCGGCTGTTACGCGTCCAACTACCCCGAATACCGGCGCTGCGCTGGCACCGGCAACCCCATCGACCCAGGGGTCGGGGTGTGCGCCAACACCTGCCCCGACTCACCCGGACGCGGCCACCTGCTCCTCCCCGATGGCTCTCCGATCTTCCGCTAGCAGCGAGGCGTTGGCGCGAATGCCGCGGATGCGAAGACGCCACTCGCCGTCGGCGTCGACGGGCCCACCACCGTTCTGCAGGACGCTCGCCAGAGGCGAGTCGATAAAGCCCTACAAACCAGAAGAGCCGTTCCAAAGGCCCTGCCATGCAGGGCCTTTCTCTTCCCGCCGGTCTCCCGGCCGGGGCGGGTGGGAGCATCAGCGGATGCCCGCCGTCCCGCGCGTCCGTCTGAGGTCGTTCCTCGCCGTGCTGCTGGCGCTCGCCGGCCTCGCGCTGGCGGCGTGCGGGTCCGGCGGCGGCTCGGGGGCGACCGCGTCGCTCAACGGCTCGCAGTGGGTGCTGAACAGCGCGGCGCTGGACATCCCCGGCGGCGACACGGTCACCTCCTGGATCCATTTCGACCGCGGGGCCGTCACCGGCCACGACGGGTGCAACCAGTTCAACGGCCCCTACACGGCCGACGGATCCGCGCTGACGATCGGCCCGCTCGGCGGGACGCGCAGCCTGTGCGTCGATCCGCAGAACGCCGTGGCAACCAGGGTGCTCACCGCCCTGGCCCAGGTCGCCGGCCAGGACATCAGCGGCGCGCGGCTGCAGCTCAAGGACGCCGCCGGCGCCGTGCTGCTGACCTACAACGCCACGACCGCCACGCTCGAAGGCTCCTGGACGGCGACGTCGGTGCTCTACGACAACGCCATCCAATCGGTCATCGCGGGCACGCAGCTGACCGCGGTCTTCGGCGAGGACGGCAACGCGGCCGGCTCGGGCGGGTGCAACACGTTCACCGGGAAGTTCACCACAAAGGGCGACACGGTCAGTCTCGGCCCGCTCGCCGCGACGCGCAGGGCCTGCGGTGCGCCCGCAGGGGCCGACCGGCAGGAGGCCGGGTATTTCGCCGCCCTCGAGTCCGCGCGGACCTTCCAGCAGGTGGAGGGTCAGATGACGCTGTTCGACGCGCAGGGCCGCATTGCCGCCGCCTTCTCGCGCGCGGGCTGACGGGCTGCGCGTGGGCCGCGATCCCGACCTCGGTGCGATCCGCGCCGACGTTGACGCGCTGGCGTCGATGACGCGTGACAGCGCCGGACCGGGCGAGCGCGCCGCCGCGGCGTGGGCGGCCGGTGCCCTGCGGGCGGCCGGCGTGACGGATGTGCGCGTCGAGCCCTACCGCGCCCGCAGAACCAACTCATGGAGCTTTGCCGCGCACGCCGCAGCCGGGCTCGCGGCGAGCCGGGTCGGCGGGGCCCGCGGGGCGGCGCTCGCGCTGGGCACGCTCGTCTCGCTCGAGCGCGACGTCAGCGGCAGGGCGCCGTGGCGCCGGCGCGTCCTCGGGGGCGGGGAGGGCGCGAACGTCGTCGCCAGGCTGCCGGCCCGCGGTCGCGCGCGGCGGACCGTCATCATCGTCGCCCACCTCGACGCGGCGCGCACGGGCCTCGCCTGGCATCCGCGCGTCAACGCCCTCGGCGCCGCTCGCGCGCTGCGCACGCGCCGTGCGGAGCCGGTCATGGGCCTGCAGGCCGCGGCGCTGCTCACGACCGCGGCGGCGGCCCTCGGCGATCGCCGGCGTCCCGTCCGCGGGGCCGGGTGGGCCGCCGCGCTGCTGCACGCTGCGGCGCTCGCCCTGAACCTTGACATCGCCCGCTCCCCGACCGTGCCGGGCGCGAACGACAACGCGACGGGCGTGGCCGTCGCCGTGGACCTGGCACGCGCGCTCGCGGCCGACCCGCTGGAGCACACGGACGTGCTCATCGCCCTCGTCGGCTGTGAGGAGAGCGGCATGGGCGGCTTCCACGCGGTCCTGCAATCGCGTCCGCTCGACCCGGCGAGTGCGTTCGTCCTCGGTCTCGACACGCTCGGCTGCGGCACGCCGATCCTGGCCGCGGGCGAGGGCGCGATGCGCACATACCACTACGCCGACCGCGATCTGGCCCTCGTCGAGGCGGGTGCCCGCCGCGCGGGCGAGGCGGCGCCGGAGCGCTGGCGCATCGGCGCCTGGACCGACCCGCTGCTCGCCCTCACGCGCGGCATCCCCGCGGCGTCGCTGCTGTCGATCGGGCCCGGGTACTACCCGCACTACCACCACCCGAGCGACCGCCCCGAGCACGTCGACTGGGACTCGGTCGGCGCCTGCGCGCGCATCGCCGCGGGCACCCTGGCCGAGCTGGACAGCTGAGCGGCGGCGCGTTCCGGGGCGTGCTGGTGTCAGAATGCCCGGCCATGAGCAAGTCCGTGTCCGCTGTCCAGGCCGAAGAGGCCGCCGCCAGGCGCAAGCGCAACATCACGATCGCCGCGATCGTGCTCGGGGTGCTGGTCGCCGCGGGCATCGCGATCGCCCTCGCCGGCGGGAGCGACAAGAAGAAGACGGCCGACGCCTCGAACCTCGTCAAGCTGGCGGACACCAAGGCGCTCTTCGCCGGGATCCAGCAGAACGGCAAGATCCTCGGCGACCCCAAGGCCCCGGTCACGATGATCGAGTTCGCGGACCTGCAGTGCCCGTTCTGCCGCCAGTACTCGCAGGCGGCGTTCCCGCAGCTCGTCAAGGACTACGTCCGCACCGGCAAGGTCAAGATGCAGCTCGAGACGCTCGCGTTCCTCGGCCCGGACTCGCTGAAGGCCGGCAGGGCGGCTGCGGCTGCGGCCAAGCAGAACAAGCTCTGGAACTTCGCCGACGTGATGTACAACAACCAGGGCACCGAGAACTCGGGCTACGTCACCGACAAGTACCTCGACGCGGTGCTCGAGGGCGCGGGTGTCGACAAGGTCAAGGCGAACGCGTTCATGAAGACGGCGGACTCCAAGCAGGGCGTCACCGACGCGGCGAACCTCGGCGAGACCTACGGCGTGATCCAGACGCCGACCTTCGTCGCGGGTCCGACCGGGGGCACGAAGGACATCATCGAGGTCACCAACACCGATCCGAAGTCGTTCGCGATCCTCGGTCAGATGGCGCAGTAGCGCGCCGCCGCTCGCGGGTTCCGATCCGTTACTAGGATCAGGTCCGACCCCGGACGGAATGACGCGACATGTCCCAGAACAGCTTTGGCAGCAGGTCCACCCTCTCGGTCGGCGGCCGCGACCTGACGATCCACCGCCTGGACGCGCTCCAGGCCCGGTTCGACGTCGCGCGGCTGCCGTTCTCGCTGAAGATCCTGCTCGAGAACCTGCTGCGCACCGAGGGCAACGGGGCCGTCACCGCCGCCGACATCGAGGCGCTGGCGAGCTGGGATGCCAAGGCCGTCCCGTCGCAGGAGATCGCGTTCACCCCGGCGCGCGTCGTCATGCAGGACTTCACGGGCGTCCCGGCCGTCGTGGACCTCGCCGCCATGCGCGACGCGATGGCCGCGCTGGGCGGCGACCCGGCGAAGATCGAGCCGCTCGTGCCCGCCGAGCTCGTCATCGACCACTCCGTGCAGGTCGACGCCTACGGCACTGCGGACGCCGCGCAGATCAACGCCGACCGCGAGTTCGAGCGCAACCAGGAGCGCTACCAGTTCCTCAAGTGGGGCCAGCAGGCGTTCGACACGTTCAAGGTCGTGCCGCCGGACACGGGCATCGTCCATCAGGTCAACCTGGAGTACCTGGCCCGGGTGGTCTTCGTCGACGACAGGACCGCGACCGCCTACCCGGACACGCTCGTCGGCACCGACTCGCACACGACGATGATCAACGGCCTGGGCGTCCTGGGCTGGGGCGTCGGCGGCATCGAGGCCGAGGCGGCGATGCTCGGGCAGCCGATGACGATGCTCATCCCGCAGGTCGTCGGCTTCCGCCTGGACGGCGAGCTTCCGGAGGGCGCGACGGCGACCGACCTCGTCCTCACCGTGACCGAGCTGCTGCGGCAGAAGGGCGTCGTCGGCACGTTCGTCGAGTTCTACGGCCCGGGCGTCTCGCGCCTGCCGCTGGCCGACCGCGCGACGCTGGGCAACATGAGCCCCGAGTTCGGCTCCACCTGCGCGATCTTCCCGATCGACGCCGAGACGCTGCGGTACATGGCGTTCACCGGGCGCCCGCAGGAGCTGATCGACCTGACCGAGGCCTACGCGAAGACCCAGGGTCTGTGGCACGACGAGCACACTGAGGAGCCGGTCTTCTCCGACACCGTCACACTCGATCTGGGCACGGTCGTGCCGTCGATCGCCGGTCCGCGCCGCCCGCAGGACCGCGTGCCGCTGACGCGGTCCAAGGAGGCCTTCCGCCAGGAGCTGGCCGGCTACGCCCCGGGCTGCACGTTCACCGACGAGGGCGTCGCGCAGACGTTCCCCGCGAGCGACCCGCCGGCGGCGATGGAGCCCGGCGCCAGCGAGCACGAGGGATCACGGCCGAACGGCGGCGGCGGGGCGGCGGTGACCACGCGACCGCGGGTCGCGGTGACGATGGCCGACGGCCACGAGGTGCACCTCGAGCACGGTCATGTCGTGATCGCCGCGATCACGGGCTGCACGAACACCTCGAACCCGTCGGTGATGCTCGCCGCCGGCCTGATCGCCCGCAACGCCGTCGCGCGCGGCCTGACGACGAAGCCCTGGGTCAAGACGTCGCTGGCGCCGGGCTCGAAGGTCGTCACCGACTACCTGCTGCGCGCCGACCTGCAGGACGACCTGGACGCGCTCGGCTTCAACCTCGTCGGCTACGGCTGCACGACCTGCATCGGGAACTCCGGCCCGCTGCCCGAGGAGGTCTCCAAGGCCGTCCAGGACGCCGACCTGGCCGTCTGCTCGGTGCTGTCGGGGAACCGCAACTTCGAGGGGCGCATCAACCCCGACGTCAAGCTCAACTACCTCGCGTCGCCGCCGCTCGTGGTGGCCTACGCGCTCGCCGGGACGATGGACATCGACCTGCAGGCCGAGCCGCTCGGCCAGGATCAGGACGGCGCCGACGTGTACCTGCGCGACATCTGGCCGGGCACGCAGGAGATCGCGCAGACCGTCGAGTACGCGGTGCAGTCCGACATGTTCCGCAAGAGCTACGGCCAGGTCTTCGACGGCGACGCGAACTGGAACGGCCTCGACGTGCCCGGCGGCGACCGGTTCGCGTGGGAGCCGGACTCCACCTACGTGCGCAACCCGCCGTACTTCGAGGGCATGACGCTCGAGATCGACCCGATCCGCGACATCCTCGGCGCCCGCGTGCTGGCCAGGCTCGGCGACAGCGTCACGACCGACCACATCTCGCCGGCCGGCGCGATCAAGCGCGACGGCCCGGCGGGCGACTACCTGGTCGGGAACGGCATCGCCCACGGCGACTTCAATTCCTACGGTTCGCGCCGCGGCAATCACGAGGTGATGGTGCGCGGCACGTTCGCGAACATCCGCCTGCGCAACCTGCTGGCCCCCGGCACGGAGGGCGGCGTCACGCGGCACCTGCCGCGCGGGGAGGAGCAGTCGATCTACGACGCGGCCGAGCGCTACCAGGCCGAGGGCACGCCGCTGATCGTGCTGGGCGGCAAGGAGTACGGCTCGGGCTCCTCGCGCGACTGGGCGGCGAAGGGCACGAAGCTGCTCGGCGTGCGCGCGGTGATCGCCGAGTCGTTCGAGCGGATCCACCGCTCGAACCTGGTCGGGATGGGCGTGCTGCCGCTGCAGTTCGTCGAGAGCCAGACGGCGAAGACGCTCGGGCTCAGCGGGCAGGAGATCTTCGAGATCACCGGCCTCGCGGGCCCGCTGAACGCCGGCGAGCTGCCGCGCCACGTCACCGTCAACGCCGGCAACCTCGAGTTCCAGGCGATCGTGCGCATCGACACGCCCAAGGAGGCCGACTACTACCGGCACGGCGGGATCCTGCCCTACGTGCTGCGGCAGCTGGCCGCCGCCTGACGCTCCCGCGCACGGCGCGATAGCGTCGCTCCCATGCAGATCCGCGCCGCCGTCCTCGAGGAATTCGGCAAGCCGCTCGTCGTCCAGGACGTCGGGCTCGACGGGCCCAAGGCCGGCGAGGTGCTCGTCCGGGTCACGGCGTGCGGCGTCTGCCACACGGACATGTACACCGCCAGCGGCGTCGACCCGTCCGGCTACGCGCCGACGGTGCTCGGCCACGAGGGGGCCGGCGTCGTCGAGGCGGTCGGCCAGGGCGTCACGTCGCTGCAGCCCGGCGATCACGTGCTGACCCTCTTCTCACCCCAGTGCCGCGCGTGCGTGCACTGCACGTCGGGCAGGACCAACATCTGCCTCGCGATTCGGGAGCAGCAGGGACTCGGGTATCTGCCGGACGGCACGACGCGCCTGCATCGCGGCGACGAGCGGATCCGCCACTTCATGGGAACGAGCACGTTCGCCGAGGCGACCGTGATGCCGGAGATCGCGCTGGCGAAGGTCGATCCCGCCGCGCCGCTCGACGTCCTGTGCACGCTGGCCTGCGGCGCCACGACGGGCATCGGCGCGGCCCTCTACATCGCCAAGGTCGAGCCCGGGTCGAGCGTCGCCGTCTTCGGCGCCGGCCTCGTCGGGCTCGGTGCCGTCGCGGGGGCGAAGCTCGCCGGCGCGGAGCGGATCATGATCGTCGATCCCAGCGCCGACCGGCGCGCCAAGGCGGTCGAGCTGGGCGCGACCGAGGAGCTCGCAGGCGGCGATGATGCCGTCGAGCAGCTGCTGGAGCTGACCGGCGGCTTCGGCTGGGACTACACCTTCGAGGCCACCGGCCTGGTCGCGGTGATGCGCCAGGCCGTCGAGTCCGCCCGCATGGGCTGGGGGCAGTGCGTCGTCGCCGGCGTCGCCGGCCGCGGCGAGACGCTCGACATCATCCCGCGGTACCTCATCACCGGCCGGCATGTGACGGGCGCGTCGTTCGGCGGCGCGAAGGGGCGCGACGACGTGCCCGCGCTGGTGCGGCTCTACCTCGATGGCAAGCTCCCGCTCGACGCGTTCATCAGCCACCACCTGCCGCTGGATCGGGTGAACGAGGCGTTCGACCTGATGCACCACCAGGACGGCATTCGCACCGTGCTGACGTTCGCGTGACCTCATCATCGCCACCGGCCTGGCAGTCGGGGAGCACCACACGTACATCACCGACGGCCGGCAGGCGAAGCAGCGCGCGTCAACCGCTCGGCGGAGTGGCTCCGTATGACCATGTGCGATGGCCATCGACGTCCTCCACAACCCCGGAACGTTCGCCGTGCGCCATGATCCCGGCGTGACGCGTCGCACCACGACGATCCCTCCACGGCAGGTCGCACGCACCGAGGCCCGCCTGGCGCGGCGGTTGAAGGACGGGGACGACGACGCGCTGGCCGAGGTCTACGCCCAAGTCGGGCCCGCGACCTTCGGGTACCTGCTGCGCACACTGGGTGATCGCGGCGCGGCCGAGGACGTCCAGCAGCAGGTGTTCACCGAGGTCTGGCGCCGCGCGGCCGACTACGACCCGCGCAAGGCCGGCCTGGTGACCTGGGTGCTCATGATCGCGCGCAGCCGTGCGATCGACCACCTGCGCAAGCGCGTTCCCGAGCCGCAGGATCCGCAGGCTGCCACCTCCGAGGTCGAGGCCGCACAGGACATCGCGGGCGAGACGGACGCGCTCGTCGACCGCTGGCGGATGGCGCACTACCTGAGCCGCCTGCCCGGCGAGGAGCGCCTGCTGCTGCAGATGCGCTTCTACCAGGAGCTCAGCCAGACCGAGATCGCCGATCGCACCGGCGTGCCGCTCGGCACCGTCAAGTCGCGCATGGTCAGCGGGCTGAACCGGCTGCGCGAGCTGCTCGAGCACGAAGAGGGAGCGCTCGCATGAGTTCGAGCATCGACCCCACCGCCTACGTCCTTGGCCTGCTGCCCGCCGACCAGCAGGAGCGCGCCGCCGAGCTGGAGCGGACCGACCGCGCCTTCGCCGCCGAGGTCCGCGCGCTGCGCGCCGTGTCCTCCCGGCTCGACGTGCTGGGCACCGACGAGTGGGCGCCCGAGCCGCCGCCGCCGCTGCTGGCCCCGGACAGCCGGCCGGCATCGCTCGCCTCGCCGGCGCTGCGTCCCTGGCGGCGCCTGACCCTGCCGAGCCTGCGGCTCTCGCCGGCGCTGGCCGGCGGCCTCGCGGCGGTGCTGCTCGCCGTCGGCGTCGGCGCCGGCTCGCTCCTGGGCGGCGGCGGATCGCCGCAGCCGGTGCCGACGCGGGCCGCAGCCGGACAGCCCGTCGCGCTGGCCCACTTCGGGTCCGCCCCCGCCGGCGCCGGCGCTCGCGCACTCGTCTCGGCCCGGGGCGGCACACGCACGGTCCGGCTGGCCGTCCACGGGCTCCCGTCCAACGATCGCCGCTCGTTCTACGAGGTCTGGATGATCCGCGACGCGACGCACATGGTCAGCCTCGGCACGTTCCGCGTCGGTCCCGACGGTCGCGGGACGGTGACGCTGCCGGTCAGCGTCGACCCGGCCGAGTACCCGATCATGGACGTGTCGCTGGAGCCGAATGACGGCAACCCCGCGCACTCTCGCAACTCGCTGCTGCGGTCCGCGCCCAAGCGCGCCTGACCCATGCGAAAGTAGGCTGACGGGATGTCGATCCCGCCCGTGCTCCGCGATCTGCTCACCGCCCACGGCCCGTCGGGGTACGAGGCCACGCCCGCCGCCGTGTTTCGCGACGCGTGCCGGGCGTTCACCGCGGACGTGCAGGGCGACGTCATGGGGAGTTCCACGGCACGCGTCGCGGGGACGGCGGGCGGGCGCTCGCTGGCGATCGTCGGCCACATCGACGAGATCGGGCTGATCGTCACGCATGTCGACGACGCCGGCTACCTGCGGTTCATCGGCGTCGGCGGCTGGGATCCGCCGGTCCTGATCGGCCAGCGCGTCGAGGTGGCGACGAAGGCCGGTCCGATCCCGGGCGTCATCGGCAAGAAGCCGATCCATCTCCTGAAGGAGGAGGAGCGGGCGAAGGTCGCCAAGCTCACGGACCTGCACATCGACATCGGCGCGAAGGACGGCGAGGAGGCCGCCGGGCTCGTTCGCGTCGGCGACGTCGCCGTGATCGCCGGCGACCCCGTCGAGCTGCCCAACGGCCGCGCGATCGGCCGGTCGATGGACAACCGGCTGGGCTGTTACGTCGCGTACGAGGCCGCCCGCCTGGTCGCCGCGGACGGCGGCGCACCGGGTGACGTCATCGCCGTCGCGGGGGTGCAGGAGGAGACCGGCCTCGCGGGTGCCACGACGATCGCCCACGCGCTGCAGCCCGACCTGGCGATCGTCGTCGACGTCACCCACGCGACCGACGCGCCGGGGATCGACGTGAACGAACTCGGCAAGCATCCGCTCGGCTCCGGCCCGTGCATCGAGCGCGGCACGAACCTGCACCCGGTCGTCTCCGAGCTGCTGATCGAGGCCGCCGAGGCCGAGGGCATCCCCTACACGATCGCGGCGTCCGCGCGGAGCACCGGCACCGACGTCGACGCGATCCACATCTCGCGCGGCGGCGTCCCGACCGGGCTGATCGGCCTGCCGCTGCGCTACATGCACTCGCCCGTCGAGCTGGTCGAGCTCGAGGACATCGCCAACGCCGCGCGCCTGATCGCGGCGTTCGCCCGGCGGCTTCCGGCCGACGTCGGCTTCGATCGCTGAGCTGGTCGTCGTGCTCGTCCTGTTCGACATCGACGGGACGCTGCTGATCCGGGCCTCGGCCGAGCACGCCCGCGCGGTGCTCGCGGCGATCGAGGACGTCTGGGGCGTGGCCGTCGGCGAGGTCCCGCCGGTCCAGGCGGCGGGACGGACCGACATCGAGATCGCACGGCAGATCCTCGCGTTCCATGCGGTCGAGGGCGCCGCGTTCGACTCGCGGCTCGGCGACTTCCGCGCGGCGACGGAGACCCACTACGAGCACCTCGTCCCGGACGACCTGTCGGCGCATGTCGCGCCCGGTGCGGTGGCGGCTCTCGACCTGCTCGCGGCCGACGACGCCGTCCGCCTGTCGCTCGTCACCGGCAACATCGAGGCCGTCGCCCACCTGAAGCTCGCCAGCGCCGGGCTGGGCCGGTACTTCGAGCGCGGGCAGGGCGGCTTCGGCTCCGACGCCGAGGATCGCGCCGCGCTGCCGGCGATCGCGCGCGGCCGCGCCGGCGCGGTGTGGAACGGCGGCGCCGCGTGGCCGCGCGAGCGCACCGTCGTCGTCGGCGACACGCCGCGCGACATCGCCTGCGCGCGCGCCGACGGCGTGCGCGTGATCGCCGTGCCGACCGGGCCCTACGGTGCCGATGACCTGCGCGAGGCGGACGTCGTCCTGCCGGGCCTGCACGCCCTCGCGGGCGCGCTCACCGCCGGCTGAGCGTCAGTCCCGCAGCGACCAGAAGCCGTCGAAACCCACGTGGCATTCCGTGGCGACGCGGCCGAGCCGCTCGCGTGCCTGGTCGTGGGTGATGTCGCAGACGGCGGCGACCTCCTCCGTCGCCAGCGGCGTCGCGGTCCAGGCGAGGACCTCCTCCACGTGCTCGGGCGGCTCGCGGCGGTCGATCCCGGGGACGAGGTTCGCGAGGATCACGTCGTATACCGCGAAGGGCTGGAAGCCCGGGATCGCGATCCGCACGCCGTCCGCCACGCGGGTGACCTCGTACGACGGGCAGGTGTAGCGCCTGCCGCCGGACCAGTTGGCGAGCTTCGCGTCGAGGACGCGCGCCGCCTCGATCGGCTCGCGCGCTCGCGCCAGGTCCGCCTCCAGCGCCGTGGCCACGTCCCCGCCGGCCATCCAGGCGGCGAGCTGCACCGGGTCGATGCCGGCGTCCGCCGCGGCGGACGCGATCGTCTCGCCGGTGTCGATCAGCTCGCCGCTGAAGCACCGCACGCGCAGGCGCCGGAGCAGGTGGCGCTCCGCGTCCGTCTGGTGCAGGCGTGCCGCGACGACGGCGCGGCAGGCCGGAAGGCTCGCCATCAGGCGCGGGCGCGGCCGGGTGTCGATCGGCATCCGCTGACGCTCGGCGATCTCGCGCAGGTGCGCGGCGGCCGACTCGACCGTGAGGCCCCGGGCCTCGCTCTCCTCGATCGACGCGGACAGGCCCACCATGCAGGTCTGCCACTCCAGCCGGTCGCCGTAGAGCCAGTTGAGCCGGCGCCGAACGGGCTCGGCCGAGTAGGCCCACGGACAGGAAGGGTCCGTGAACTCGGTGATGACGACGTCGGGCATGTCCCTCAGCTGCGGGTGAGGCGCTTGTACGTCAGCCGGTGCGGGCGATCCGCCTCGGCGCCGAGCACCTCGTGGCGGTGCTCCTCGTAGGCCTCGAAGTTGCCCTCGAACCAGGTCACCTGCGAGTCGCCCTCGAAGGCCAGCACGTGCGTCGCGACGCGGTCGAGGAACCAGCGATCATGGGAGATGATCACCGCGCAGCCGGCGAAGCTCAGGACGGCCTCCTCGAGCGCGCGCAGCGTGTCGACGTCGAGGTCGTTGGTGGGCTCGTCGAGCAGCAGCACGTTGCCGCCGCGCTTGGGCACCTTCGCCAGGTGCACGCGGTTGCGCTCGCCGCCGGACAGCACACCGACCAGCTTCTGCTGATCGGGACCCTTGAAGTTGAACGCCGCGACATACGCACGGGCGTGCATCTCGCGGTTGCCGAGCTTGATGATCTCGTTGCCGTCGGTGATCGCCTCGAAGAGGGTCTGGTCCGGGTCGAGCACATCGCGCGACTGGTCGACGTACGCGAGGTCGACGGTGGGTCCGACGCGGAGCTCGCCCTCATCGGCCTTCTCGGAGCCCATGATCATCTTGAACAGCGTGGTCTTGCCGGCGCCGTTCGCACCGATCACGCCGACGATGCCGGCCTTCGGCAGCGAGAACGTCAGGTCGTCGATGAGGAGCCGGTCACCGAACCCCTTGGTGAGCTTGGCGGCCTCGATCACGACATCGCCGAGACGCTTGCCCGACGGGATGAAGATCTCGAGCTTCTCGGCGTCCTTGCTCGCGGCGTTGGACTCGGCGAGCAGCTGCTCGTACTGCGACAGGCGCGCCTTGCCCTTCGACTGGCGCGCCTTGGGGGACATGCGCACC
>JBKJRO010000074.1:0-7754 GCA_046594555.1 Solirubrobacteraceae bacterium
CGGTCTCGCGACCGATCACGGGGTCGAGCTTGCCGTCTGCGGCGAGCTTGGTCAGGTTGCGGCCGAACTGGTCGAGCAGCTTCGAGGACTTCTTGCCCTCGGCCGAGCTGCTGGATCCCGAGCTCGAGCCTGAACCCTGGCGACGACCGCCGGGGCCGGAAAGCATCCTGATCACCTCGTTGCGGATCTTCTCGGAGTCGGCGTCGAAGTCGAGCAGGATGCGGGCGGCGACGCCCTCGTTCTCGCGGACCAGGCCGAGCAGGATGTGCTCGGTGCCGATGTAGTTGTGACCCAGGCTCAGCGCCTCGCGCAGCGCCAGCTCGAGCACCTTCTTGGCGCGCGGGGTGAACGGGATCTGCCCGGACGTGACCTCTTCACCGGAGCCGACGATGCGCACGACCTGCGCGCGCACGCGCTCGACGGTGATGTCGAGGCTCTCGAGGACGCGGGCTGCCAGGCCCTCCTCCTCGCGCAGCAGCCCGAGCAGGATGTGCTCGGTGCCGATGTAGTTGTGCTTCAGCGTGCGCGCTTCCTCCTGCGCAAGGACGACCACCTGGCGGGCACGTTCTGTGAATCGCTCGAACATCGGTGCTGGGTCCTTCCTGTACAGGGTCGCGAACGACCCGTTGCTTACCCCCTAGTTCGGCGCGGGGCGCCGATCGGATGAGCGAACGGGTTTTTCGAGGGCGGCATACGCCAGTCTACCAGTGGAGTTCCCGGACTCTTCGCCCTGGGAGACCTCTGGATTCCCGCTCGCTGCGCCGTTTCCTGCGATCCGGTGCAGGAAGTCTTGGGGCCTGTCCCGATGGGGACGGTGGGGTCGAGTGTTCGAGGGCCGAGCGAGGTGGTGGCGACAGCCGGCCTTCGCACCGGTCGTGCGGGGGCCGGATGGCGCCGCCGCATCGTGACGGCCATCGGGCAGCCGACCATGCCGGGCCGCGCGGGATAGGCCCCTAATCGCGCATGGCCGGGAACAGCACGACCTCGCGGATCGAGTGCTTCCCGGTCATCAGCATCACGAGGCGGTCGATGCCCAGGCCGACCCCGCCGGTCGGGGGCATCCCCTGCTCCAGTGCCTCGACGAACTGCTCGTCGTAGGGCTGCGCCTCGAGGTCGCCGCCGAGCGCCAGCCGGGCCTGGTCCTCGAAGCGCCGGCGCTGCTCGTCGGGATCGTTGAGCTCGGTGAACGCGTTCGCGATCTCCATGCCCGAGCAGAACGCCTCGAAGCGCTCGACGAGCCCGGGCTCGGAGCGGTGGTCCTTGGCGAACGGCGAAAGCTCGGTCGGGTAGTCGGTGACGAAGACCGGGTCGGTGATCTGCGGCTCGACGTACTTGCTGAGCAGGTCGTCGACGAGGCCGGGCCAGTTCACGCCGTCGGTGTCGAACGCGACGCGCGGCTCGGCCGCGATCGCAGCCGCCAGGGCGTCGCGGTCGCGGTGGACCAGGATGTCGATGCCCGTCCCCTCGAGGATCGCCTCGCGCAGGGTGACGCGGCGCCACGGCGGCGCGAAGCTCAGCTCCCCCTCGTAGCCGCAGGCCTCGGCGACCCGCGCGACGAGCGTCTCGACCCGCGTCATCTCGTCGGTGTAGTCGGCGTACGCCTCGTACCACTCGATCATCGTGAACTCGGGGTTGTGCTTGAACGAGATGCCCTCGTTGCGGAAGTCCTTGCCGAGCTCGTACACCCGCTCCAGGCCGCCGACGATGCAGCGCTTGAGGTACAGCTCGGTCGCGATCCGCAGGTACAGGTCGCGGTCGAGCGTGTTGTGGTGGGTGGTGAACGGCCGCGCCAGCGCACCGCCGTAGAGCGGCTGCAGCACGGGGGTCTCGACCTCGACGAAGCCCTCGTCGTCGAAGTAGCGCCGCACGGCGCTGATCGCCTTCGCGCGGGTGATGAAGACCTCGCGCGACTCGGCGTTGCCGATCAGGTCGAGTTCGCGGCGGCGGAACCGCGTCTCGACGTCCTGCAGGCCGTGGTGCTTGTCGGGCGGCGGGCGCAGGCTCTTGGCGAGCACCGTCGCGTCGTCGACGCGCAGCGACAGCTCGCCGCGCCGTGAGCGGAAGACCGTGCCGTCGATGCCCACGAGATCGCCCAGGTCCAGGTCGAGCAGGCGCTCCATGCGCTCCTCGCCGAGCACGTCGATGCGCGCCTGCAGCTGGATCCGGCCCGACCGGTCGACCAGGTCGAGGAACGCCATCTTGCCCTGCCCCCGGCGCGCGGCCAGGCGGCCGGCGACGCGGTGGGCGACGTCCGTCTCCGCACCGTCGGGGAGGTCGTCGAAGCCCGCGAGCACCTCGGCGACCGGGGTCACCCCCGGGAAGCTGTGCGGGAACGGATCGATCCCGTGCGCCCGCAGGCGGTCGAGCTTGGCCCGCCGGGTGGCCAGCAGCTCGGAGATCGGCGGCCCGGCGGCCTGCTGGTCTGCGTCGTCGGTCACGGCCGGCGCATCATCGCGCACGGGCGGCCGCCGGCGCTCGCCGGGATCAGAGCCCGACGTCGATCTTCGTGATCTTCAGCTTGCGGGCCGGGCCGCGCGGGACCTGGACCGAGACGATGTCGTTGCGCTTGTGGCCGAGCAGCGCGCGGCCGACCGGCGACTCGTTCGAGAGCTTCGCCTCGGAGGGATTCGCCTCGGCCGAGCCGACGATCGTGTACTTGACCGACTTGCCGGTCTTCTCGTCCTTGACGTGGACGATGGAGCCGATCTGGACGGCGTCGGTCGAGATGTCGGCGGCGTTGATGACCTGCGCCGAGCGCACCTTCTCCTCGAGCTGCATGATCCGCGACTCGAGCATCGCCTGCTCGTTCTTCGCATCGTCGTACTCGGCGTTCTCGGCGATGTCGCCGAACTCGCGCGCCTCCTTGATCCGCTGGGCCACCTCGCGGCGCCGGACGGTGCTCAGGAGCTCGAGTTCCTCCGTGAGCTTCTCGAGGCCTTCAGGGGTGAGGATGACGTCCTTGGGCAAAGTGCTTCCGAGCTGTCGCGAGGCGGGAAAATCCCAGCACAGAGGCGGAGATCATGAACGGTGAGGCTGGAGCGAGCGGCGCAGTATAGCGACCGGCCCAGGGCGGCCGGAACGCTTCCGGCGCCCCCTACGCGGCGGTCGCGGCGGGCTCCAGCACGGCCAGCAGAGCGCGCGCCTCGTCCAGCGCCGACGTCTGCTGGAACGCCGCCTGCTGCGCCTTGGAGGCGTGCAGCCGCTCCAGGTACCAGGGGTAGAACTTGCGCAGGTAGCGCGCCGCGCGCTCGGGGCCCAGGTGCTCGGCGGCGCGATCCATGACCCATTCCAGCTCGGCCACGATCTCGTCCGGCGAGGCGTCGAGATCCCGCGTCCCGAGCACCTGCTCGAACAGCCACGGGTTCCCGAGCGAGCCGCGCGCGAGCATCACGGCGGCGGCACCGGTCCGCTCGTATGCGGCGAGCGTCGACTCGCGGTCCCGCAGGCCGCCCGACAGGATCACGGGCACCGCCAGCGACCCGGCCAGCTCGGCGGCCAGGTCGTAGTCCGGAACCCCCTTGTGATGCACCGCCGCCGACCGCGGGTGAAAGGCGATCGCACTGACGCCCGCCTCATCCACCAGGCGGTGGGCCAGCGTCATGCCGTCCGTCGCCCCCGGCCGGCGACCGGATCGGAGCTTGACCATCACGGGCACGCCACCGCCGCCGGCGACCGCCCCGGCCGCGACCGCGACCGCGCGATCGGGGTCATCGATGAGCGCGGCCCCCGCGCCGGTCCGGCACACCTTCGGCACGGGGCACCCCATGTTGAGGTCGATGATGTCCGCGCCGCGAGCGGCGACGGTCGCCGCCGCCGACCGCATCACGTCGGGGTCCTGCCCGAAGAGCTGCATCGCGACCGGCCCGCGCTCGTGCTCCTCGGGATGGATCCGCAGCAGCTCGTCCATCGTCTTCTGGTTGCGATGGTGGATCGCGAAGCTGGACACCATCTCGCTCACTGCCAGGCCGGCCCCGTGACGCTTGGCCTGCAGGCGCACGAACCAGTTGCCGATCCCGGCCAGCGGGGCGAGCACGACCCGGTTGGGGACGCGGACGGGTCCGATGTCGAACGGCTCGGTGAGCGCTGGCTGCGACACGCCGACCAGCGTAGCCCGAGCGCCGCGCTCTACGCCGCGGTATTGCGCTCGTAGAGCAGCTTGAGCCCGGAGAGCGTCAGGAGGTCGTCGACCTCCGTGATCGCCGTGGTGAAGGGGACGATGTGACGGGCGAGGCCGCCGGTCGCGATCGTCGGGGCCGCGGTCCCGAGTTCGTCGTGGATGCGGCGGATGATGCCGTCGACCTGTGCCGCGAAGCCGTAGATGATGCCGCTGCGGATGGCCTCGACGGTGCCCTTGCCGATCGCCGCTCGCGGCGGCACCAGGTCGATCCGCGGCAGCTTCGCCCCCCGCAGGGTGAGGGCGTCGAGCGAGATCTCCACGCCCGGGGAGATGATGCCGCCGATGTACTCGCCCTCGGCGGACACGACGTCGTAGTTCACCGCCGTGCCGAAGTCGACCGCGACACACGGGCCGCCCAGCCGCGCGTGCGCGGCGACCGCGTTGACCAGCCGGTCGGCGCCGAGCTCGCGGGGGTTGTCGATGCGGATCGCCATGCCGGTGCTGAGGCCCGGGCCGACGGCGAGCATGTCGTGGTCGAGATAGCGGGCGGCCATCGCGATCCACTCGGGCTCGAGCTGCGGGACGGTCGACGAGACGATCGACGCGCCCAGATCGCTGAGGCTGACGCCGCGCAGCTCGAGCAGGTTGCGCAGCGCCGCGCCGAGCTCGTCCGCGGTCGACTCGCGCACCGTGGCGAAGCGCCAGTGCTCGACGAGGACGTCGTCGCGGTACGTCCCGAAATGGGTCTGGGTGTTGCCGACATCGACGACCAGCAGCATCGCCGCGGGAGTATCGCGGGTGCTGCAGGCGGACGCAGCCCGTGCAGGCGTAGGATCAGCTCCATGAACGCACGCCTCTACGTCGTCAACGGCTCCCACCCCTGCGCCACCGTCGAGCGCGCCCTCCAGCTGAAGCACATCCCGTACAAGATCACCGAGTTCCCGCCGCCGATGCACGCCGCGATCATGCGCGCGCGCTTCGGCTCGCGCACGGTGCCGCTGCTGAAGATCGACGGCGAGGAGATCAGCGGCTCCCGCGCGATCCTCGCCAGGCTCGACGCCCTGGTGCCCGAGCCGCCGCTGTACCCCGCCGATCCCGACCTGCGATCGAAGGTCCTCGAGGCGGAGCGCTGGGGTGACGAGGAGCTGCAGTCGCTGACGCGCCGGATCCTCTGGCCGACGTTCAAGGCCAACCCCGCGGCGATGGCGACGTTCTCGGCGGGGTCCAAGCTGCCGGCGATCCCGGTGCCGGTGCTGAAGCTCATCGCGCCGGTCGCCACGCGCATCGAGATGAAGCTCAACGCGGCGACGCCGGACACGTACGGCCCGGACGTGCGATCGATCCCGGCGGTCTGCGACACGATCGACGCCTGGATCGCCGACGGCGTGCTCGGCGGCGAGGATCCGAACGCCGCCGACCTGCAGATCGCGACGAGCATGCGCCTGCTGATGACGCTCGCGGATCTGCGGCCGATGTTCGAGTCGCGCCCCGCCGGCGAGCTCGCGCTGCGGCTGTTCCCGGACTTCCCGGGCGACGTGCCGGCCGGGTCGATCCCGGCGGAATTCCTCGCGACGGCCTAGTCGCCGGCCACGGACGCGACGCCGAGCGGGTCGCCCGCTCGGCGCACGCCCTCGTCCAGCGGCAGCGCCGCGAGCGCGTCCGCAAGCGCGCGGCCGTCGGGCGTGGCGAGCGCGAAGTCGAGCTCCAGCAGCGGGATCAGGACGAACCGCCGCGCGGTCGCCTGGTCGTGCGGGAGCGTCAGGCGCTCGCTGGCATGCTCGAGGTCGCCGAGCAGCAGCACGTCGACGTCGATCGGCCGCGGGCCGTAGCGCACGCCGCCCTCCAGGTCGCGGCCGAGTTCGCGCTCGACGGCCTTGCAGGCGTCGAGCAGCGCCTCCGGTTCGAGCAGGGTCTCGATCCGCACGCAGGCGTTGAGGAACGCCGGCTGGTCCTGGACGGGACCGACGGGATCGGTGTCGTAGGTCGACGAACTCGCCAGCACGTGCACGCCGCGCGGGCCGAGGGCGTCGGCGGCCGCCTGGAGGTTCGCGCGGCGGTCGCCGACGTTCGAGCCCAGCCCGAGGTAGCCGATCCGATTCACGGCAGGTCCTGAAGCAGCGCGAGCTGGCGGCAATGGGCGAGCAGCACCCCGTCGGGCGACCACAGCTCGCCGTCCTCCTCGACGAACCCGCCCGCGGCGTAGTCCGAGCGGAAGACGCCCAGCACCGCGTCGGACGGCGGGACGAGCAGCGCAGCGGCAGGGTCGCGGAAGTGGATCGTCAGGTCGATGGTCGGCGCGGCGAGCGGACCGTGCACCCGCGTGAACGCCGCCGGGAGCCAGGCGTCCGCGTACAGCGCGAGCGCAGCGGCATCGAGCCGCTGCGGCTGCTCCATGCGCATCCAGCCGCCGCTCAGCGCCTCGTCCGCTCCCGTGTACGGGAGCGGCCCGATCGCGCCCCGGAACTCGATCCGGTGGGCGATCGGTGGCTGCTCGGGCCGCACCGCCCACGGCTCGATCGACGCGGCTGGCGCGACGATCGGCATCGGCGCCGTGAACCGCTCCACCTCAGGGAAGTCGCCGGAGAACGCGGCGATGGCGAGGATGCACGCCCTGTTCGCTTGGAGCACCTGGGCGGTGAGCGTCGACAGGTTGCGGCCGGAACGCTCGACCGTGACCTCGATGTGCAGCGCACCGGGCTGGGGCGGGCGCAGAAAGTGCAGCGTGATCGACCGTGCCGGGCGCCCGGCGTCGGCCACCTCGGCCTCCAGCGCGCGCAGCACGATCGCCGCCATGTAGCCGCCGTTGGCGCCGAACGGCGCGTTCCAGCCGGGGTCGCTCTGCGCCGCGTACGCGCCGTCGCCCAGTGCGGTGACGGCCGTGTCGCGGTCGAACCGGGTCGGTTCGCTCACGCCTCGCCCGCCGCGCGCCAGACCTCGACCGAGACCGACTCGACCGGGAGGGCAATGGGCGGCTCGGGCTTCGTCGCCTTGACCCACACCTCGGCGGTGTCGAAGTCGTCCAGCAGGCGATCGGCGACCGCCGTGCAGAGCGCCTCGAGCGTGCGGTAGGAGCGGCGCTGGGCGACGAGCGCGACGACGTCGCAGACGCGCGCGTAGTCGACCGTGTCCTCGACGCGGTCGGTGACGGTCGCGTCGCAGGCGCCCGCGTCGAAGCGCAGGTCGAGGATCAGGCGCTGCCCGATCTCGCGCTCGGCCGCTGTGACGCCGTGATGCGTGAACAGCGACAGCCCGGTGACCTCGACGCTGACGGCCGTGCGCTCGATGCCGTCGTCGTCCTCCTCGAAGTCGTCGGCGTCGTACTCCTCGAGATCGTCGTCGTCAGCCATCGGCGCGCAAGCTAGCAGTCGCGACGCGCAGCCCATCGACCGTCGCGGCGACGTCGTGGACGCGGAAGATCCGACCGCCGCGCTCGAACGCCAGAACGTTGGCGGCGACGGTCGCCGCGACGCGGGCGGCGGGGGCCTCGCGGCCGGTCAGCGTTCCGAGGAATGCCTTGCGCGAGACGCCGACGACGACCGGGAAGCCCAGCGCGGCGACCTCGTCGAGGCGGCGCAGCAGTTCGAGGTTGTGCTCGAGCGTCTTTCCGAACCCGATCCCCGGGTCGACTTGAATGCGC
>JBKJRO010000127.1:0-2676 GCA_046594555.1 Solirubrobacteraceae bacterium
CTGTTGGGCCCGATCCAACTCGTGTCGCCGGATGGCGTCGTCGATCTGCCGAGTGCGAGCCAGCGCCGCTTGCTCGGCGCGCTTGCGGTCCACGGCCCGCAGCCCGTGCGCTCCGACTGGTTGTGCTGGGTACTCGGCGTCTCGAGCGGAGCATTACGCAAGATCGTGGCCCGGCTCCGCCAGACCGTCGGCGCCGACGCGCTGGTGACGACGGCGACGGGATACCGACTTGACCTCGCCGTCGACGCCGTGTCGGCGTGCGACGAACTCAAATGAGCGAACGGGGATCCCGCCGTCATCCGACGCGCGCTCGACCGTTGGGTCGGCCCCGCGCTCGACGAGTTTCGTGACGAAGCCTGGGCGCACGGCGAGGCGTCCCGGCTCGCCGAGGTGCGCGCCACCGCGGTCGAAGACCTCGCCGACGCGTTGATCGAGCGACGCCGCTCGAACGAGGCGATCGCCATCCTCGAGCCGCACATCGTCGGCAACGAATTTCGGGACCGGCCGCGGGAACTCTTGATGCGAGCTCTGGCCGCAGCGGGCCGGCAGACCGAGGCACTGCGGAGCTATCAGACCTATCGGTCGTTCCTCGTTGATCGAGCCGGGACCGAGCCGTCGGAGGTGCTTCGGCGGATCGAGCAGCGCATCTCGGCCGGCTGGGACGGGTCCGAGCGGGACGAGGGTGATACGCAGCTGACCGCTCCACGCGATCGGTCGGCGGCAAGGGTGCCGGCTCCACTCGTGGCGGCGAAGCCAATCGTCGGCCGGCGACGGGAGCTCGCGGCCCTGGTCGACGCGGCGATGGACGCTGAACGGGAAGGTCCGCGTGTCGTGCTCGTGTCCGGCGAAGCCGGGATCGGCAAGACGTCGCTCGTCGCGGCGTTCGTCGCGGCCCACGGCGGGCGGTCCGGATGGTCGGTGTTCTACGACCGGTGCACCGAGTTCATCGGCGAGCCCTTTCAGCCGTTCCGTGGTGTGCTCGAACAGATCGTCGACGGGCTCCCGGAAGATGCGATCGCCGCACATGCGGCCCGATGTGGTGGCGACCTCGCCCGACTGGTGCCGGCACTGCGATCCCGCGTTCCCGACCTCAGCCCTGACGCCGCCGACGACCCGGGTACGGCACGGCACCTGCTGTTCCAGGCCGCGGCAGACGTCGTGCGACGGTCGGCCGCGTCAGGTCCCGTCGCCCTCGTCCTCGACGATCTGCACTGGGCCGAGCCGACCGCTCTCCAACTGCTGCGCCAGCTGGTCGTGGATCTCTCGGGAGTGCCGGTGCTCGTGGTCGGGACCTTCCGAGATACAGGGGAGGCGTCGGGTGACCACCTGCGGGCAATGGTGGCGGATCTCGTCCGCGTGGGCGCGACCCGCGTCGAGTTGCACGGCTTCGATCACGACGAGCTCGGTGCCTTGGTGCACGCTCGCGTCGACGTCACCACCGGGCACGACGTCCACCAGGTCGCGCTGGGCCTTGCCGCGGAGACGGCCGGAAACCCGCTGTTCGCCGAGCACCTCCTCCGCTCCTGGTCCGAGTCGGAACGGCTGGGGGTGCGCGATGGTGCCGTCATGCTCGGCGGGCCGGGCGCCGACGCGCTCCCGGCGACGCTGCGCGATCTCGTGTGGCAGCGCGTCGGCGTGCTCGGGTCCCAGGCACGTGATGTGCTCACGGCGGCCGCGATCCTCGGCGTGGAGTTCGACGAGGTGGCGCTCGCGGCGGTTGCACAGATCGACACCGACGCGCTCGATGACGTGCTCGACCGCGCAACTGCGGCCGGGGTGATCGCGCCGGGGGGCCCGGACTTCGGGACTGCCCGGTTCACGCACGCGCTGGTGGCGCGCAGCCTTGAGTCGGAGTTGGGGGAGCGGACACGGGTCCGCCTCCACGCCGCCGCACTCGACGCGTTGCAGGCCCCCGGCCGGGTGCGCGCGCCGGCGGCACGGCTGGCCCACCACGCCGAGCTCGCCGGCCGACGCGCCGACGCGCAGCGGTGGGCCACTGCGGCCGGCGACGATGCGCTCGCGGGTCTCGCCGCCGAGGAGGCGGCCGGATGGTACCGGCGGGCGCTCGACCACGCTCGGGCGCTCGACCGGCCGGCCTCGGAACTGGTCGACCTCACGGTGCGCCTCGGCGATGCCGCGACCCGGGCCGGGGATCCCTGCGGGCTGGACATCCTGTTCGAGGGTGCCGCGCTCGCTGAACGCGGTGGGAACGACGGCGCACTACTCCACGCGGCGCTGGCGATCAATCCGGGCTCGATCATCCGGTTCGGCAGCGCCGCGCCGACGCAGCTCGCGATCGCCGAGGCCGCGCTGGCGCGCGTTGACGACGCGGATCTGGCGACGCGTGCTCGTCACGAGGCGCTCGTCGCGCAGAGTCTCGTGCACACCGACCAGACGGAACGGCGCACGGCCGCGGCCGCGGCGGCGCTCGATCTGGCGCGTGCGACCGGCGACCCCGCCGTGCTCGCGCGGGTTGCGCCGGACGTCGTCATGGCGCTCTGGACGCCGGGCACGGCGTCGGTGCGCGCGGCGGTGGCGGCGGAGGCCGCCGGGATCGTGGAGACGGGCGGCGACCCGAACCTCTCTGCGGCCGTGTACTACGCAGCCCACACCGCTGCGGTTTGCGCCGGTGATGCGGCGGCGACGCGGCGATACCGGACGCGGCTGCGTGCCGTT
>JBKJRO010000031.1:0-3107 GCA_046594555.1 Solirubrobacteraceae bacterium
CCGCGGGCTGCGCTTCGGCAAGACCGTCGACCTGCTCATGCTCGACCAGCGTCAGTACCGGGACGATCAGCCCTGCAACGACGCCGTGGCCCCGGCCTGCGCCGAGTACGACCGACCGCGCGACTTCCTCGGCCGCACGCAGCTGAACTGGGCCAAGAGCCGCCTGGCCGCGAGCCCGGCCGCCTGGAAGGTGGTCGGCAACGAGCTGACGATGATGCCGACCAAGGTGCTCGGCGACTCGTTCTTCACCTTCGACGGCTGGCAGGGCTACCCCCGCGAGCGCGAGGAGCTGCTGAAGCACATCCTCGACAAGTCGATCAAGGACGTGGTGTTCGTCACGGGCGACATCCACACGTTCATCGCCGGCGACGTGCAGCGCGGGTTCGACGGCAAGGGCAAGCCGGTCGCGCTCGAGTTCGTCGGCGGCTCGGTCACCTCACAGGGGCTGGGCGAGACCGACATCGACGCCGGCGGCATCACCATCCCCGGCAACGACGCCAAGCCGGCGACGCCCGCGGCGATCATCGACGCGCTGCGCGGCATCAACAGCTGGGTCGACAACGCCGACTTCGACCACCACGGCTACGGCCGGATCACCGCGCGCAAGGACGGCATGACCTCCGAGCTCGTCCGCCTCGACACGATCAAGCAGAAGTCGACGAAGACGCTGCCGGCGAAGGGCTTCACGTACGAGGTCGCCCGCGGACAGACGTCGATCAAGGGCAAGTCGAGCTGACGTCACAGCCGCGCGAGCGGCGCGTCCACGCGCCCCTCGCGCAGCGCCGCCAGCGCGGCCGCGGCGATCGCGAGGTCCTGGATCGCCAGGCCGGTGGAGTCGAACAGCGTCGTCTGCTGATCGTCCGTGCGGCCCGGCGACTCGCCGCTGAGCACCGCGCCGATGTCGGTGACGTCGGCCCGCGTGACGCGGCCGGCCTCGATCGCACCGGTCAGCTCGCCGCCGTGGGCGGCCTGCTCCCACTCGTCGCAGAACAGCGTGCAGGCGGCGACGGCGTCGATCGTCGCCTCGGCCTTCCCGGGCCCGTCAGCGCCGAGCATGTTCAGGTGCAGCCCGGGGCGCAGGTCCGCCGCCGTGACGACCGGGGCCGAGCCCGGCGTCACGCAGGTCACCACGTCACAGCCGAGCGCCTCGGCGAGCGTTCCGGCGCGCCAGCCGTCACCCAGCTGCGCCGCGAGCGCCTCGGCGAGCGCCGCCCGCGGGTCGTGGCAGACGCCGCCGGGAGTCCCGCCCGCGACCAGGCAGCGTCCGGCCCAGGCGCCGTGGAGGCCGCAGCCGATGATGCCGGACGTCCGCGGCCCGGCGGGTGCGAGCGCGGCCGCGGCCACCGCGGCGACGGCGCCGGTGCGCAGCGCCGTGACCGAGCGCGCGTCGAGCAGCGCGAGCGGCTCGGACGTCTGCGCGTCGGACAGGACGATCACGCCGAGGACGGTCGGGAGCCCGCGCGCCGGGTTGCCGGGGAACGAGCTGATCCACTTGAGCATCGCCAGCCCGTCGCCGCGGGCCGGCATCGCGCGGAAATCGCCGAAACCCGGCGACGGCAGGTAGACCTTCGCCGGCATCACCCAGTCGCCGCGGCGGTGGCGCAGGAACGCCTCGCGCGTGTGCTCGATCGCCGCCTGCGGGCTGACCGCGGCGAGCACGGCGTCGTGGTCCAGGACGGGGACATCGGGCATGCGGCGGCCGACGATACCCTTCCGCCCGTGCCGAACAGCCGTCCGCAGCTGCGCATCGTCGCGCCGGCCGCCTCCCCGCAGGAGGCGGCCGCGGTCGTCGCCGCGATCGAGCGATTCCTGCGCGAGACCGCACCGCCGCTGGTTGCTCCCGCGCCCGCGCGCAACCCGTGGCAGCGCGCGGCGCTGCTCGAGGGCACCGGCCGCGAGCCGGACGGGTGGGCGGGGACGGGCTCCTGGGGCGACCCGAACCCCTGGTAGCGCCGGCGCGCCAGCTTTGGCGCCGATGTCGAAATCCCCTGCGCCCGTCCGTCGGCCTGTTGAATGCATCCGGCGAGCGTCGCCGGACCCGACCACAGGAGATTCGACATGCCCCAGTACATGCTGCTCATCTACGGCGACCCGGCCGCCGGCCCGGCCGAGGGCAGCCCCGAGGCCCAGACCGAGTTCCAGAACTGGATGGCCTACAGCCAGGCGATGTCCGAGGCCGGCGCGATGCGCAGCGGCGACGCCCTGCAGCCGATCGCGACGGCGACGACCGTGCGCGTGCGCGGCGGCGAGCGCGTCGTCAGCGACGGGCCGTTCGCGGAGACGAAGGAACTGCTCGGCGGCTACTACATCCTCGAGGCGCCCGACCTGGACGCGGCGCTCGACTGGGCTGCGAAGGCGCCGAACATCGAGCACGGCTCAGTCGAGGTTCGCCCGGTCATGAACTTCGGGTGACCGCCGGCCCGGACGCCCGTGACGCCGTCGGCCGAGCCTTCCGCGCGGAGGGCCCGGCCGTCATCGCCACGCTCGCCCGCCACGTCGGCGGCGACGTCGGCCTGGCCGAGGACGCCGTGCAGGACGCGCTCGTCGCCGCGCTGGTCACCTGGCCGCGCGACGACGTCCCGCGGGCGCCCGGGGCGTGGATCACGACATGCGCGCGGCGTAAGGCGATCGACCGCCTGCGCCGCGAGCGCATGCTGGCCGACCGCACGACGGTGCTCGCCCACCTGCTGTCGCTGGGCGACGCGGCCGAGGAGGACACCGACATGACGACCGACACCCCGATGCAGGACGACCGCCTGCGGCTGGTCTTCACCTGCTGCCACCCGGCGCTGGCGATCGACGCGCGCGTCGCACTGACCCTGCGCATGCTCGGCGGGATGACGACCGCCGAGATCGCGCGCGCGTTCGTGGTGCCCGAGCCGACGATGGCCCAGCGCCTGGTCCGCGCCAAGCGCAAGATCGCCGGCGCGCACATCCCCTACCGGATCCCCGAGCCGCACGAACTGCCCGACCGGATGGCCGGCGTGCTCGCCGTCATCTACCTCGTCTTCAACGAGGGCTACGCGGCAACCACCGGAGCAGCGCTCGTGCGCGAGGACCTCAGCGCCGAGGCGATCCGCCTCGCCCGGCTGCTCGCGACGCTGATG